>NZ_VMHP01000001.1:1914916-2234069 GCF_008795985.1 Marinobacter halotolerans | reverse complement strand
AGAAGAAATTCAATAACCGGAATCTCTAATGTTTTCAAACGGTTGTCTTTCGATTTCTGGCCCGCCTGACCGGCGTGCCCCTCGAAAGAGATGCGTATTCTACAGCCCAGCGGCTAGGTGTCAACGGGCCATCGGAAAATTTCTTAAATAAGAGGCAGATCGATCACTCAGTGATCAGAACCCGGGCAATTTTCTTCTTTCCCGCCTGAAGGACGACATCTTCACCGACAGCAAACATTCGCTCTTCGGTCATTTGTTCGCCGTTCATGTAGACCGCTCCGCGACCAAAGACGTCTTTGGCCGCCTTGCCGTTCTGCGCCAGACCAGCTTCTTTTAGTAGACCCACAATATGCACGGCATCACGTCCCGCCAGGGAAATCTCCACCACCGGCACATTTTCCGGAATCTCGCCCAGCCCCACGCGGTTACCTGCCGACTTGTGCGCATTAGCCGCGGCTTCGGCATCGTGGAAGCGCGTAATAATCTCTTCCGCAAACACCTTCTTATACTCCTGGGGGTTGGCCCCGTCTTCCACTGCCGCGCGGTACTCGGCAATTTCAGCCAGGGGTCGAAAGCTCAACAACTCGAAGTAACGCCATAGCAGTGCATCCGGCATCGACAGTAACTTGGTGTACATCTCGCCGGGGGCGTCATTCACTCCAACGTAGTTACCCAGGGACTTGGACATTTTCTGCACGCCGTCCAGCCCTTCCAGAATCGGCATAGTGAGAACAACTTGCGGGGACTGCCCATAATGTCTCTGCAAATGACGACCCATTAAAAGATTGAACTTCTGGTCGGTACCGCCAAGCTCCACATCGGCCTCCAGAGCCACAGAGTCGTAGCCCTGAACCAGCGGGTAGAGAAACTCGTGAATGGCGATAGACTGCTCAGCTTCGTAGCGCTTGTGGAAATCATCGCGCTCCAGCATGCGGGCAACGGAATACTGGCCGGCCAGACGAATCATATCGGCGGCGGACAGCTGCCTCATCCAATCGGAATTGAACACGACCCGCGTTTTCTCGCGATCCAAAATCTTGAATACCTGCTCTTTATAGCTAAGGGCGTTCTGGGCTACCTGCTCTTCCGTCAGAGGGGGACGAGTGGCGCTCTTGCCGGTCGGGTCGCCTATCATGCCGGTAAAATCGCCAATCAGGAAAATGACCTCGTGACCGAGATCCTGAAACTGGCGAAGCTTGTTAATCAGGACGGTGTGACCGATATGGAGGTCGGGGGCGGTAGGATCAAAACCAGCCTTTATCCTTAACGGACGCCCTTCCTTCAGTTTCTCCGTAAGCTCGCTTTCAGGAATCAACTCGTCAACACCGCGCTGAATAACAGCCAGTGCTTCTTCTATCGAAGCCATCTACAACACCTTCTGTTCCGGCGGGAAGTCACGGAGCGGTTACAGACATCTACAAAACAGATCTGTGAGTTACCAACGCCCCTGCTACCATTTAACCGGTTAGTTTTAAGACAAAGCCATGATTGGCCGCGTATAAAATGGTCACGGATTATATCAGCGCCGCCAGTAAAAATCTGGCCGGGATTCGTACAACGGTAATGTTTCCTGCTGTCCCGAGCGCATTTTATGCGGTAATCTGTTGGTCTATACTTGAACAAAAGCTTTAATTAGGCGATACAACCTAGCGGAATGTCGATTAAAACGGGTGTGACACGTGCTTAAAATGTTTCCGAAGACACACATTACTATTGCCGCCAGTATAAGCGTCATTGTGACGGCTGCCGTGCTGATGAGCCCCAGCTCCCCCGTGGAAGCCAACCGGGTGGCCTATTCACTCGACCTGAATGAAGGCTCGGTAACCAAGGCCACCAGCCAGAAGCCCGGCCCGAGCGAGCCCGCCGCTGGCAACAACACACCCGATCAGACCGAAAATGTTAGTGAAGCAGCAGCCAACACCACGATGCTGGCATCGCTCGACGCCTCACCGTCAGCAGACGCGCCAGATTCCGGCGCGGACCCGCAGTCCGCACCAGCACCTCAGGTGGCTCAGCAAAAGACAAAGCAGACTTCGACACTGGATTGGGAAACCTTCAAGATCCGTTCAGGTGACACACTCTCTTCCCTGTTCCGCAAAGCCGGGTTCAATGATGGCCTGATGCTCTCGGTCATTCACGGCGAAGGCAAAGCAGACAAACTCCAGCGCCTGTATGCCGGTGAGACCATCCGGTTTGCGACCAATGAATCCGGCGAACTCCAGGCCATCGAACTACAGCGCAATCTGCTTGAAAGCCTAAAGATCCGCAAGAAAGACGGCGAATTCCACGGCCAGACCGTTATGCGGGAGCCGGAAGCCCGACCGGCGTTTGCCGCAGGCGAAATTGACGGCTCTCTCTACCAGGCCGCCCGGGATGCCGGCCTGTCCGACCGGGTCGCCATGGAAATGGCCGGCATTTTTGGCTGGAACATTGATTTTGTCTACGACGTTCGCAAAGGCGACACGTTTGAAGTGGTCTACGAAGAGCTGTATCTCGACGGTGAAAAATTCGACACCGGGCAGATTCTTTCAGCGCGTTTCGTGAACCGGGGAGAGGAAGTCATCGCTTTGCGTTACACCAACAGCAAGGGCGATACCGACTACTATTCTCCGAGTGGCAGTAGTATGCGGAAAGCGTTTTTGAGAACACCAATTGACGCCCGCATCTCATCCTCCTTTAACCTTCAGCGCAGACATCCGGTGCTGGACGTCGTGCGCCCTCATGAAGGCACCGATTATGCTGCCGCACCGGGAACACCGATCAAGGCTGCCGGCGATGGCCGTGTGAAGTTCGCCGGCTGGAAAGGCGGCTACGGTCGCACCGTGGTGCTTCAGCATGGCCAGAACATTACCACGCTCTACGCCCACATGAGCCGTCTCGGTCGCGGCATTCGCACAGGCACCAACGTGAAGCAAGGCCAGACAGTGGGTCACGTAGGTTCTTCCGGCATGGTGACCGGCCCGCACCTGCACTACGAGTTCCGTGTAAACGGATCTCCCAGAAACTCCCGGACCGTGAAGCTGCCCGACGCCAAGCCGATTCCGAGCTCTGAAATGGCCAGATTCAAACAGTTTGCCGAACAGGAAGTCGCCAAACTTGAACTCTTCCGCGGCGACAGTCAGCCACAACAACTGGCCCTTGCGTCGGACGAATAAGCTATGGACGCCTGGATTGGCATGATGTCTGGCACCAGCATGGATGGCATCGATGCCATCCTTGTGTCATTCCCGGCTGACCGCCAGATCCAGATCCACGGTACCTGCACCACACCTTACCCCGACGTTATCCGTCAGCGGCTGGGCAATCTTAGCCAGAATCGCGGTTCGCCCGATGAGCTGGGAGAACTTGATCATCTGGTAGGTGCGCTCTTTGCCGAGTCTGCGGCGAGGCTGATGGATGAGTCCGATCTCGAGCCTGGCCAGATAAGCGGCATTGGCAGCCACGGCCAGACCATCCGGCACCAGCCGGACGGAAGCACGCCATTCACACTGCAGATCGGCGACCCCACACTGATTGCGGAGCGCACGGGCATCACCACGGTTGCGGATTTCCGCAGACGGGATCTTGCTGCCGGAGGCCAGGCAGCCCCCCTTGTTCCCGCCTTCCACAAAGCCTTTTTCAGCGACGCCCATGAAGATCGCTGCATCCTGAATCTGGGCGGAATCGCCAACCTCACCCACCTGCCGGCGGACCCCAAAAAGCCGGTGACCGGTTTTGATACGGGGCCGGCGAACGCCCTGATGGACGCCTGGTGCAAGGACCAGACCGGTCAGAGCTTTGACCGGGATGGCGCCTGGGCAGATCAGGGCCAGGTAAACCAGGCCCTGTTGAGCGACCTGCTCTCCGACGCCTATTTCCAACGCCAGCCCCCGAAAAGCACCGGTACAGAAAAGTTCAATCTGGACTGGGTGAAGACGACGCTCACCCGACACACGCAGGTTTCCGGCGTGGATGTTCAACGCACACTGCTTGAACTAACAGCCATCACCGTCGCCCAGCAGCTACCACAACATCCGGGAATGACACTGTTTGCCTGCGGCGGAGGTGCGAAAAACCCGATATTACTGAGAGAGCTGCAAAGAACCTGCAGCCCCTGCACCGTGACTACCACGGCCAATATAGGCCTGGACCCGCAGTGGGTAGAGGCATCCGCATTCGCATGGTTGGCGCGACAGACACTGGCAGGGCTTCCGGGAAATCTTCCTGAAGTCACCGGTGCAAAGGGAGAAAGGATTCTGGGGGCGGTTTACTACGCCTGACAGACTAGAAACCTAGAAGCGGGAAAGCAGACCGAGTCAGATAGTGAAGGAGCTACCGCACCCGCAGGTTGAACTGGCATTCGGATTCTGTACCACAAACTGAGACCCCTGCAGTCCTTCCTGATAGTCAACAGTGGCGCCCACCAGGTACTGATAGCTCATCGGATCCACCAGCAGACTTATGCCGTCTTTTTCGATGACCGCGTCTTCGTCGTCCTGGGCTTCATCAAAGGAAAAACCGTACTGAAACCCGGAACAGCCGCCGCCCGTCACAAACACGCGGAGCTTCAGGTCTTCATTGCCTTCTTCCTCAACCAGTTCGCGAACTTTGGATACCGCGCTGTCGCTGAGGAATAGCGGGGAAATTGCCTGTTGCTGGACTACACTCAAGAATGCCTCCGGGTACTGCCGTTTCGTGTACCTTGATTATCATATTCCTGACTAAAACAATCAACTATTCCCTGGTCGCGTCTGCATCTGACTCTTCGCCAACTTTCACCTCAGCGGACTCTTCGCTGTCCTCATAGGAGCCGTCTCCGCTGCGGGGCGTTCGGGTCAGAAGGCCCGCCGGTTCACTTTGATGAACCAGGTTACCGTTGACCGACGCTCCCATCGCCATCTCAATCAGATTGTAATAGACGTTGCCATGGATTGCGGCATTCTCTGCCAGCTCAAGATGGGCAGAGGCATACACGTCACCGTGCACCGTGCCGTTAACAATAACATGGGGTGCCCGGATATCACCTTCAACCGTGCCCACCTCGGAGATTCTCAGCACCGCGTCACTGCCCTCGTCGGCGATCAGCGTACCGCAAATCTTGCCATCCACATGCAGGCCGCCAGAGAAATGCACATCGCCCTGGACTGTCGCCTTGGAGGAAATCAGCGTATCGAAGTGTCCGGTCGGGCGCCGTGGTTTCTGTTTCTGCTTTTTCTTACCCAGCATATTAGTTCTCCGTTAATTCATCCCAGTCGAACGTCCGTTCAACCTGCGCCGAATTCGATCCATCCCGCCTGGCCACGACACGCAGTTCCAGAGGTTCGAAATCCTCGGGCAGTGTCAGCGTGCCCTCAACCTCCTGAAAATACTTGAAGCGGAGCTTGATGTCGGTATTTTCAATATCACCTGACAGTTCTTTCAGCGCAATGGTTTCCCTCTGCTCATTACGCCGACCCACCAGACTTACTTCCACCGAGCCGGAAAGGTAACTCTTGTTGTCGCCCCGCTGCACCAGCACCACCATAAACTCGAATACGTCACCGGCGCCGGCAGCACGAACTCTGACCCGATCAATCTGCAGCCCGCGGGTGCTTTCTGACGGGGCCATGATGTTCTTGTAGAAAACCAGCTCGGACTGCATCGTGGCTACCCGGGTCTCGAGTTCAACGATGGTTCGCCTGGCCTGATTCAGGGCCTGCTCGTCCACCGCCCGACCGCGCTCCAGATTCACAAGCTGCTGGCTCATCTCGCGGTTTGCGCTGCGCAGCTCCTCGACCTGTTCCGACAGTCGCTGCCGGGAATCTTCAGCGGAGGAAAAGCGAAACCCGCTCTGAGCCATGCCAGCGGCATATCCAACAACCGCAGCAACCACCGAAAACGTCAGCAGAATAAGAGTCCTGCGAACTCGATATCCGGGCCGGTGCCGGATAACAATGTATTCTTCCGATGGTTTTTTCTGATCTGTCACCCGAACACCTTAGGGCAGCAACGCCGGGGCTTCGAGCCCACGGGTTTCCGGAAAATCAAACATGATGTTCATATTCTGCACTGCCTGCCCGGCTGCACCTTTGACAAGGTTGTCGATCACCGAGGACACAATAACGATGTTACTGTCTTCCTGCCGATGCAGCGCCATACGGCAATTATTGGCACCACGGACACTGCGGGTTTCCGGATGACTGCCAAACGGCATCACATCCACAAACGGCTCGGAACGGAAGCGATCCTCAAAAACGACCTGCAGCCGGTCAAAATCCGCCGGATTTCTGAGTTCGGCATATAGCGTGGCTTCAATGCCCCTGACCATGGGGACCAGATGCGGCACAAAGGTCACCCCAACGCCCACTCCGCTGGCAAGTTCCAGCCCCTGGCGTATCTCTGGCAGGTGGCGGTGGCCGGAGGCGCCATAGGCCTTGAAGCTTTCACCCACTTCACCGTGCAACATGCCGATCTTGCCCTGCCGCCCGGCACCGCTGGCGCCGGATTTTGCATCGGCGATGAGCCGCGACGGATCAACCAGATCGGCTTCTAGCAGGGGCAGGAAACCAAGCTGGACCGCCGTCGGGTAGCAGCCCGGATTCGCCACCAGTTGTGCGCCATGAATATCGGCGCGGGCCACTTCCGGCAGACCATAGACCGCCTTATGGGCCCATTCAGGGCTCTCGTGGGCAATGCCGTACCATTTGGCCCAGACGTCCAGATCCTTTATCCGGAAATCTGCTGACAGGTCTACAACCCTTGCACCCGCCGCCATAAGCTCAGGCATCATCCGCATGGCAACGCCATGGGGCGTTGCAAAGAACACCAGATCGCAATTGGCCAGGGTGGCCACATCAGGTTCGGAAAACGCCAGGTCATAGTGACCGCGAAGATTGGGGTACATCTCGGCCACGGGAAGCCCGACCTCGGAACGTGATGTGATGCAGCTCACCTCGACATCCGGATGTACCGCCAGAATTCTGAGAAGCTCCACACCGGTATATCCGGTGCCTCCTACAATACCTACCTTGATCACCAGCAACTCCCGCTATTCATGCAAAATCCCGGGCGGACAGACCAACCCTGCTAACCGGATAGTCTAACATGATAAACCAATGACTTAGTTGCAGCCCTACGGGCTCTGGTTACAATACTGAAAGAAATCATCCTGCGGCGGTACGGCACCCATGAAAAAACCCTGGCACAAGATCACTGAGAATCTGATTCCTGTGTTCCGTCGCCGACTTTCCGGGGTGGACGCCCTCCCTCAACTGGCCGTGCTTGGCCTTCTGTCCGGCCTGATTACTGGTAGCGTGATCCTGGTGTTCCGGTTTGCCATTGAGTGGCCGCTGGAACAGTTCTTACCCGGCCCGGGTTCGGAATCCTTTGAGGAACTCAGTCTGCTCGCACGCGCCGTGCTGCCTCTTGCTGGCGCTGTTGCCCTGGGCCTTATGCTGCACCGACTGGCAACCCAGGACCGCAAAGTCGGGGTTGTGCACGTCATGGAGCGGCTGAACTACCATCAGGGCTATATTTCCGTCCGCAGCGCACTGGTTCAGTTCGTCACCGGCGTGGCCACGGTGGTGACCGGCCAGTCAGCCGGTCGGGAAGGCCCCGCGGTGCATCTGGGCGCAGCTTTCTCAAGCCTGGTGGGCCAATGGATGCGCCTGCCCAACAACAGCATCCGCACCCTGGTCGCCTGCGGTTGCGCCGCCGCCATATCCGCGTCATTCAACACCCCGATTTCAGGCGTCATCTTCGCCATGGAAGTGGTGATGATGGAATACACCATCGCCGGCTTCACGCCGATCATACTGGCCTCGGTGACGGCTGCAGTGATCAGTCAGGCGGCCTATGGCTCGGAACCGGCATTCAGCGTGCCCGCCCTGACCATGAACTCACTGTTGGAAATTCCCTGGATTATTGCAGTGGCCCTGGTTATCGGCATCGCCGCCGCCGCGTTCATACAGCTCGTGGATACCTTTGGCAGGCATCATCAGCGTCCGGTTATCCTGCGTCTCACAATCGCAGGACTGCTGATGGTTCCTTTTGCCATTCTGGTGCCCCAGGTCATGGGCATTGGCTATGACACGGTTCAACTTACCATTGACCACCAGTTGACCTTCTGGGTGCTTCTGGGGGTGGGTGTTGCCAAGCTGCTAATCACCTCCGTCACCCTGGGCCTTGGCATGCCCAGCGGGGTGATCGGTCCCACGCTGTTTATGGGGGCAACCCTGGGGGGCGCGATGGGCCTGGTCGGCGCGCAGATTCTACCGAACATGGCATCGTCCATTGGTTTCTATGCCATGCTCGGGATGGGCGCCATGATGGGGGCGGTGCTGCAGGCGCCCCTGGCGGCATTGATGGCACTGATGGAACTCACCCGCAACCCGAACATCATTCTGCCGGGCATGCTGATCATCACCACCGCCAGCCTGGTGACCAGCGAGGTCTTCGGCAAGAAATCCCTGTTTCTGACCATGCTTAAGAGCCAGGGAATGAGCTACCAGAACTCCCCGGTAATTCAGGCACTTCGACGGGTATCGGTAGGCGCCATCATGGACCGGAACATTCTTCGCACCGAGCGATTCCTGACCGCGGAGGAAGCCCGCAAGGTGCTGAAATCCGAGCCCAAATGGCTGATTGTGGAAGGCAGCAACGGCCCGACTGCCCTGATGCCCGCGGTCGATCTTGCACGGTTCATGGAAGACAGCAGCGACTCAACGCCGGAAACCGAAAAGAAAAGTGAGGACACCGAAAAACCGGCAGACGAGGAGCCGGCCAAGATCGACCTGATCAACATTCCGGCCAATCGCCGGGACATTGGCCCCGTGCAATACCAGGCCACCCTTGAGGAAGCACTGAACGTGTTTGACCAGAGCAGCGTAGAAGCTCTATACGTTCAGCGTCACGTGGCCCCGACCATTCAGCGGATCTACGGCGTCCTGTTGAAATCCGACATCGAAAGCTACTACCAATATCGACGGAGTTAACCAATGCTGTGGGTCAAAGCCCTGCACCTGATTGCCATGGTGTGCTGGTTCGCCGGCATCTTCTATCTGCCACGCCTGTTCGTTTATCACGCTGCCTGCGACGACCAGCCCGGCCGTGAACGTTTTAAAGTCATGGAGCGCAAGCTCTACCGGGGAATCACCACGCCTTCGATGGTGGCGACCCTGGTGTTCGGCTTCTGGTTGGTAAGCTATAACCCGTCCGGCTATTTCAGCCAGGGCTGGCTTCACGCCAAGCTTTTTCTGATCGCCATCCTGGTGGCTTACCATTTCTACTGCGGCCATCTGGTCAAGGTATTCCGGGACGACGGCAATACCCGGTCCCATGTTTTTTATCGCTGGTTTAACGAACTGCCCGTGTTCATTCTGGTGGCCGTTGTAATCCTTGCCACCGTGCGACCTTTCTGAGGAGTCTATGACTGACCTGAGTTCCCGCCCCCACGTTCTTGTTATTTCCGGCCTCGATCCATCCGGCGGCGCCGGCATACAGGCTGACATTCAGGCCATTACCGCGCTGGGCTGCCACCCATTGCCCGTGCTTTCCTGTGTGACGGTGCAGGACACCCGCAATGTCTATGGGGCGTCTACCATTGACCCTGACATCATCCGCCAGCAGCTGGACGTGCTGGCGGGGGATTCACCCATCCACGCCATCAAGACCGGGGCACTGGGTAGCGCAGAGGTGGTCGATGTGCTGGTGGATTTCATCAAAAAACATCCCGGCATTCCTTTGATCACTGACCCGGTCATCAAGGCGGCCGGTGGCGGCGATCTGGCTGACGAAGCCCTGATCGATCGAATGCGTGAACGCCTTTTCCCCCTGGCGGAAATGCTTACTCCGAACGGCATTGAGCTGGAACTGCTGGGACAAAGCGACGACCCGGAGACTGCCGCGGACCGACTACTCGCCACAGGCTGTCATTCGGTACTCGCTACCGGCGGCCATGGCACCGGCCAGGACATTATCAACAACCTTTATGTGAGGGGAGCGCCACCGAAGCGTTTTCAGGTCGAACGGTTCGGCGGCGAGTATCACGGCACCGGCTGCACCCTGGCAGCCGCCATCGCGGCTGGCCGCGCCAGCGGACTGGGAGCTGGACCGGCGATCGGCCAGGCGCAGAACTTTGTGTCCCACGCCATACGTCATGCCCTGAAAGTGGGCAAAGGCCAGCCGGTCCCGGACAGAGGCATCACATGGACAAGCTGATGCGTCCGGGGCTCTATGCCATCACCGACAGTGCACTGCTGCCCCCGGAGCGATTGGTGAGGGCGGTTGAGGCAGCGCTCAGGGGCGGGGCCGTCATGGTCCAGTACCGGGAAAAATTCCTGCCATCATCAGAGCGGATCAGCCAGGCACGAAATCTGGTGGCGGCGTGCAATAATGCCCGGGTACCGCTGATTATCAACGACGACCCGGAACTAGCCGAACGAGTCAGGGCCAGTGGCGTTCATCTGGGCCAGTCCGACGCATCACTGCAGGCAGCCCGTGAACGCCTGGGCGAGGCCGCCATTATTGGCGCAACCTGCCATGCCAGCCTCGACCTGGCCAGCAATGCGGACCAGGCCGGCGCCGATTATCTGGCCTTTGGCCGATTCTTTCCCTCGACCACCAAACCGGATGCGCCCGCCGCCAGCGCCGACATCCTTGGCAAGGCTAGAGGCTACGGGAAGCCGGTCACTGCCATTGGCGGCATAACCCTGCAAAACGGCGAATCGCTGATCCGCGCAGGGGCCGATATGCTGGCCGTGGTAGGCGGCCTGTTTGACGCCGACGACGATCTGATTGAACATCGGGCCCGACAATTTACCCGGCTATTCACGGCCCATCATCCACTTTCCTAAGTTTCCGGTTATCAGGAGCAATGCAGCATGACCCAGTCCGAAACCCTGTTCGAACAGGCACAGAAATATATCCCGGGTGGCGTCAACTCGCCGGTACGGGCGTTCAAGGGCGTTGGCGGCACTCCGATTTTCTTCAAGCATGCCGAGGGCGCTTATCTTTATGACGAGGACGGCCGCCGGTACGTTGATTTTATCGGCTCCTGGGGTCCGATGATTCTTGGTCATTCCAACAAGCTGATCAAAGACGCTCTGCATGCCCAGGTGGATCTGGGCATCGGCTACGGCGCACCGACTGCCATCGAAACGGAAATGGCGAAAAAGGTCTGTGAACTGGTGCCTTCCATTGAACTGGTGCGCATGGTGAATTCCGGTACCGAGGCCACGATGAGCGCGGTTCGCCTGGCACGGGGCTACACCGGCCGGGACAAGATCGTGAAGTTCGAGGGCTGTTACCACGGCCATGTGGATTCACTGCTGGTCAAAGCCGGCTCCGGCGCACTGACCCTGGGCGTTCCCAACTCTCCCGGCATCCCGGCCAGTCTGGCCGAGCACACCCTGACGCTGGATTTCAACGACATTGACGGCGTGCGCAAAACCTTCCACGAAATGGGCGACCAGATTGCAGCGATCATTGTTGAGCCGGTAGCCGGCAACATGAACTGCGTGCCGCCGGTACCCGGCTTCCTGGAAGGTCTGCGGGAAGTGTGCGACCAGCACGGCACCGTGCTGATCTTCGACGAGGTGATGACCGGCTTCCGGGTTTCTCTTGGCGGCGCTCAGGGCTTTTACGGCGTCAAGCCGGATCTGACCGCGCTGGGCAAAGTGCTGGGAGGCGGCCTGCCCGTGGGCGCTTTCGGTGGCAAACGAGAAATCATGGAACACATATCCCCGCTGGGGCCGGTCTATCAGGCCGGCACGCTCAGCGGCAACCCGCTGGCCATGTGCGCCGGGCTGACTACCCTGAACGCCATTTCCGAACCCGGGTTCCATGACCGCCTGACGGCGAAAACCAACGCTGTTCGCGATGGCTTCAAGCAGGCAGCGGATGAAGCCGGAATACCGCTGACGGTGCAAAGCGCCGGCGGCATGTTCGGGTTCTTCTTCACTGAGGAACCCTCCGTCACCCGGTTTGATCAGGTCACAGCCTGCAATATAGAGCGCTTCAAGGCCTTTTTCCAGGGCATGCTGAAGGAAGGCGTGTATCTGGCGCCCTCGGCGTTCGAGGCCGGATTTACCACCAACGCTTTGAGCGATGAAGACATTGAGTTCACCATCAATGCCGCCCGAAAGGTCATGAAAACCCTCTGACGTCTCGGGCGAGAAACTGCCCGATTTTCGTGACGCCGGTCACAGTTCTCCTGTGACCGGCTCAGCACGGCCCCTTCTGCCGTTGACTTCTGATGCCTGCTGATCAAATTATGGTCACATCTCGCAAGAGATAGTTTGACAATAAATACAACAGCAAACTGCAGGTATAACAATGAAGAACTGTCTGAAAGCACTGGCTGTGCTGGTGGTCGTGGCGTGGTCTGCGCCGTCCATGGCATGGTGGTGGTCCCCCTCCGATTACACTGACACCCGTTATCCGATTGTGCTGGTTCACGGCATGTTCGGGTTCGACTCCATCGCCGGCGTGGATTACTGGTATGGCGTGGCGGAAGATCTTCGCAGCGATGGTGCCGATGTCTACACCACCCAGGTCCCGGCCCTGGACAGCACCATTGCCCGCGGCGAAGCGCTACTGCCCCAGATTGCCTCGATCGCGGCTATCCACGGCAAGGTCAATCTGGTTGGCCACAGCCACGGCGGCCCCACAGCCCGCTATGTCGCCCGCGTGCGTCCGGATCTGGTGGCATCGGTCACCACGGTGGGCTCGCCTCACACTGGCTCCCCGGTCGCAGACCTGATTTACGGCTCACCGGCTGAAAGCCTGGCCGGCCGCCTGGGCAATGCCCTTGGCAGCCTGATTGATCTGCTTTCCGGTGGCGGTTACGACCAGGACCTGAGCTCAAGCCTCTACTCCCTGACCGCCGAGGGCAGCGCCGAGTTCAACCGTTTTGCACCAGCGGGCATGCCATCCACCCGATGCGGAGAAGGCGCCCGTTCAGCCAATGGCGTGCGTTTCTATTCCTGGGGTGGCACCGGAGTGCTGACGAACGCGTTTGATCCTTCTGACGTGTTGCTGGGAACCACCAGCCTCGCCTTCGGCTTCAGCGCGAACGATGGTCTTGTGGGCCGTTGCAGCAGCCATTTTGGCGATGTCATCCGGGACAACTACTTCATGAACCATCTGGATGAGGTGAACCAGGCGCTGGGGCTGCACAGTCTGTTTGAAACGGATCCGAAAACCGTGTTCCGGCAGCAGGCCAACCGCCTGAAAAACGCAGGGCTCTGAGCCATCCACGACCAGCCGGTGCTAGCGTGCATCGGCTGGTTTGAATACCTTCCGGAAGTCCTCCAGAAACACCCTCTAGAACGCTCTCTAAAGCGCTCTCTAAAACACCCCGTCAAGACTGATCAGCAGCTCTGCCTGATCATATTCATACCGGGCCAGGCTACTCTGGTTGTCCAGCCAGCTCAGGTCAGCGCCCAACCGCCATCGGTCATTCAGCTGATAACCGGCAAACAACAGAGTTCTGAACTGCTCGTCCTCACGGGTTTCGGTGACGGTCTGCCCGCTTTCCACCAGCCGATGCGGGTCCGCGTAGCGGCTCGCACGGAAAGTCTGCCTGATGCCAGCGCTGAACGCGTTGGTGAGCTGCCGTTCCGCCTCGAAAGATACCCGGTGCCGGGTGGGTGACAGGCTGAAAAATTCGTCACCGCTCTGAAGGTCCCTGCGATGGTCAATGTCCAGGCCGTAGGCTGCCTCGAGGGTCCAGGCGTCAACGGATTTACGGGCGACCAGAGATCCGCCGTATACCTCTCCGTCATAGGCGCTGAATCCGGAACCACCCTGAATTTTGGCGGCATAGGTCTCAATCTCGCAGTCCAACATGACCACGGTAGGCCAGAAACAACCAGGGCGCTCATAGGCCAAATCAAGGCGCACCTGCCGCTCCAGCAGATCACCGCCGAACCAGAACCCGGAGAGAGAAAGTCCGGAGAGCAGACGAGATGCCGTCAAAGGCTGTTGCCAGGTTGCCCCCATGCTCAGATAGTTGGTATTAAACCGGGCGTTGCCCGGATAACGACGGCCATAGGCCACTGCATCCAGCCTCAAGGCCTTACCCTCGCGCTCGTGAGCATAACCTCTGCCTGATGCCAGAAGCTCGCCAAAAGCACCGGCTTCACCTGTGCTGGCACTGTTTGGGGCGCCGGAAATATTGTCGTCGTAGCCAACTGCCGTGGAAAGAAAACCGACGGTTCGAACAGAAGGGGAATCTGCGCCGGCGTCCCGCGCCGACGGCATCAATTGTCTCTGCGCAAGGGTCTGAATCTGCTCTGGGGATTGCTGGTCAGCGGCCCGTGCAAACCACTGGCGGGCGCCTTCCAGATCACCTTTTTGCTTGAGCACCAGACCGAGGTTGTATCGGGCCAGGGGCGCATGGGGGGTATCGAGCAGGCCGGAAAACGCAGCCTCGGCCTTGTCGTAAAGCCCGAGGCGAAAATACACCACACCAAGGTTATAACGCAGGGCGGATGAGTCCAGACCGGCATTCCGTGCCTGTTCCAGCAGCCGTTTCGCACGGTCAAGATCACCGGCCTGGAAGGCAGCCACCCCGGACTGGAAATCTGCCTGTGGCGTGGGACTATTGTCCGCCGAAACGCCCTGCGACAGAAACAGAGCAGCCATCAGAACGAAGATTGGAAAAAGCTTCAAAGACAACTCCTGCACATCCATTTGAAACCCCGGTACACCCTACCGCGTGTCTCGCGGTCGGCGGGTAGCGACCGGTCAGGAGTATAGCAGCGCAGGAGGCAGGGAGGGAGCAGCCTGAATGAGAACTTAACGCACCGCGCCGTTGGGAATTCCTTCAGGCGGGCCTTGATTCCCTGGCGCTTCAGGCCGTTCTGGCCGACCCACTTCCTGTCGCAGTCGTGCTGCTTCCCGGGCCCGTTCTGAGACGGCCTCGCCAAAAGCGCGACCGTTCTCTCGGGCTTCCCGGGCAACATCCCCGCCCCGCTCCGGACCGGTCTCAAGGTTGACCGGTCGATCAAGTCTGATCTCCCGAACCACCGAATCCGTCAGGGTTTCATCGTCCGTCACCATCCGCATAGTAACGCCCAGATCTTCACTGGCGCAGGCAACGGAAGACGTCAGCCCGAACAAGCCAAGAATCAAACCCACCAACAAATGCCTAACCATAAATGAACTCATAATACAGGCTCCGAACGACTGGCCGCATTGGCCCGAGGCAGATCTGCCCGAAAGGTTTTCCTACGCTCACCGTTATCCAGGTGAGCCACCAGCACGCCCTCGCCCGGGAACATGATATTAAGCGGCAGCTCTACAATATTCTCACCCTTGTCCAGACTCACATTCCAGCTCAGCTGTTGATGGCCTGGATAGCTAGCCATTTCAACGTGAGCGGGAAGTTCAAGCGTCAAAGTGACGTCCGTCATGGCTTCAGCGGCGTTGAAGGCAAGCCGCACCGTCTGGGTGTTACTGGGTGCAGGCGCACTGTCGGTGGCCACACGTGCCTCCCCGGTGGTTGCGCCGGGTTGCAGGCCAACCCCTATCGCCACGCCGAGTACCAGCGCCGCCGCGACCGCACCTCCGACCCAGGCCGTACTCACAGACCGGTGACGACCAGCAGACGCATCCGCTTCAGTGGCCGCTGCCAGAACTCTCGACTCGAACCCGGTTGACGGCTCGGGAACCTGGTACCCGGCCTGCAGGGCATTCAGAATCGCGCTTTCGCTTTCCACCACCCGCGCGCAGCGATAGCAGCCCGCTACATGCTTCTCGACCGCGGCCGATTCGGCTTCGGAAAGCTCACCTCTGAGCCAGGGCTGTATGTGTTCCCGGGTACTGCTGCATGACATTTTAATCACCTCACCGATCTACACGCCGGGTCTCCGCGGAAGGTTCCGGGGTCTCCTGTAATTTTTTCCGCAGTGCCGCCCGGCATCGATGCAGTCGGGATTTCACCGTTCCCAGCGGAATATCAAGCACAGCGGCAATGTCCTCCTGATTCCACCCATCCACTTCGCATAAAAGCAGCAGCGTACGTTGATCCGGAGACAGATCGGACAATGCGTTCTCCAGCATCGCCCGCATACGGTCAGAGTCTAGCCGTTCGGTTATGTCGGGTAAATCGGCAGGTTGTGCGTCAATCCAGCTTTCCGCGTCACTGAACTCAAAACTGCTCATCGGGCTATCTGCCTGTCGGCCTTTGCGTCTGACCGAATCAATGAACTGTCGGTAAAGCACGCGATTCAGCCAGGGCCGCAACTGGTCAATGGACTCAAGCTCTTCCAGCCGGGGATAGAGCTTAACCACCACGTCCTGAACCAGATCCTCAGCATCCTGTTGCTGCCCCGACAGCCGGAAAGCAAAACGATACATTGCATCCAGGTGAGGTTGGACAAGTTTTTCAAACCTTGAGGGCCGGGAGGGCCGCCTGAAAGGGATCAACGCCAAAACAGTTGCCTGTGCTCGTGTGGATAAAACCTGGCCAGATCTGCACCTGTATATTCTTTAATATGAAAGCCGGGAACCCATGGCCGGACCCCAGCGTTATACCGACAGGCACCGGACTCCACAAGAGAGTAAAGGAGGCCCGGTTCAATACCAACAGTATTGGTAAACAAACTCACCGAAAGGTATAGCCTGGAGAAGTTTATGAATAACGCACTGATCAAGGGTTTTGGCGTCACTGCATTGGCAGCTGCGATTTCCGCCTGTGGCGGAAGCGGCAGTGGAAGCAGCGGACCGGCAACCGGCACGGCTTCGTTTGACGTAACCGATGCGCCGACAACCCAATTCTCGGAAGTAGTCATCAGCTTCACCGGACTCTCCGTCAAGCCAGCGGATGGAGAAGCAATCGAATTCACTTTCGAAGAAGCCAAAACTCTCGATCTACTGACACTACAGGGTGGTGAGAGCGCTCCGTTACTGGAAGACCAGGAATTGCCAGCCGGAGAATACGAGTGGATCAGGCTAAAACTGGATCTCGACAGCTCCTATGTTTTTGAGGAAGGCGGCGAACAGAAAACACTGTTTGTGCCTTCTGGCGCCCAGACTGGTCTGAAGCTGGTCAGCGGATTTACCGTTGCCGCCGGCGGGGACGAGAATTTCACCATCGACTTCGATGTGCGCAAATCAATTGTGAACCCACAAGGTGGGCAGGCTGATTACTACCTCAAGCCTGCATTGCGCTTGGTGGATAACCAGGAAGTTGGCTCAATCACCGGCGAAGTGGACTACGCCCTGATCAACTCCACTCGTGGCGTTGACGATACGGAAGACAACCTGGCCGATTGCGCCTATGAAGGCTCTGCCTACATCTACGAGGGCGCCGACGTCACTCCGACAGACCTGAATGTTAATGAGGAAAGCGGTCCACTGCTGGTCGTGCCGGTATCCGCGAATGACAGCGACAGCCTGTATAGCTATACCGCCGCATTCCTGAGTGCGGGCGACTACACGGTAAGCTATTCCTGCCAACTGGACGATAACGAACAGGATGACGCGCTGGAATACGACGGAACCCAGAATGTGACGGTAGAGGCCGGATCCAAAACCGAAGCAGAGACCATTCCGCTTACCCTGTAATGAACTGCAGCAATAAAAATCCCCACCGGCAACGCCCGTGGGGATTTTTCATTTAGAGGCTGGCAGCCCGGGCTTCGGCCTGGTCTGCTCCAGCCATATTACCCCGGGCGCGACGGACCTCGGCAAGCAGTAGCCACCCGGACCGTTGCGCCGCGGCATCACTGCCCGCCAGTGAAAGCCCTTTCAGCGTAAACTGCTCCGCCGTTCCAAGCTGGTCCAATGCCATGTAGGCCCTGGACAACGCGAAATATACCTCTGACGAGCGCGGGGCAATCCTCTGGGCCCGTTCCAACTGGCTGACCGCAGCGCGGGCATCTCCGGAAGCAAGCAGGCTGTCCGCTTTCTGAACCAGGCTCCTGGCAGCCGGTGACAGCTCATCTCCCTGATCCTGATAGCTTGGCGACCGGGGTTCCGGTGTTTCCGGCTGTTCGCTCTTGCGAACGACACCGGGTTCTTGCGTACCCGGGTCAACGCGGGGCGGTTCCGGCGCACGGGGCGCTTCTTCTCCCGCGGGAACGTAGATTGAGCCACCGGGCCCGCTCGCGCAGGCGGATAATCCGCTTACCAGGGCGACCAACGCCCAACGCTTCATTAGCTCTGACTTCATTCAAATACTCCTTCAAACCAGCTCCGCAACCGACGCTCGATACTACCACCGCAAGTTGCTTCGATATCCGGCTCGCTACCTACAATAAAGGGCATGTAGCGGGCATTTTCGCAATGCTCATCTGTGAGTGCGGCTTTTTCGGAGTTCACCCAGTGATACTCCACGCCATCGGGCACCACCGGCGAGAATCCATGCTGGGGCACACGGCTCATGAATCTTGACCAGACCGGTAAGGCGCCGGTCGCGCCGCTCAGGGACGTAGGGCCGTTATCGTCGCGCCCAACCCAGGTCACCGCCAGCAGATCACCGCTGAACCCCGCAAACCAGGAATCCCGGCCGTCGTCGGTGGTACCGGTCTTGCCCGCCAGGGTCAGCTCTTCCGGCACAGTGCGATAGGCCGAGCGCCCGGTGCCTTCCTGCATCGCCTCCTGCATGGCGTACTGGACCAGATGAACCGCTGCCGCATCCGCCACCTGCTCGACTTTCAGGCTATAGCGGGTCAGCGCCTCGCCACCGGAATCGGTTACCTGGCGAATGGTTCGAAGGGGAGTATTGAACCCGGACGTGGCCAGGCCCTGATAGATCTGGGCCACTGTTACCGGGGTCATGGCCACGGACCCCAGCAGCATGGACGGGTATTCGGAAATATCACCGGTCATGCCGAAATTCTGCAGGGTGGTTTTCACCGCCTCAACGCCTACATCCAGCCCAACCCTCACTGTCGGCAGATTGTAGGAACGGGAGAGCGCCCGGTGCAGCGGCACTTCGCCACGCTCCTCGCCGTCATAGTTTTTGGGCTGCCATCGCCGGCCGTCATCAAACACCAGTGAAAAGGCTTCATCTTTTACCGGCGTTACCAGCGTGTACTGGTCGGGGTTCTGCAATGCGGTCAGGTAGACAAAGGGTTTGACCAGCGAGCCAATGGGCCGCCAGGCATCCACAGCGCGGTTGAAACCGGCGAATTTCGGGTCCCGGCCCCCAACCAGCGCCAGCACTTCACCGCTGTCGCGGGAGGTCACGACCATGGCCGACTCGAGCTTGCCTTCAACACGCTCGTCCAGGGAATTCAGAGTATCGCTTACGGCAAATTCCGCCGCATACTGGATGGACGGGTTGAGCGTGGTGAATATGCGCAGCCCCTCGCTTTGCAGATCCTCCTGGCGATAGTCCCGGGCAAGGTGCCGGCGAACCAGGTCAATATAGGCGGGGTAGCGGTTCTCCGACCAGGAAGCCCTGCCGGTCACGCCCAGGGGCTGCCCTCTGGCCCGAGAGGCCTCCTGCTCGGAAATCAGCCCGGCCTCGGCCATCACGCCCAGCACCAGGTTGCGCCGCGACCGTGCCCGCTCCGGATTCTGCCGGGGATTGTAGTAGGAAGGTCCCTTCACCAGCCCCACCAGCATGGCGATCTGATGGGGGGCGAGATCACTGATGGATTCACCGTAATAGAACTGGCTGGCCAGCCCGAACCCGTGGATGGCCCGGGTGCCTGCCTGACCGACGTAAACCTCGTTCATGTAGGTCTCGAGGATGTCATCCTTGCGGTAATGGAATTCAAGCAGCAGTGACATCAACGCTTCGTTGCCCTTTCTGAGCAGGGTCTGATCCCGGGTAAGGAAAAGATTCTTGACCAGCTGTTGGGTCAGGGTGCTGCCGCCCTGAACGATTTCCCCGGCGCGGATGTTGGCCAGCATTGCCCGGGCAATGGACAGCGGCGCAATGCCGAAATGATCGTAGAATTCCCGGTCCTCCACCGCCATCAGGGTGTTGCGAAACAGCTCCGGAACCTGCTCAAGCTCCACCAGAACCCGATCTTCATTATGGGCAGGGTAGATACCACCAATCTGCGCCGGTTCCAAGCGCACGATGGGCGACGAGGGCCCTTCCACCACTGCAAACTGCTGAACACGGTCGCCAAAGATGCTGAGCGACAGGCTTCGGCGCGGTTCCTCTCCATCGTTAAAGCGGAACCCCCGGGTATGAATCCGGAACTGGCCGCCGTTGCGGCGATAGGTTCCTGCCGCGCCGGAGCCGTCCCCCCGGTAACCCGCCAGTTCCAGCTCCCGCTCCAGTGCGCCGGCCGAAACGCTTGCACCGTCATACAGCTCAAGCGGCCTGGCATAGACGCGCGAAGGTACCTCGAAGCGCCGACCCTCGAAACGGGAGGTGACCACCGCATCGAGATACACAGTCCACCCCGCCAGCAGTACCAGGCCGATCAGTGAGAGACGAACAAAAAGCTTCCAGAACCAGGGCTTGCGACCACCCTTCGCGGAACGCTTTCGGGGAGTTTTCTTGGGGGAGGCGGTTTTTTTCATGGCGGGATTATACCGAAACCGGTGGGCGATGCGGCAACGCATCCATGTGTCATTTATGTAACCTGACCGTTATGATAGGGCGCAATCAATCAGACACGATCGAAAATGCCAGGGAGAGAAACGTGACCGACGCACCATCCGATAACCTGATCAAGGCCTTGCAGAACCCTGAACTGTACGACCACCCTGTGCGGGACTTTCAGGTTCTTGAAACTCACATTTCCTGGGTCATTCTCACCGGCGACTTCGCATACAAGATCAAGAAGCCCATGGATTTCGGCTTTCTGGACTTCTCTACCCTGGATCGTCGCAAGCATTTCTGCGAGGAAGAGCTGCGGCTGAACAAGCGCCTGGCCGACTCCCTCTACCTTGAGGTGCTGCCCATCACCGGCTCCACTGATGCACCGGCACTTGGCGGCAGTGGCGAGGCTTTCGAATACGCCATTCGCATGCGCCAGTTTGATCAGGACGGGCTTTTTGACAAGCAGCAGGAGCGCGGTCAGCTGCAGGAAGAGCAGCTCACCAGTCTGGCCCGCCAGGTGGCAGAATTTCACGAAACCCTGCCTCCCGTTGCCGCGGACAAACCGCTGGGCACACCGGACGCCGTCTTTGCCGGCATGCAGGAAAACTTCGACCAGGTTCGCCCGATGATCGACGAGCCCTTCCTGCTGGACCAGCTGGACAACCTCGAAGCCTGGACCCAGGCCACCTTCGAACGTTTCAAGCCATTGATTCAACAGCGTCATGCCGAGGGCTACGTGCGCGAATGCCACGGCGACCTGCACCTGGCGAACATCACCGTTTTCCAGGGCAAGGTGACGGTTTTCGACTGCATCGAATTCAGCGAGCCCTTCCGCTGGATCGACGTCATCAACGATCTGGCGTTCCTGCTGATGGACCTGGAGTCCCGTGGCGAAAGCCGTCTGGCCAACCTGGTGCTGAATCACTATCTGGAATACCGGGGGGATTTTCAGGCCCTGCCCCTGCTGACGCTCTACAAAGCCTATCGGGCGATGGTCCGCGGCAAGATTGCCCTGTTCACCATGGGAAACCCGTCTCTCAGCGAATCGGAAAAAGCCGATCTGATGCAGCGCTACCGGGAATACGCCCAGCTGGCGGAAGATTACAGCCGCTTCCCCAACCCCTATCTGCTGGCAACGACCGGCCTGTCCGCCAGTGGCAAGTCCGTTATCAGCCGGGAGATGGCAGCCGAACTGGGGCTGATCCGGCTGCGCTCGGACGTGGAGCGCAAGCGCCTTCATGGCCTGGGGCCACTGGACAGTAGCAAGTCCGGCATTGGCGAGGATCTTTACACTCCGGAAGCCAACCAGCGCACCTATGAGCGGCTGGCAGAACTGGCAAAAGATCTGCTGCTGGCGGGGCTGCCGGTGATTGTCGATGCGGCCTGCCTGAAACAGGCAGAGCGGGATCTGTTAACGGACGTGGCGGAGAACCTCGGCCTGCCGTTCGCGCTGATTCATTGCGAGGCAACAGAAGACACCCGCAGGCGGTGGATCAGCGAGCGTGACGGAGATGCATCGGAGGCCACGGAAGAATTGCTCGAAACGCAGGCAACATGGTTTGAACCTCTGACGGATCAGGAAAAAACCCACACCGTGCACCTGTACACTGACCAGGACCACCTGGCCGAGGCCGTGGCGGACCGGATCCGCCAGCACTTCGGCATGCCGGCCGCCTGATCAGTCTTCCAGACTGACAGGCATCGGTCCAACCAGGGAGAGGTCACCATCCGGCTCTCCCTGATTCAACAGCCCGGCGCGGTAAGCAAGCACTTCCACACCAGCCGCATGCGCCTCTCGCAGTAATTTCCCATAGGCCGGGTCAATGTCGTCCGCGGGCTTTACCACCTCGATCCCTGTGTGGTTCACCACAAACAACAGTACGGCCCGCTCGCCCGCCGCCACCTGAGCCATCAGCTCCCTGAGATGCTTCTGGCCTCGCAAAGTGACCGCATCCGGAAAATAGCCAACCCCCTGCTCACACAGAGTGACATTCTTGACCTCCACCCAGGCGTCGGACAACGACTCATGCCCGGAAAGGTGAAGGTCGATCCGGCTTTTTTCGCTACCGTAGCGAACCTCCGACCGACAGGCCGCGTAACCGGCCAGCTCGGTAACCACGCCTGTTTCAATCGCTTCCCGGGCCTGGCCGTTGGGGCGGGCGGTATTCACACAGGCCCAGGCGCCCGGTGAAGCTTCCACCAGTTCCCAGGTGTATTTCAGCTTCCGCTTCGGATTATCACTCATACTCAGCACCACCCGCGCGCCATCGGGCTGGCACCCGCGCATGGAGCCGGTGTTCGGGCAGTGGGCGGTTACCTCACTGTCATCTGGCAACCGTATATCCGCCAGGAAGCGCTTATAGCGCCGGATCAGTCGCCCTTCGGTCAGTTGGCCCGGTATGTTCATCTGTGTCTCCGTGCAAAAGTGGGTACGACAAGGCTGGCACCCCCGGAACTAATCTGCTATTTTCCGCAAATTCCCGTTTCAGGACGAGTGCTTCATCCAGAGTTAAACCGCTTAGCCACGGGGCTTGTGCGGTGG
Organism: Marinobacter halotolerans; assembly: GCF_008795985.1. Lineage (NCBI taxonomy): Bacteria > Pseudomonadati > Pseudomonadota > Gammaproteobacteria > Pseudomonadales > Marinobacteraceae > Marinobacter > Marinobacter halotolerans. The sequence continues at coordinate 2,211,054 of NZ_VMHP01000001.1, read as the reverse complement.
GAAGCACACCGTTCTAGTGAAGTGTTAACAAGAGGCCGGGTTCAATGGCAAAGACTGCAGACCAACCACGCGAACGTATTACCAACTTCACCCCCTACGAAATGAAGAAGGGTGAAGAATACATGAGTGCCGACATGCTCGAGCACTTCAAGGGCCTGCTGATGCAATGGAAGCAGGAACTGATGGAAGAAGTCGACCGCACCATGCATCACATGCAGGAAGATGCGGCAAATTACGCAGATCCCAGCGATCGCGCAACCCAGGAAGAGGAATTCAGCCTGGAACTGCGCACCCGGGACCGCGAGCGGAAGCTGATCAAGAAAATTGACCAGACCATCGACCGCATCGACAAGGACGACTACGGCTTCTGCGACCAGTGCGGCGTTGAAATCGGTATTCGCCGCCTTGAGGCCCGCCCGACCGCGACGCTGTGCATCGACTGCAAAACCCTCGCAGAAATTCGCGAGCGCCAGACCGGCATTTGATCGACGGCCCCGTCGATACCGGGTACCGGGGGCGCTTTGCGCCCTCGCCCACCGGCCCCCTGCATTTCGGTTCTCTGGTCACCGCGCTGGCAAGCTATCTTGAAGCCCGCGCCAGGCGCGGAACCTGGCTGGTGCGAATTGAAGATCTGGATCCCCTACGCGAATCCCCGGAAGCCACCGAACAGATCCTTGCGAGCCTCACCGCCCACGGCCTGGAGCCGGACGAACCCGTGCGGTTTCAGTCCCGCTGTCATGATCGCTATCAGCGGATAATTGACGATCTTCTCCAGCAGGGGCGTGCCTACAGGTGTATCTGTTCCCGCAAGCAACTGCAGGCCAATCATGGCAAACACCCCAATGGCTGCCGCGAAGGCAAAGTCGTGGCGGGTGATCGCCCCTATGCGGTGCGATTCGCCCTGCACGATGAAGACAGCCACTGGCAGGATCTTCTGCTGGGCGATCAGCACCAGCAGGTCAATGCGGAAACAGACGACCCGGTCATCCGGCGCAAGGAAGGCTTTTACGCCTATCAGCTTGCGGTTGTAGCGGACGACATTGACCAGAGGATCACCCATGTGGTTCGCGGATCCGACCTGCTGGAGATGACCGCCCAGCAGTGCCAGATCTACCGGGCCCTGGGGGCGCAGATTCCCGCCTGGCTGCATATTCCGGTGATACTCAACGAGCAGGGCCAGAAACTCAGCAAACAGAACCATGCCCCGGCCCTGGACGACGCCCGGCCGGCGAACAATCTACTGAGCGCCCTTCAAGCCCTAGGCCAGGATCTTTCTGGCCTGACAAACAGGGATTCAGCCGCGGATATTCTGCAAACCGCCACTGACCGCTGGCAGCCATCCCGGATTCACCTGACAGCCCGGTAAACCCCGTGTTATAAACTGACTCTCACACGGCAGTGGGGATCTCTTTTCCGATGTATATCTACCGTCTGGTCTTTCTTCTGGTATTGGCAGTCTATATTTTCTCGCCCAATATTCTGGATTGGTGGACCTCGCCGGGTAATGCCTGGTACAGCCCCTACATCATCTGGGCCGGACTGATTGCCATGGGCTTCTGGCTTGAATGGCGGCGAGACCCCAATGAGTTTTAGCGCCTCCGGCCTGCTGGTTGCCAGCTTCCTTTACCTTTTACTGCTTTTCGGCATCGCCTGGATAACAGAACGCGGCCTGCTGCCCCGCGGCTGGGTACGACATCCCCTGGTATACACTCTTAGCCTGGGCGTCTATGCGGGCATATGGGCGGTGTATGCTTCGGTGGGTGCGGCGGCTGAATACGGCTATGGCTTTCTGGCCTACTACCTGGGCATCAGCGGTGCGTTCCTGCTGGCGCCTGTGTTGCTCAATCCGATCCTGCGCATCGGCCGCGCCTATCAACTGACCTCGCTGGCAGATCTGTTTGCCTACCGCTATCGAAGCCAGTGGGCGGGTACTCTGGTCACCATCTGTTCCGGCGCCGCCATCCTGTCACTGCTGAGCATGCAGATCAAAGCCGTATCCACCTCCGCCAGCCTGCTTGCCCCCAACACTTCGCCGGTACTGATCAGCGTTTCCTTCAGCCTGATTGTGGTGCTGTTTGCCACGCTTTTCGGAGCACGCCGGGATCAGAGCTCCGACAGTCATCAGGGCCTGGTAGTGGCGATCGCCTTCGACTCGCTGGTCAAGCTGGTATCGCTGCTGGTTCTGGGCGGAGTCATCCTGTTCGCAGTTTTCGGCGGAATGGCGGGGCTTGAGGGCTGGCTTGCCGATCATGCCCGGCCGGATACCGCCATGGCATTGCGTATCGATGACGGCAGCTGGCGCGCGCTGATGCTGATGTCGTTTGCCGGCGCCCTGGTGCTGCCCCACATGTACCACATGACCTTCAGCGAAAACCCCTCGCCCAAGGCGCTGGCCAAGGCAAGCTGGGGATTACCCCTGTACCTTCTGCTGCTGGGCCTTCCGGTGCCACTGATTCTCTGGGGCGGCCAGGCGCTGTCGGCGACCACCGACCCCGCTTTTTTTGCTATAGGCGTGGCCCAGGCAATCGAAAGTCCGGCACTGACGCTGCTGATGTACATCGCCGGTCTGTCTGCCGCCAGCGGACTGATGATCGTCAGCACCCTGGCGCTGGCCGGAATGGTGCTCAACCATGTGGTGCTGCCGCTGCGCACACCCAAGGATCAGGGTGACATCTACCTATGGCTGCGCTGGGTGAAACGGCTGCTGATCGCGGCAACCATTCTGACGGCTCTGCTGTTCCACGAAATCGTCGGCAAGCATCTGGACCTGTCAATTCTTGGCATCATCTCCCTTTCCGGGATGCTCCAGCTGCTGCCCGGCGCCCTTGGCGTGATCTACTGGCCGGAAGGCAACCGGCGGGGGCTGAACGCCGGACTCTGCGCCGGTCTGGTTATCTGGGCGCTGACCCTGGTACTGCCGTTCTCCCATACCGCGAACGTTCTGGCATTGCTGGATTCGCCACTGGTACCGGACCGCGACAACGCTCATATCTTTATCTTCCTGAGCCTGACCGTAAACATATCGGTGTTTGCGCTGGTGTCGCTGCTCAGCGCCAGCTCAAAGGAAGAATCCGGCGCCGCCGAGGCCTGCTCAGTAGGCGCCCTGTCACGACCACAGCGCAGGGAACTGCTGGCATCCTCCTCCGAAGACTTCGTGCTGCAGCTTGCAGCGCCGCTGGGCATGGGGGTTTCCAGACGGGAAATCGACCGGGCGCTGCACCAGCTCAAACTGCCCAGCGTGGAGTACCGTCCCTATCAGCTGCGCCGCCTGCGGGATCGTATAGAAGCCAACCTTTCCGGCCTGCTGGGCCCGGCGGTTGCCCGGGATCTGGTCAAGCGGAACCTGGGATTCAAACCCATGGCCGGCGGCGGTACCGGGCAGGACATCCGCTATGTCGAACGCGCCCTGGGGGATTATGAAAATCGCCTGACCGGCCTTGCCGGGGAACTGGACAACCTGCGCCGGCATTACCGCCAGACCCTGCACAACCTGCCGATTCCCGCCTGTTCCATGGGGGACGATGGCGAGATACTGATGTGGAACAACGCCATGGAAGCGCTGACAGGCATCACTGCCGATGACGTGGTGGGCGCAAAGCTGCTGGCGTTGCCGGAACACTGGCATCTGTTGCTGGAGGATTTCAATTCCGGAGAGGACCTGCACCGGTACAAACACCGCCTCGACCTCGGCGGCCGGCCCCACTGGCTGAACCTGCACAAGGCGGCACTGGCCGGGCCGGATCATCCTGAAGGCGGCAGCATCATCCTGGTAGAAGACCAGACCGAAACCCGCCTACTGGAAGATGAACTGATGCACAGCGAGCGGCTGGCGTCCGTCGGCAGGCTGGCGGCAGGCGTAGCCCATGAGATCGGCAACCCGGTCACCGGCATTTCATCTCTGGCCCAGAACCTGAAGCTGGAAACCAGCGACCCGGACATCCTCTCGACCGCCGATCAGATCCAGCAGCAGACACGGCGGATCTCCACCATTCTGCAATCCCTGATGAATTTTGCCCGCACCGGCAACCATGCCCACGCCAATCGGTACGAGCCGGTGCTGATCCGCCGCTGCGTGGACGAATCCATCAACCTCCTCTCCCTGAGCGACAAGGGTCTTGGCATCCGTTATTCCAACGACTGCCCGGACAACCTGATGGTGCTGGGTGATGAGCAACGGCTGGTACAGGTATTCATTAACCTGCTGGCCAACGCCCGGGATGCATCACCCGAAGGTGGCGAAGTCCGAATCAGTGGAAAGCACGACGGCTACTCCGCTATGATCGACGTCACCGATGAGGGGTCCGGCATTTCGTCGCAGCAGCTGGATCATATCTTCGAGCCCTTCTACACCACCAAGGCACCGAACCAGGGCACCGGCCTGGGGCTTTCACTGGTCTACAGCATCGTAGAAGAGCATTACGGCAATATTCAGGTGGAGAGCCCGCTGAACCACGACACGGGTGGCGGAACCTGTGTCCGTATCAGGTTACCGGCCTACGAGCCGGAGACGGGGCACACCACAAGCCAGAACCAGGGGTCATAGCACGTTTATGCCGCGTATCCTGATTGTAGAAGACGAAGAGATTATCCGTTCAGCGCTTCGCAAGCTTCTGATTCACGCCGGTTATGAGGTCGCTGATGCGGGATCGGTGGAAGATGCCGCCGAGCATTACGAGCCCGGCGACTTCGACCTGATCATTTCCGATCTGCGGCTGCCCGGCGCGCCCGGCACAGAACTGATCCGTCGGGCACCGGACACCCCTGTGCTTATCATGACCAGCTACGCCAGCCTTCGCTCGGCGGTGGATTCCATGAAAATGGGCGCGGTTGAATACATCGCCAAACCCTTTGACCACGATGAGATGCTGGAAGCGGTGGAAAACATTCTGGCGCGCCAGACCACCAAGGGCACCCAGTCAGCTAACCCTGACACGGCAACGGCTGAAGCAGACACCACCGACAGTGACCCGGCCAGCCTGATGTACGGCAACTGTGACGCCATGGAGAAGGTGTTCACCCTGATCCGCAAGGTAGCGCCAACGGAAACCACTGTGCTTATCCAGGGTGAATCCGGAACGGGCAAGGAGCTGGCCGCCAGGGCGCTGCACCTTATGAGCCCGAGGGCTTCCAACCCGCTGATCTCCGTGAACTGTGCCGCAATTCCCGAAAGCCTGATCGAGTCGGAGCTGTTCGGCCATGAGAAAGGCGCCTTCACCGGTGCCGTTTCGGCTCGTACCGGTCTAATCGAGGCCGCGGACGGCGGCAGCCTGTTCCTCGACGAGATCGGTGAACTGCCCGCCGAGGCCCAGGCCAGATTATTGCGGGTGCTGCAGGAGGGCGAGATTCGCAAGGTTGGCTCGACCCAGAGCCGGAAAGTAGATGTACGGATGATTGCCGCCACCCACCGCAACCTGAAGGCCATGACCCGCACCGGCGACTTCCGCGAGGATCTGTATTATCGGCTAAACGTCATGCAGGTCCGCATACCGCCGCTGCGCGAGCGCAAACCGGATATTCTGGGCCTGGCCCATAATTTTCTGCGCCGTCAAGGCGCGAAGATGGGCAAACCCGCTCTGAACCTCACCCCGGAAGCAATGAGGGTGCTAGAGCGCCATCGCTGGCCCGGAAACGTGCGGGAACTGGAAAACGCCATAGAGCGTGCGACCATTCTTTGTGACAACGACCTGATCACGCCTGCCTTGCTGGACCTGGAGGACGGCGGAGAGGACGTTAACATTCCGGAAACCCTGGTAGACGGCAATCATGAACAAACAACCGTCCAGGACAGCGACACGTCCAGCGATCTGTCACTGGAAGATTACTTTCAGCATTTCGTACTGGAAAACCAGGACCGCATGAGCGAGACCGAGCTGGCTCAGAAACTTGGCATAAGCCGAAAATCACTCTGGGAACGCCGTCAGCGCCTGGGTATTCCCCGTAAAAAGAATTCTGCGAACTGACCGCACTGGCAACCGGAACCCTGCCACATCGAAAGTGTGAACCCATGCTCATTTGTTACCGGGTGTTCCTCACGGTAACACCCGCTTTCAGAAAACTGCGGACTGAGTAACACATTCGTCATAAGTGCAAACCCCTACGCAGGTTTCCAAACACTAACCTGCTGTTAATAAAGCAATTTCAAAATCTGGCACATACCCTGCTCTATCAAGAGCGCACAACAACAAAAACAACAATGATCTGGCAGCGCCAAAACAAAAACAAAAAGCTGCGGAAAGACGTTCATAAACAAAAACAAAAACAGAACGTGTGCGAACTGAGTGTTTTGGGTACTTTGCTTTTTAGTGGTCCCACGGCATGTGCGAGTTGTAGATGTAGAGAAGAATCGTTTCCCAGACGGCACTGCATTTATTCCAATGACTCGCCCGATGTCCCTGACTGCTCTGTGTATTCAAAGCTTTCCGTTTGCGTGAAATCGTCCTCAATAGTGGGGACACCAGTGGGGTAGAAAAACGAAGAAAAATCCCGGCAAAAACAAAAACAATGCAGATCGTCAACGCTTTGAGGGCGGGTTCGTGTAAACGGATCCGCCTTTTGATTTTCTGGGCCGGTGATCCCTGGCCAACCTGCGCCAGACGTTCATTTACCCGCCCAAACCCGCCAGACGTGTTCAAATCCTGTGCAAACCGGTAAACTCTCGCTTTTGCTTCAGCGCAGTCAACGGAATTCAATGTTTAATAACCTAATCGACAGAGTCACCTCCATGTTTTCCGGCACCAGCAGCGGCAAACAGCAAGCGCCTTACCAGAGGCAGGATATCCCGCGGGACCAGCACAATGTGTCGCGCTCTGCCATCAGCGAACCGGCCAAGAAGGTGCTCAGCCGTCTCAACAGCGCGGGCTTCGAAGCCTATCTGGTGGGCGGCGGCGTGCGGGACATCCTTCTGGGTGGCCAGCCCAAGGATTTTGATATCGCCACCAGCGCCACGCCGGAACAGGTGCACGAACTGTTCCGCAACTCGCGGCTGATCGGGCGCCGCTTCCGTATCGTCCACGTGCTGTTCGGCCGGGAAGTCATCGAAGTCACTACCTTCCGCGGTAACGCCACCGATGCCGGCGACGACGAGGATGACGATGACCGCCGCACCAGTGAACACGGCCTGCTGCTGCGGGATAACGTCTACGGGTCAATGGAAGAAGACGCGCTGCGTCGGGATTTCACCGTCAACGCCCTGTACTACTGCATTCGCGATTTCACCGTGGTGGATTTCGCCGGCGGCATGGATGACCTCAAAAAACGCCAGATGCGCCTGATTGGCGACCCGGAAACCCGCTATCGGGAAGATCCGGTACGAATGCTGCGCGCTATCCGGTTTGCAGCCAAGCTCGGATTCACCATTGAGCCGGCAACCGAGGAACCGATCCGCCAGCTGGCTCCTCTACTGACGCATATTCCGCCTGCCCGCCTGTTTGAAGAAGTACTCAAGCTCTTCTCCGCAGGCTATGGCGAGGCCACCTACGACCTGCTCAGCCATTACGGCCTGCTGGCACCGCTGTTTCCGGAAACCGCCGCCGCTATTGCCGACGGCGAAAGCGACGAACTGATCCGCCGGGCACTGCAAAACACCGACCGCCGCATTGCCCAGGGCAAATCAGTCACGCCCTATTTCCTTTACGCCGCCATGCTCTGGCCTGCCCTTCAGGCGGACTGGCGCAGGCGCCAGGAAAACGGCGAGCCGCCACAGCCGGCGCTGCACCAGGCCATTGGCCGGGTAATAGGTCAACAGGTCCAGGCCACCTCGATCCCCAAGCGCTTCTCCGGTCCCATGAAGGAAATCTGGGAGCTGCAGATGCGCCTGCCAAGGCGCCAGGGCAAACGCTCTTTCGTGACCCTGTCGCACCCCAGATTCCGGGCAGCCTATGACTTCCTGCTGGTACGGGAAGACGCCGGCGAAATCGAGCCTGGCCTGGGCCAGTGGTGGACCGAATTCCAGGAGCTCGACGAAAAAGGCCAGGAAAAAATGCTCAGCGAACTGGGCAGCGCTGCGCCCAAGAAACGTCGTCGCAAGAAGCCCGCAAACAAGGCCTGAACCGTGGCAAGAACGGACGCTTTCATCGGCCTGGGTAGCAACCTGGCTGAGCCTTCAGCCCAGCTAGCCCGGGCAGTGATCGGCCTGGCAGCGCTGCCGGAGACCGAACTGGTTGCCCAGTCGCCTTTTTATCGCAGCCGGCCAGTGGGGCCGCAGGACCAACCGGATTTTGTCAACGGGGCGGTCTGGCTGCGCACCGAACTGCCGCCGTTGGAACTGCTGGACCAACTGCAATCCATTGAACAGGATCATGGCCGCGAACGTCGGCAGCACTGGGGCCCACGCACGCTGGATCTGGACCTGTTGATCTATGGTAATGAAAGGATCTCAGAGAGCCGCTTGACCGTGCCACACCCGGAACTGCCCAACCGCGATTTTGTTCTGCAGCCACTACTGGACCTGGCCCCGTCCCTGACCCTGCCGGATGGAACACCTATTGCGGATCTGCGATCAAAATGCCCGGACAACCACCTGCGCCGGCTTGATCCTATTGCCTCTGACACACCCCGGGATTACCCTTAGATAGCCCATCCACCCACAAGGCAAGGATTCTATGGCTGTTACCATCAATACCCTGCGCGAGTACAAGGCCAAAGGCGAAGCGTTCTCCATGCTGACGTCCTACGACGCCACCTTTGCCCAGATTGTCAGTGAAGCAGGCGTAGACGTGATCCTGATCGGTGACTCCCTGGGCATGGTTCTGCAGGGACACGACAGCACACTGCCGGTGACCATGGATCAGATGGTGTACCACGTATCATCGGTAGCGAAGGGCAACCGCGGCTCCCTGATTATGGCGGACATGCCCTTCATGACCTATGGCACGGTCGAGGCGGCCCTGGAAAATGCGGCCGAACTGATGCGCGCCGGTGCCCACATGGTCAAACTGGAAGGCACCGATTGGATGAAAGACACCATCCACGCCCTCAGCGAACGGGGCGTGCCTGTGTGCGCCCACCTCGGGCTGACCCCCCAGTTCGTCAACAAGTTCGGCGGTTACAAGGTTCAGGGCCGGGACGAAAAACACGCCGAGATGATGATCGAACACGCCTGTGAGCTGGTCGCCGCCGGCGCTGACCTCATCCTGCTGGAATGCGTCCCCTCACCGCTCGCCGCCCGCATTACCCAGGCGGTTCAGGCCCCGGTTATCGGCATTGGTGCTGGCGCGGATACCGACGGCCAGGTACTGGTGGTTCACGACATGCTGGGCATGACAACCGGCCGTAAACCCCGTTTCGTTAAGGACTTCCTGGCCGAAACAGGCTCCGTAAGGGGCGCCATCGAAGCCTATGTGGCTGCCGTTCGCGACCGCTCATTTCCCGCCGAGGAGCATACGTTCAAAACATGAGAACCGTACATACGCTCAAAGAACTCCGCACCATGCTTCGTGGCTATCGCCAGAAGGGCAAGCGCATTGCGCTTGTGCCCACGATGGGCAATCTTCACGAAGGTCACATTTCACTGGTACGGCGCGCCAGCGAGACCGCCGACATTGTGGTCACCAGCATTTTCGTCAATCCGATGCAGTTCGGCGCCTCGGAAGACCTCGACAGCTATCCGCGGACACTGCAGGCGGACCAGGAGGCCCTGGAAAAAGCAGGCAGCACGCTGGTATTCACGCCATCCAATGACGAGATATACCCCGAAGGCCTGGCCCGTCAGACCCGGGTTATCGTGCCGGAAGTCAGCGAGGGCCACTGTGGTGCCAGCCGGCCAGGGCATTTTGAAGGCGTGGCCACCGTGGTCACCATGCTGCTGAACATGGTGCAACCGGATGTAGCCGTGTTCGGCGAGAAGGACTTCCAGCAACTGGCGGTGATCCGCAAGCTGACACGGGATCTTATGATGCCTGTGGAGATCGTGGGCGCGCCGACTATTCGGGAAAAAGACGGCCTGGCCAAAAGCTCCCGCAACGGCTATCTGTCGAAATCCGAGCGGGCCATCGCTCCGGTTGTTTATCGCACGCTCCAGGAGGCGGCCGATAAAATCCAACAGGGCCGAACCGATTTTAAAACCATTGAAGATGAAGCCAGCAAGGCGCTCAGCGATGCCGGCCTGCGCCCTGACTACTTCAATATTTCCAACAGCCTCACCCTGAAACCCGCCAGTGCGGAAGACACAGACATCACCCTGCTCACGGCGGCGTTCCTGGGAACTACGCGGCTGATCGACAACCTTTCGGTGTCCCGGTAATCCGGCAAATCTGAAAAAGGAACTGTGTTATGACCAAGGGACCTGCCTCACTGACCGATCGCCCGGAATGGCAGGCGCTGGTTGGTCATCAGAAGGATCTGGAACACATCCACATGCGGGAACAGTTCCGGGTTGACCCGGACCGCGCCAACCGGTTTTTCATTAGTGGCGGCGGGCTGTCCCTGGACTACTCCCGCAACCGCACCACCGATGACTCCCTGGCGAAACTGATGGCCCTGGCCCGAGCCTGCGACGTACCCGGGCGTATTGAGGCAATGTTCCGCGGCGATGCCATCAACCTGACGGAAAACCGTCCGGCTCTGCACGTTGCCCTGCGGGCCCCGGAAGAGAACCCCCTGGTCAGTGAAGACCTTGACCGGATGGAGGCGTTCGTCGAAGACGTGCAGCAGCAACGGCGCACCGGCCGCACCGGCAAAGCCTTTACCGACGTCGTCAGCATCGGCATTGGCGGCTCCTTCCTCGGACCCAAGCTGGTATCCGAAGCCCTGAAGCCCTACTGTCTAGGCCAACTGCAATCCCACTATGTCGCCAACATCGATGGCACCCACATCGCGGAAGTTCTGAAGCGGGTGAACCCGGAAACCACGCTTTTTCTGGTTCAGTCGAAGTCCTTCAAAACCCAGGAAACCCTGGAAAACAGCAAGGTGGCACGGGACTGGTTTCTGGCCAATGGCGGCACCGAACAGGACATCGCCGGCCACTTTATCGCGGTCACCGCCAATGCGCCGGAAGCCGTGGAATTTGGCATCGACGAGGACAACATCTTCCCCATGTGGGACTGGGTTGGCGGGCGTTATTCACTCTGGTCGGCCATTGGCCTACCGGTGGCCCTGACCATTGGCATGGCCAACTTTCGGGCCCTACTCAGTGGCGCCCATGAACTGGATAACCATTTCCGCCATACGCCACTGGAGCAGAACCTGCCGGTGGTCATGGCCATGCTGGGCATCTGGTACAGCAATTTCTGGGGCGCGGAAACCCATGCCATCCTGCCCTACGACCACTACCTGCGAAGCCTGCCCGCCCATCTCCAGCAACTGGACATGGAAAGCAACGGCAAGCGGGTCACCCAGCATGGTGAACCGCTGAACTATCACAGCGGTCCGGTGATCTGGGGCGGCGTCGGCGCCAATGGCCAGCACGCATTCCATCAGCTGTTGCATCAGGGTACGCGGCTGATTCCGGTGGACTTTATTATTCCGCTGAACAGCCATAATAATGTGGCCAGTCACCATGCCACCCTCTTTGCCAACTGCCTGAGCCAGTCCCGGGCCTTGATGTCGGGCAAGACTCTGAGCGAAGCGATAGAGGAACTGGTAGGCGAAGGCTTGTCCGAGGATCAGGCCCGGAGCCTGGCTCCCCATAAAGTCGTGCCGGGAAACAAACCCAGCAACACCCTGCTGATGGACAAGGCAACCCCGGAAACGGTCGGTGCGCTTATCGCACTCTATGAACACCGCACCTTTGTGCAGGGCATCATCTGGGACGTGGATTCGTTTGATCAGTGGGGAGTTGAGCTGGGCAAGCAGCTGGGCAAGGGCATTCTGCCCCGCCTGACCGGGGATTCAGACCAGAGTGCTGGAGCCGGCGACAGCTCCACCGATCACCTGATCCAGCTGTTTCGCAGGCGGTAACCTGCCGCGGCGAATCACTACGCGCGGGAGATGACCCGGCCCTGCCAGTCAAAATCCACGGGCCAGAGTTTCTGGTCCCGGTCGTAGGATTGCCAGAGCTCGGCATAGGTCTGGCCGCAGACCGGGTGTCGTTCATTCGGTGCGACGTCTGCCAAAGGCTTGAGTACGAAGGCGTTCTTGAGGATTTCACCGCGGGGCAGCTCCACACCGTCGAACTGGCCCACCAAGTCGTCGTAGGTCAGAATATCCAGATCCAGCGTTCGACCGCTGAATTTTGGCACGTCCCGGCGACGGCCATTCTCAGCTTCCAGTTGCTTGAAACGGGCGGAGAGCTCTGCCACCGAAAGCCCGGTATCAACGCCCACCACCTGATTCAAAAACGGTTCGCCGACAAAGCCGACCGCCTCGCTCTCGTAGACCGGCGACAGGTCCAGTTCGCCAAACCATTCCTGAAGCGCATCCAGCGCCGCCAGCACGTGCGTCTGGCGGTCGATATTGCTACCGATGCTGATGTAGACCCGGGCCATCAGCGAACACCCCGCTCAATGGAAACACCCACCGAGGTCGCCGCCGGCACGGCACCGGGCTTGCGGATGATCAGGCGTAGCCAGTACACGCCGAATTCCCGCTGCAAAAGCGCCGCAATGCCCTCTGCCGCGGTCTCCAGCAGCTGCGGACGGGTGTCGGTGAGATAGCCGGTAATCCTCTCGCTGACCGCGGCGTAATCCAGCGCGTCGGCGACATCGTCGGACGCCGCAGGAACGCTGTTGTCCCACGCCATCTCCAGGTCGATCAGCAGGCGCTGGCTGACTTCACGCTCCCAGTCATAGACCCCGATGACGGTTTCAACGGCCAGGCCTTCGATCATCACGCTGTCTGTCACTGGCAGGCTCCCCGGGCTCTTCGACTCTCGGCTGATTGAATAACGTACAGGCAAGGGATACTCTGCAAAGAGTGCCTGTTACGCTCATTTGAGCGGGGTAGTTTCTCACAGATCACCCTGACACGTCTTTGCCACCATGCCCCAGATCAGCGATCCGGTTCTGATTGTGCTCCTCTGCTTCCTGGCCTACCTGGCCGGGTCGGTGCTGTTTGCTATTCCGGTCTGCCGATTCTGGCACCTGCCGGACCCGCGGGCACAAGGTTCCGGAAACCCCGGCGCCACTAACGTCTACCGCACCGGCGGCTGGTCACCGGCGGCGGCCACACTACTTCTGGACGCGGCCAAAGGCGGATTGCCGGTATGGCTGGCCAGTGCCGCTGGCCTGTCGATTCTGGCACAGGCCATGGTTGCCCTGTGCGCGGTAACCGGGCACATGATTCCGGTGTTCTTCCGATTCAAGGGTGGCAAGGGAGTCGCAACGGCTCTGGGGGCCGGGCTGGCGCTGGCGCCGCTGACCACACTGCTACTGAGTGCCATCTGGGCCGTGGTGATGTGGCGCTGGCGCATTTCGGCGCTGGCCTCAATAGTTGCTGTCGTCAGTGGGCCGCTGCTCAGCGCCATGCTGGAACCGGAAACGCTGCCGCTGTTCGGCCTGCTGGCACTGCTGATCGTGGTCAGGCACAGGAACAACCTGATACGCATGGCCCAGGGCCGGGAGCCAGGGTTCTAGTCAACCAGACCATTTGAACGAACTTCCCCGACCGGGGGCAGCGTATTCATCGGCCAGCGGGGTACCGACACAATGCGGTCGCCGTCCTGCTGCCCGGCCAATAGGCGCTGACACCCGGCGTAGGCGATCATGGCGCCGTTATCAGTGCAGAATTCAGGCCGGGCATAGAACACTTTCGCCTTCTTTTTCTCGGCCATAGTTTCCAGCCCTGCCCGCAGCCGTTTGTTCGCACTAACGCCGCCGGCAATGACCAGCCGTTTGCTGTGGGTCTGCTCAAGAGCCCGGCGGCATTTGATCACCAAGGTATCCACCACCGCCGCTTCGAACGCCAACGCGATGTCTGCCCGGGTCTGGTCATCAAGTTCACCGGCTTTGTCGGCGGCGGTGACAGTATTCAGGGTAAAGGTCTTCAGGCCACTGAAACTGAAATCCAGCCCAGGGCGGTCTGTCATGGGGCGCGGGAAACGGTAACGCCCGGGCGTGCCCTTCTCGGCGAGCGCCGCCACTCTTGGCCCGCCCGGGTAGTCCAGCCCCAGCATCTTGGCGGTCTTGTCAAAGGCTTCGCCGGCGGCATCATCCACCGACTCGCCCAACATTTCATACTCACCAATACCTTTAACCAGCACCAACTGGGTGTGGCCGCCAGAAACTAACAGGGCGACAAAGGGGAAGGCCGGCGGCTCTGGCTCCAGCATGGGCGCTAGCAGGTGGCCCTCCATATGGTGAACGCCCAGCACGGGAACCCCGAGAGCAAAAGCCAACGAGTGCGCCACTGCGCCCCCCACCATCAAGGCGCCAATCAGGCCCGGGCCGGCGGTATAGGCGATACCTTCAATCTGGCTGCGGGTTTTGCCGGCGTCTGCCAGCACCTGATCGCACAAAGGCAGCAGCTTGCGGACATGGTCACGGGAGGCCAGTTCCGGCACTACGCCGCCATAATCCGCGTGCATATCGATCTGGCTGAACAAGGCATGGGACAAAAGGCCCTGATCACTGTCAAACAGGGCGACACCGGTTTCATCACAGGAGGTTTCGATACCGAGAATAAGCATAAATAGACCAACAGACGGAGACAGAATGCGTAGGAGCCGGCATTTTAGCAGAAACCCGAGACCGCCCGGCAGTTTCATCGAACAAACATTGACCTTACCCGTCTGCTAACGCTATCATTGCCGCCCTTAAATGAGCACTGGTCGGGTTTTAACCAGTTATCCGACCGAAACCAAAACCGAATCAATCAGGTAGGTGATTTTCGAATGCCAGCTGTTAAAGTGAAAGAGAATGAGCCGTTTGACGTAGCCCTGCGTCGCTTCAAGCGCTCCTGCGAAAAAGCAGGCGTACTGTCTGAAGTACGTCGTCGCGAGCACTACGAGAAGCCGACTGCCGTGCGCAAGCGCAAGGCCGCTGCTGCCGTCAAGCGTCATCTCAAGAAGCTTCAGCGTGAACAGCGCAAATTCGAGCGTCTGTACTAAGCTTTACCGGACGCTGCGCTACTGCAAGTAACTGCCATTACCGGCGTTGCCGTGTGAATGGCGACTTAAATGCCGCCGAGGCCTGGCTTCGGCGGCATTTTTGGCTGTACTCGCAGGACGGGCCTTTTGACAGGCCACCGGAGACCTCATGAGTGGACTGATCCCGCAACGCTTTGTTGAAGACCTGCTGCAACGGATTGACCTGGCCGAGCTGATCGGGTCACGGATCACTCTGAAAAAGGCCGGTGGTAACTACAAAGCCCGCTGCCCCTTCCATGACGAGAAAACACCGTCATTCAACGTCAGGCCGGATAAAGGCTTTTATCACTGCTTTGGCTGCGGCGCCCACGGGGACGCCATTAGCTTTGTTCGTGAATTTGACGGGCTGGGGTTCACCGATGCGGTGGAGGAACTGGCAAGGCGTGCCGGGCTGGAAGTGCCCTACGACGAAAACGCCAAGCAGGAAATGCAGCAGGCGAAAACCCTGACCGATGCGCTGGATTACGCCAGCAACTTCTATCAGGGCCAGCTGAAGGGTCAGCAAGGGGCGTTTGCCAAGGATTACCTGACCCAGCGCGGGCTGGACCAGGACATTATCGACCAGTACAAGATCGGGTTCGCCCCGGGTACTGGCACGGCGCTTTACGACAGCGCCAGCAAGGATTTACAGGGGCCGCTGATTGAAACCGGCACCGTGTCGGATCGATACGGGCGCCCACGGGATCTGTTCCGGAACCGGGTGATGTTCCCCATCCGCAACAGCCGCGGCCGCACCATCGCCTTTGGCGGGCGGACCCTGGGGGATGACAAGGCGAAATACATCAACTCTCCGGAGTCGGATGTCTTTCACAAAAGCCGCGAGATTTACGGCCTTTACGAAGCCAAGCAGGCGCTCAAGCAGGTCGACCGACTGCTGGTGGTTGAAGGCTACATGGATGTAATTGCCCTGGCGCAGAATGGCATCCATTTTGCGGTTGCCACCCTGGGCACGGCAACAAACCAGGACAGTCTGTCGGCGCTGCTGAAGCAGGCCCGGCACATAATATTCTGCTTCGACGGCGACTCTGCCGGCTTCCGGGCCGCAGACCGCGCCCTCGACAACGCCCTGGAACTGCTGGGCGACGGCATGCATCTGCAGTTCCTGATGCTGCCGGACGGTGAAGACCCGGACACCCTGGTCCGCCAGGAGGGTCCCGAGGCGTTCAAGGAACGCATCGACAGCGCCACACCGCTGTCCCGTTATCTGTTCAACCGGCAAAGCGAAGGGCTGGACCTGACACTGCCGGAAGACCGGGGCGAACTGAAAGCCAGGGTCGAGCCGCTGCTGAAGAAAATGCCCCGCAGCACGCTGCGGGATGCCATGTGGCACGAGATGCTGCGGCTGTGCCGTAACCAGCAGAGCACCTGGCAGGACCGGAGCCAGTGGAGAAAAGGAAAAGGCGCACAGCAGCGCACCCAGGAAGAACGGATCGACGTTCGCCTGAGCAAGGACACGCAACTTTGCCTGGCCCTGCTGGAAGCGCCGGATATGGCGCGGGAAATTGACGAACTGTGCCGAAGCAGCCGGGAACTGAAACAGGCCGGCCAGTTCGCTGCATGGATTCTTGAACAGGGCGTGACCGACCGCAAAACGCTGGTCAGCCGACTGGCCATGGATGCAGCAGCCAGAACCCGTTTTTACGGCCTGTTTGATGGTATTGAACACGTGCCTGCCAGGGAACAGACACTGGCCGGCGCCCGGGAAATGCTCAACCCGAACCAGGAAGTTGCACGCAAACAACGCCTGGCAGCATTGCTTTCGCAGAAACGGAACCTGTCGGATCTGACCGACGAGGAACGGAAGGAACTGAAAGCGCTGAGCGGGCAGAACGACTGAAACAGGCCCTTGCGGGCCTTGAAACTTACAGAGTTGGTCACCATCTAACCACTCGGTGGCAGACCAATCGGGCGACAGCTATAATGGCTGTTTAACTTTTTTCCTTTGTATAAGCGAGTTCACAGGTGTCTATGTCAGGCAATTCGCAAAAATCACGTCTTAAAGACCTCATCGCACGAGGCAAGGAACAAGGTTACCTGACTTACGCCGAGGTAAATGACCACCTCCCGGAAGACATAGCCGACCCGGACCAGGTTGAAGACATCATTCGCATGATCAACGACATGGGCATCCAGGTGGCCGAGGTAGCGCCGGACGCAGACACACTGCTGATGACCGACGGCGATTCCACCGCCGACGAAGCCGCAGCAGCAGAAGCAGCCGCCGCCCTGGCTGCCGTTGAATCCGATGCCGGCCGCACCACTGATCCAGTCCGCATGTACATGCGCGAAATGGGCACGGTCGAGCTGCTGACCCGCGAAGGCGAGATTGTTATCGCCAAGCGCATCGAGGAAGGCATCCGCGACGTCATGGCCGCCGTTGCCCACTTCCCCGGCATCACCGGCACCGTTATCCAGGCCTACGACCGCATCATCGAGAACGAAGGCCGCATCAGCGACATCGTGACTGGTTTTCTCGACCCGGACGGCGCCGAGCCGTTCATGGAAGAAGACACCTCCACGGATACTTCCAGCAGCTCCAGCGATTCGTCCGATGACGACGATGACGACGACAGCGAAGAAGAAACCGAGAGCGGTCCGGATCCGGAAGAAACCCGCCTGCGTTTCGAGCTGCTGAAAGAAAAGCGCGCAGCCGCTGACGAGGCGTTGGAAAAGCATGGCCGTGGCCACAAGAAAACCCAGGAAGCGCTCAACGAGCTGGGCCAGGTCTTTGCCCCCTTCAAGCTGGGCAACAAGGCGTTTGACGAGCTGGTGAAAGTGGTTCGTTCCACCAACGATCTGGTTCGTGAGAACGAGCGTGCCATCATGAAAATCTGCGTGCGTGAGTGCAAGATGCCGCGCAAGGATTTCATCAAGGCCTTCCCCGGCAACGAAGTAAATCTGGAATGGGCAGAAAAGCTCTCCAAGAGCAAGAAAGCCTACGCGCCGCTGATTGCCGAGCGCCTGGACGAAATCGTCCGCCTGCAGAAGCGCATCCACAACATTCAGACCGAAGTGGATCTGGACGTAGTGGACATCAAGGAAATCAACCGTCGCGTGTCCATCGGCGAAGCCAAGGCCCGCCGTGCCAAGAAGGAAATGGTGGAAGCCAACCTGCGTCTGGTTATTTCCATTGCCAAGAAATACACCAACCGCGGCCTGCAGTTCCTGGACCTGATCCAGGAAGGCAACATCGGCCTGATGAAGGCCGTCGACAAGTTCGAATATCGCCGTGGTTACAAGTTCTCGACCTACGCCACCTGGTGGATTCGTCAGGCCATCACCCGCTCTATCGCGGATCAGGCCCGCACCATCCGTATTCCGGTGCACATGATCGAGACCATCAACAAGCTCAACCGCATCTCCCGCCAGATGCTTCAGGAAATGGGCCGCGAGCCTACCCCTGAAGAACTGGGCGAGCGCATGGAAATGCCGGAAGACAAGATCCGCAAGGTGCTGAAGATCGCCAAAGAGCCGATCTCCATGGAAACCCCGATCGGCGACGACGAAGACAGCCACCTGGGCGATTTCATCGAGGATATCCAGGCCCTGTCACCGGTCGATTCCGCCACCGCCGAAGGCCTGCGCGAAGCTACCCGCTCCGTGCTGTCTGGCCTGACTGCGAGGGAATCCAAGGTACTGCGCATGCGTTTCGGTATCGAGATGAACACAGACCATACGCTGGAAGAAGTGGGCAAGCAGTTCGACGTAACCCGCGAGCGAATCCGCCAGATCGAAGCCAAGGCCCTGCGCAAACTGCGCCACCCTTCCCGCTCCGATCACCTGCGCGGCTTCATTGACGACCAGGGTAACGGTTAACCCCCTCCGCAACAGTAGCGGGCGCCTACCCCCATGGGTATAATGGCGCCCGCTTTCCTTTAGGGCCTATAGCTCAGTTGGTTAGAGCAGGGGACTCATAATCCCTTGGTCGGTGGTTCGAGTCCACCTGGGCCCACCACTTCAATGACTACTCCGCTTCAGTTAGTCATCCAACCATAGTTGGTGCGCTCTGGACGAACTAAAGTAAAAACCATCAAATGCTTTGCCCCCCGTCAAGTCGACTCGTACTGCAGCCGCTTTTAAACAAAAGCGAACATTCGCGACCTGCTAACTCCTCCCGTTTTTTAACACCCGAAACACTCTGCGATTCACCAAATCTACGGTGTCACCAGCTGCCTTCCGATCCTGCTGGTATAACGCATTGGCCAGTAAATGGCCTGTCGCGAAAGTGGGGGTATAATGAAAAACCCTCGAAAACGCCAAGATTTATGCCGTTTAACGTGAACGGATAAACCGCATGCACGCTTTTCACAGAACCAGGTGCTCAAAAATCGTCTGAAATAGCATGGTAAGGACGTGAAAAATCGCGGTTATCCGGATTGTGAGGCAGATTTGGACGGAGTGGTGGTGTTGCTGTTAAATGCAAATTTTTAAGCTTCATACGCAGACTCATATTGCAAGGAGGAGAGGCGATGTCGCAGCGAGATCTTGATCACCCGCTTACATTGACAGTTGGAAATGAGAAGCTGGTCATACGCAGGCGATATGAGGTCATGAGCATTATTAATGACTTCATCATAGCGCTATGGTTTTTAGTGGGTAGTATACTTTTTTTATTCCCAGAGTATGAAAGAGCCGCAATCTGGTTTTTTATTATTGGTAGCTTTCAATTCCTGGTTCGTCCTAGCATCCGACTTGCAAGTTATGTCCACATTAAGCAGGTGCCATCAAGTAACTGGGAGTATTGACTTCAGGCTCTGCGATCGCTGACAACATGCGTATAAATCTCAGTGGTGGGAATATTACTGTGGCGTACAATATTTTGGACTCTCCAAATATCACTCCCGGCTCGCAACAGCCGGGCCCCAAAAGGAATTTCTGAAGGGGTGGGATGCCACCTGATTTGGTACTTTCGGCACACAAGTCCAACGAGTCTTGATTGCCTGCATCAACCGCGGGTGGTAATTTAATCGGAGGATGCTGAATAGCGTATTTTGGTAATTCTATGAGTTCTCAGTCAGACAAAAACACGAAACTCTTTTGCAGTGCGACTCTGCTGCTGACTTTTGTGTTTTTGGTTTGGACAGGGGGCGCCCACGCTGCTCCCTTTTACGAAGACCCGTCTGCATCCTTGCAGGTTATTGATGTCGCAGGTATTACGGATTCTTCGTCTGACGGTAGCTCCCCAACCGAAGATTCGCCATTACAGCGTTTCGTAGTCGTACACTCCCCATTTAAATTCTCGTCACGTGCCCTCGCGCATTTGGCCTTTGACGGACCAGGTCTTAGGCTGCTGAGCTATCCTGGCCTGCCCCAGGCGCCTCCCGCGACGCTTTAGAACATTTACTACGCTCCAGACTTCCAGTGCTCTGTGAATCAGAGTGACGTCTTGACTAAATGATCTTAAGCGAAGGGGAATTGCCATGAGCAATCCATCACGTGTTTTAGTTCCCAAGTCTCCCGGTGACGTTTTCAGGCTCACTGCCTGTCCTGAGGAGGAATCCCTTACAGGTGACGATCCGGCTACCCAGTTGTTAAAGGACTTCACCAGCCATAACCCGATCAATATCCGATCGGCTATGGCTTTTAAGGAAATGAAAGCCAAACTATGCAACTCCGGCGCGACGTTTGCGATGGTGGTTAACCGGAGTGATGAGGTGGTCGGACTATTGACCCTGAAAGACCTTCTCGGTTCGTTACCGTTGAGTCTTGCCAATCAGCGAGGCGGTTCCATTTCGGACATTACGGCCAAGGATGTCATGCGCCCGATATGGAGTTTGCCTGCAGTAAGATATGGTCAGCTTCAGGAGCTGAAGGTCGACCAACTGGCGGAGATTTTCAATGAACTTCACACCGACTATCTGTTGGTGATGGAGGCGGATCTGGGTGAGGCAGGCTCCGGAGAGAAGTCTGTTCGCGGACTTTTGTCTGCTGATGATCTGAATGATCAAGCGGGCATCCGTGTGGACCAGCGCCCCCGCCCTGAGTCATTCTCTGACATTGTTCATGCCGTCAGGGGAAAATCTTACTAAAGCGCTTCAAAGCCGCAATCAGCCCAATCGATTGCGGCTTTTTCTTGTTTGACTGTTAACCAGAGACAGGGTCAAAGCCCATTAAAAAGATACTGATTGCGAATCGCGTCGAGATTGCGGTGCGCGTCGCCCGGGTATTCCTATGCATTCGGAGTTTCCTCTTAATGAAATTAATCGCTGTGCTGGCAACGGCTATCTTGTGGTTGGTACCTGGGCTGGTGTGGGCTAGCTCAAACCCTGATTTGAGTCTGATGTTTCACCCTGTCGGTTATGCCGCTATCGGCATTTTTGTGGTTGCTTATATCCTGGTGATGCTGGAAGAGAAAATTCACCTGGCGAAATCCAAGCCGATGCTGATTGCGGCCGGATTGATCTGGATCCTTGTGGCGGTGGCCTATCGTATGGCCGACGGAGACGGTGAGGTGGAAGCTGCCATCCGGCACAACTTCCTGGAATACGCCGAGCTGTTCTTCTTCCTTCTGGTGGCCATGACCTACATCAATGCGATGTTGGAGCGGAAGGTATTTGATCAACTGCGAATCTGGTTGTTGGGCAAAGGTTATGGATACCGTCAATTGTTCTGGATCACCGGTGTCCTAGCGTTTTGCATCTCGCCCGTCGCAGACAATCTCACCACAGCGCTGATCATGTGCGCCGTGGTGATGGCGGTTGGTCGGGACAGTGGAGTATTTGTATCGCTCGCCTTTATCAACATTGTAGTTGGTTCAAACGCGGGGGGTGCTTTCAGTCCGTTTGGCGATATAACAACGTTGATGGTCTGGCAAAAAGGCATTCTGCCATTCCAGGACTTCTTCCAACTCTTTCTGCCTGCAATGGTCAATTTCCTGGTCCCGGCGGCTCTGATGCATTTTGCATTACCCAAAGGAAAACCTGCACAGCCCGAGACTTATAATAAGGTGATTCGCCCGGGTGGAGGGTTTATTTGTGGCCTGTTTCTGCTGACCATTGCCACTGCGATCGCTTTCCATCAGTTCCTTCATATACCGCCTGTTTTTGGCATGATGACAGGGCTGGGGTATCTCAAGCTTTTTGGCTATTACCTGAAACGACACGAGGAATACCGCTGGAACGAAAATTATGAAACGCCTCCAGGAGACAGATCTAAAGAGCGAAGTTTCAATGTGTTTTCCCATATTGCCCGGGCGGAGTGGGACACACTGTTCTTTTTCTATGGGGTGATCATGGCTGTGGGTGGTCTCGGCTTCATTGGCTACCTGGGCATGTTGTCCGCGACGCTTTACGGCGATCTGGGCCCCACCTTTGCCAACGTGATGGTCGGAGTGATTTCTGCGTTAGTGGACAATATTCCGGTCATGTTTGCGGTACTGACCATGAACCCCGAGATGCCCGACTACCAGTGGCTTCTGGTCACCCTGACGGCGGGAGTTGGTGGCAGTTTGCTTTCTATCGGCTCGGCGGCGGGGGTTGCCCTGATGGGGCAGGCGCGAGGGCATTACACCTTTCTGAGTCATCTGAAATGGACACCCGCTATTGCTCTCGGTTATCTGGCGAGCATAGGTGTGCATCTGTTAATAAACGGCTAAGCGATCAGGGACTGTTGAGCAGTGCTTAATCGAGGGTTGGCCATAAATCCGGTGCCAAGGCTGCGCACCTGAGCGAGTCGAAAGGCTTCAGTTCAAGATTAATTGCTCAACTTGATTTCGTGGTGCTGTCTTTGCATTTCATTCCAGATATTGAATTCCCGCTTGCTTACCCTCCGATCGCGGTCAGCGTCTAACAGGTCAAGGATGACTGCCGCTCTTTTGGATCGCCCCATGCCTCGTTCTTCGGCGTTGTCGACACAGTCAGCTCGCTGGTCGATTTCCTGTTCGGTCAGGTATCCGTTCTTATCCTGATCCATACAGTCGAATCCTTGTAAAGAACTTTCGTGCAGGGGATCCACGTCAGTATCGAAATTCTTCTGAGCATGCTTGGGGTGATATAGGTACTGCTCGACTGACTCATCGGTTGGATTGTTTTCGTCAGCCGAAGTCAAGGCAGAAGTTGTCGCCGCAGAACACAAAATCAGCGTAGCTAATACTGAATTTAATCTGTTCATGTTTGGAACCTTTTGATGGTTTGGTGCGATTGACTAACAGCTAGCAGTAGGAGGTACTCGGACATTCCTGTCGACCGCGCTCCCACTGGATAGTGGCATGTTGGATGTTGAATTCTTTGTGTAGCATTGCAACGGCCTCACTGAGCAATTGATCATCATCTCGCGGGTCTGGCTTAACCAAGTGAACCGTTAGCGCATTTTCGGTCGTGCTCAAGGCCCAAATGTGAAGATGATGTGCCGATTGGACGCCGGGCATACTCTCGAGCCTCTTTTGTACAGCGCAGATATCGATGTCTTTTGGGACGGCGTCGACGGCAAGCGTCACAGAGTCATTTAATAGTTGCCAGGTTCCGAGGAATATCACTGCAGCGATCACAAGACTAATAATCGGATCAATCCACGTGATATTGAAAAATATCAGAATGGTCCCGGAAATAACCACGCCGACAGAAACTGCTGTGTCGGCGGCCATATGTAAAAAAGCCCCACGAATATTGATGTCGCCTTTCTGGCCTTTGATAAAGAGCATCATGGTCGCGCCGTTTATGACAACGCCAATGCCCGCAACAATTACAACCGTTAGGCCGGCGACGCTTGATGGCTCTGTGAGTCGCTGAATCGCTTCCCAAGTGATTCCACCGACAGCGGCAATCAGTATAAGAGCGTTGAATAGGGCTGCCAGGATAGTTGTTTTCTTCAAGCCATATGTTTTGCTCTCCGTCGCTGCCTTGCCAGCGAGCCAACTGGCCGACCATGCCAGAATTAGGCCCAGAACGTCGCTCAAGTTGTGGCCGGCATCAGCGAGCAGTGCAAGGGATCCCGAGAGCAGACCATACACAGCTTCAATGACCACAAAGAGCATGTTGAGGATCACCGCAAAAGCAAAGGAACGATTATGGGTATCGAAATGATGGCTGTGATCGTGGCTTTTATCGTGCATGGCACTCTCTATTACTTGGGTGCGACCGACATTCTAAACCCTGTAGCAACTATAGGGTCAAAGAGCCAGTCATGAGTCGTTCGCCACTGGCAAGGTGATGTGCACGCAAAGCCCACCTCTATTGTCCGGTCTATTTTCAAGCGAAAGGTGACCGTTGTGAAGTTCAGCAATCCGCCGTGCAATTGCCAGTCCGAGGCCCGATCCCTTGCCCACTCTCTGATCGAGACGGCTGAAACGGCGGAGCGCGCGGTCGCGCTCTTCCTCTGCGATGCCGGGGCCTTCATCGCATATCCAGATTTCAGCGTTATCCTTCTCTTTGAGGATGGAGATATCGATGGTTGAGCCTGACGGACCATACTGGATCGCGTTAGCCAGCACTGATCGCATCAGCGTGTTTATCAGTGCAGAATTGCAGTCCACTGTCAGCTCAGCCAGATCACTGTGCAGGACTGGCTCAATCTGTTTATTAAGGGCCAGCGGGGCAATGTCCGCGACACTCTGCTCCACGATGGCCGATAGGTTATTGGGTAAGCGCTCGAAACTCTCGATGCGATCAATTCGGCTAAGCAGAAGTAACTGATCGACAAGATGCGTCATGCGGTCAACCGATTCCATCAGATCCGAAAGATCTTCGGTGGGTCGGGTAGCCATATGTTCGAGATTCAGGCGTAACGCGCTCAGGGGCGTGCGAAGTTCATGGGCCGCGTCGGCGGAAAAACTGCGTTCGTGCGCAAGCGCCTCGTTTAGACGGCCAAGAAGGGTATTCACTGCGGTGACCAGACCGTGAACTTCCTTGGGGGCTATTGTCGTGTCGAGGTGGTACAGATGCTGTGGTTCCATGTCGGCCAGAGGCGCTTCGAGGCGACGAAGAGGCTGAAATCCTGAACGAATGGCAATCGGAATCGCGATCAGCAGCAAGGGAACAATGACAAGAAGCGGAAGAACATTTCCCATCGCCAGCTCTTGACTGAGCTCGTCACGAATATCCTCTCTCTGAGCGGTTCTCAGCCAGAACCCGGTTTCTGGGTCACGCATTGAGAAAGTGCGCCAACGGAAGCCAGAAGCGTCGATCCAATGGTAGCCAGGCATTGCCGGCGGCGTTGCGTCTGAGGACAGCGTATTCAGCAGCGCCGTGCCGTCAGGCGTCCAGATTTCAAACGACAGCTTTTTTTCGTATTTATGACCGGATCCGTCCGAAAGTATCTCACCGAAATCGCTCTCTGAGAGCGCAGCGTGGGGTATTTGCAGGGTTTCTCGAAGTGTTCTGGTCAGCTCGACCGGCGAACGGGTTTCTGACAGGTACCGAACCAAGCCCTGTACGATACGGGTGCTTTGGGCCAGTTCCGCATCAAACAGCTCTTCCAGCTCGTGATTGCTCTCGAAATAGCTCCACAGAGCGGCTGTCATTGCCAGTAGCAGGACCAAAGTGGTTACCATCAGAGTAAGGGTGCGGGTCAGTGACATGCGGTGTTCCCAATGCTGGCCGCCTCTTTGCTGTCCAACAGATAACCGACGCCGCGAACCGTTCGAATGACGGAGCGACCGATCCGTTTGCGCAAGTGATGAATATGCACTTCCAAAGCGTTGCTTTCCGCACCTTGTTCCCATCCATACAGCTGCTCTTCAAGGCGGCGTCTTGTCGCAACCCGGTCTGCGTGGCGCATCAGGTAGTGCATGATTTGGTATTCGCTGCGAGGCAAACTGACGGACACACCGTTGATGGATAAGGTCGACGAATCGGAAGCCAGATTTAGCACCCCGACGGTCAGGCTCGTCTGCGGCTGACCATCAGCGCGGCGAGTGACTGCCCGGATACGAGCTTTCAATTCTGCCATCGCGAAAGGTTTGGTCAGGTAGTCGTCGGCGCCGAAATCCAGTCCTTCAAGCTTTTCATTCAACTCGCTTCGGGCAGTCAGAATGATAATGGGTGTGCTGATGCCCTTGGACCGAAGTGAGCGCAATATATCGAGGCCATCCACGCGTGGTAATGTGAGGTCCAGGATGATCAGATCGAAGTGTTCGTTGGGAATGGCGTTCATGGCCTGTTGACCATCGTTAATCCAATCCACTGTGTCGTTCCCTTCCTTGAGCATCCCGAGCATTGTTTTCGCCAGCATCGGATCATCTTCTACCAGCAATATCCGCATGATTCTTTCCTGAAAAACGTGCGCGAACCAACCAACGTGAAGAACAGTTTGGCATAGAAACCTTAAGACCTTCTTAAGGAAAAAATCTCCCAGGGTTAAGGGATCGTTAAGTCGGCCCAGATAGTTTGGATTCTAACGATGAGTGGAGTCCAAATGATGTCTGAACTAATGACCCTGTCTTCAAGGTGGCGTTCCGATAACAGCGATTTCCAGCCCCAGGTGATTACATCTGGCCGACTGCTTTGCGAAGTGGCACCGGGCAGTGCCGCGGTTGGAGCCATCAGCGAGTTCATTCGGCGGCGTTTCGAACAGTCCTATGGTGCCCGCCCAAACCTATCGATACCTCAGTTACTGGCGCTCATCAACGAAAAAGGCACGTTACTGGCGGCCGTAGGTGCGCGCCACGCAGATCGGGAGAGGCTTTTCCTCGAAGACTATCTGGACGAGCCTGTTGAGGCTTACCTGGCGCAGGAGCCGGGGGTAGCGCGCAGCCACATTGTGGAAATTGCCCATCTGGCCGGCGTAGAGCCAGGGGTAAGCCGTCCCCTGTTTTTGGGGTTGGCACTGTGGCTGGTGATGAATCTGGCTGACTGGATTGTGTTCACCGGAACCGAGCCGCTTCGAAACAGTTTTCGGCGCCTGGGTATCGACTGCTTCCCGCTGGCGAAAGCCAGTGCCGATCGCCTTCCCGGTCGAGGAGCCGGGTGGGGTAGCTATTACGCGCAGAGCCCGATGGTTATGGCCGCCAACGTAAAGGCAGGCTATCAGAATCTGAGAACTGCAGGATTGCTCAACCAGACTCAATGGTTGAGTGCAGGCACGGAACGGGCGGTATCCAATGGCTGAGTTGCGGAATCTCTTGCAAACCGCGTTGGTAGACCGTGAAAAGCCGGCGCTGACTGACGGTTCGAAAATAACGACCGGCGCCCAGCTTTGGCAAAACGCGGAAGTACTCGCAAACACCCTGGCGGATCTCGGGTTCAAGCGTTTGGGTCTGGCGGGAGACAATGGGCAGGCGTGGCACGTTGCTGACCTCGCCTGTCTGATGGCTTCAGTCGTGAGTGTTCCACTACCGCCGTTTTTCTCCCGAAAGCAGACCGATCATATCGCTTCATGTGCAGCGCTGGATGGAGTGCTCTGGGTCGGCAACGCGCCCGAAGGCGCACGGCCACTAGCCGAAGGTCTTTTTTTCACCACGTCTAACGCTGGTAGGACCAGCATTTCACTGCCACCTGGCACGTGCAAAATCACCTTTACGTCGGGAAGTACGGGTTCGCCCAAAGGCGTCTGTCTGGGGGAAAGCCAACTGGCGGCAACCACCGAGGCCCTCGCTCATCGTTTAGCAGCGGTTGGCATTGAAAAACACCTGAACACTCTGCCTCTGGCTACCCTGCTTGAAAATATCGCAGGGGGTTATTTGCCTCTTTTAATGGGCGCAACGATTACCTCTGTGCCAATGCAAAACCTGGGCATGAGAGGCAGCTCGGGTCTCTCTGTTAACCGCTGGGCTTCAGCAATAAACGATCACCGTCCTCACTCACTGATTCTTGTGCCCGAGTTAGCCATGGCGCTGGTACAGGCTGCGAAGTCAGGACTCCTCCGCTATCGGGGCTTTCGTTTTTTGGCCGTGGGTGGCGGAAAGGTATCTCCTGGCCTTTTGCGTCAGGCCCGCGAGATGGACCTGCCCCTTTACGAGGGTTATGGCCTTTCTGAATGTGGTTCCGTGGTGTCGCTGAATGCTCCGGGGCTGGAACGTTTTGGATCGGTTGGTCGGCCGCTGGGCCATGTGTCAGTCCGTGTTGATGATCACGGCGAGATCCGAGTCACTGGCAAAACCTTTCTCGGCTATCTGAATGACACCGCTGAAGCAGGCTCTGGCGTAGGACGTGAGGTTGCAACCGGCGACCTCGGTTGTATGACATCCGATGGTTTTCTCAGGGTGAACGGGCGCGCCAAGAACCTGTTGATTACCAGCTTTGGTCGCAACATCAACCCCGAATGGCTGGAAAGTGAATTGCTTCAATGCCCCGGGATCGCGCAGGCCTGGGTGTTTGGCGATGGACAAGCTGCGCCTGAAGCCTTCTTGGTGCTTTCAGAAATGCCAGATCGAAAAGAGCTTAGGGACCAGTTGCTGATTTTGAATTCCAACCTGCCGGATTACGCCCGGCTTCAGGCAGTCCACTGCCTGAATCAACCCTTCACCCAGGCGAGTGGCTATCTCACGGCAAACGGCCGCCTGCGACGTCAACGATTATTGGACGATCTTGCGGTGCTGTGCGGCAGAGCCACGACCATTCAATTCAATACACGAGGTGCTGATATGAACTTTTTCGAACGTCTTCAGAAGGATACAGCAGTCGCACGACAGCATGTATCGCAAGCTCCAGTCATCCAGGCGATTCAGGAAGGTCGTTTTGACCTGGACAGTTATACCTGGTTTCTCACCCAAGCCTTTCACCATGTAAAACACACCGTACCGCTAATGATGGCGTGTGGTGGGCGACTGCCAGAACGCCTTGAGTTCGTCCGCAAGGCCCTGGTTGAGTATATCGACGAAGAATACGGACACCAGGAATGGATTCTGAATGATCTTGAGGCCTGTGGTGTGGACAAAGCCAGTGTTCGGCAGGGTCTGCCGGACAAGTCGATAGAACTGATGGTGGCCTATCTGTACGACCAGATTAACCGCGGTAACCCGGCAGCATTCTTCGGCATGGTTCAAGTGCTGGAAGGCACCTCCGTGGAGCTGGCGACTCCTTTGGGCCAGCAAATCCAACAGCAGCTGGAGTTACCGACCGAAGCCTTCAGCTATCTGTATTCCCACGGCGCTTTGGACCAGGATCATTTCGAATTTTTCAAAGGCCTGATGAGCGGCATTACCCGGCCAGAAGATCAGGAAGCCATCATCCGTTCGTCAAACATGGTTTACCGCCTTTACGGCGACATGCTGCACAGTATCCCACTCCCTCAATACCGCAAGGAGGCTTGCCATGAAGTTGCATGATCGGACCTTTCTGGTGATTGGCGGGACGGGCGGCATAGGTCGTGCCCTGGTTGCCAGGTTATTGAGCGAGGGGGCGCACGTGATTGTGACGAGTCGCCATCAAACGAACGTGACAGGTCTCGAAACGGTCGATGTGGTTACTCTTGATCTGGAAACAACCGAGCTTGAGACCCAGCTCGGCCAGATTAGTGAGCGATTTCCGCAAATAGATGGGGTGATTTATTGCGCGGGTCAAAACCGTTTTGCGTCTCTGGAACAGACAGACACGGCGATGATTGATACGCAGCTTGATACCAATTTGCGCGCGCCCATGTTGGTGGCTCGCCATTTTCTTCCGCGCTTGCGCAATACAAAGCAAAGCTTGATGGCTTTCATCGGCTCCACCTACGGCAGTATCGGATTCCCCGGTTATGCCGTCTATTGTGCCAGCAAATTCGGGCTCAGAGGATTTACCGAAGCTCTGCGCCGTGAAGTCGCCGACTCGAATCTGAGCATTCTTTATGTTGCGCCGAGAGCAACGGCGACGGCGATGAACCCCGCTGCCGTCGAACAGATGAACAAAGCGCTTGGGAACCAGGTCGACAAGCCTGATGAGGTTGCCAGCCAGATTCTTCGAGCCATTCATAAGAATGCCCGAATGCGCTTTCTGGGCTGGCCAGAAAGACTGTTTGTACTGATCAACAGCGTTTTGCCCAGGATAGTCGATCGAGCGCTGCGAAAGCAGCTACCCGTTATCCGTCAGTTCATGCGCGGAGGTGCAATATGATCAATCCTTTGAAAAGCAAGCCCGGTCGATTCATCAGGGTTCTGAGCTTAAGCTTGATATTGTTCAGTTCTCTCGCCACAGCTGGGGATTTTGAAGACGCGTTGCTAACTATTCAGCAGGAATGGGCAATAGCTCAGTACCAGACGCCTGAGGACGAGCAAACCAGGGCATTTGAGGAACTGGCAGACAAAACTGAGGCCTACGTCAGCAACCATCCCGGTCGCGCAGAGCCGCTGATATGGCAGGGCATCGTGTTCAGTACCTGGGCGGGTGCCAAAGGAGGCCTGGGTGCTCTTGGGTTAGTGAAAGATGCTCGAGCCAGCCTGGAGGGCGCACTGAAAATCGATCCTGCTGCACTTGAAGGCTCGGCTTACACGTCGCTGGGAAGCCTTTACTACCAGGTCCCCGGATGGCCTCTGTCGTTCGGCGACGACGAAAAGGCGGAAGATTACCTGAAAAAAGCCCTGGTACTGAATCCGGATGGCATTGATCCTAATTACTTTTTCGGTGATTTCCTGCACGAGCAAGGCAAATCAGAGCAAGCCAGGCAGTACCTGATTCACGCTCTTGAAGCCGCGCCTCGACCAGGCCGGGAATTGGCAGACGCAGGTCGTCGTCGGGAAGTGCAGCAGGTACTGAATACTTTCTAGGAGTGTAGGTGCCATGAAAGATGCGGGCGTGAGATAGGGCAATTCACTTCGCCCCATTCTCGATCACCCGCCCGCAACCGTTCATGCCAAACTTTGTCAGCGCACAGTGCCTTGTGGATATTTGCTTTGCGACCAGGTAGATTTTTCCCTTCCACGCCAAAGTAGCCTTTAGTTAGGCACGTGTGAAAATTTCAAGGTTTGGGTAATAATTTTCAAAGGTTTGATCGATGAAAGGCGAGTGTCTCTGCGGAGCGGTGAAGTTTGAGATTAAAGAACAGATTCGGAACCTCTATCAATGTCACTGTTCATTGTGCCGAAAAACCACAGGGACGACCGCCAACGCCGCGACTCTTGTGAGGGCCGCGGCTTTCTGCTGGTTAATGGGTGAGAGCAAAATCAGTTCATACAAGAAACCTACCGGATTTCGCAACGATTTTTGTTCACTATGCGGTAGCCCAGTTCCCAATAGGCTCGAAGGCACCGGGGTAGTTTGGATTCCTGCAGGATTACTAGATGAATTGGTCGAATCGCGTGTTGCAGTTCACCTCCATACAAAGTCCGCAGCTCCATGGGAATTAGATTCCGCAGAGTGTATTCGAATAGATGGAGGGCCCGACAGCGTAGACACACTGAATCAGTTGTTATAGTTCATTACGATTCACGGGAAACCCTTTTCCAGACATTGCTGAGCAAGATGTTAGTCATAAGCTGGAATGCTCGCTTTGCGACCCTAGCGGCCCATATATGGCAAAAATCCCCGCCCAAAATATGGTGTCAGACCAGGAGCTGATCACCCCTGATCCGCCTCAATAATCTCCCCTTCTCCCACTTTCTCAAGACTCCCCGGCGATTCAACCGGCTCCACCAACAACGGCTCCCGAATCCGGGTCCTCAGCAGGTGCTGCAGTGGATCGGTATTGGTCATCTGCGGGTCCAGCCACAGGTCAAAGTCCTGCCGTTCGAGCATCAGCGGAATGCTCTTGGGGTGGATATGGCTGAACCTGGGGTGTGGCGGCAGGGTGATGATGGTAAACGAGGGGACTATGTCGCCCTGGAAGTCCCAGAGTTCATAAAGGCCTGCAAAGGCAATCGCGTTATCCACCGGATGGATGTTGTAGCACTGCTTGTGGCCCTTCGGTCCGGTCCACTCATGGAAACCGCTCGCGGGGATGATGGCCCGCTGGGCATGAAACCGTTTTTTCCAGAGCGGGCTTGTGCCCAGGCTGCCCGACCGGGCGTTGAAGGTGCTGTATTTGGGCGAGGGGCGGTAGCCGCTGCCGTTGGGTTTGGGTTCAATCAGCAGTGACCAGATAGCGTCCTGCAGAGTTCTGCCCTGATTTGTCTCGTAGACAATCTGGCCTTTTGCTCCGGGGGCAATATTAAAGCGGGTTTCTGCGTTAACAGAGATTCCCAGGGCGTCGAGAAGATCTTGAACCAGCGGGTCGTCGATTATGTTGTAGCGGCCGCACATCCATAAACCTCTTTCAGAACCCCATATAGGAGTGGCGCAGCTCGGCCTGCAGGGGGCCGATGTAATCCTCGTTGATATCGTAGATTAGTCGGCCTTCGCGGGCGGCGTCAAAGCACTGGTCGAACTCCTCTGCCAAGGCGGCATCACGAAATACCATCTTGTAAGGCAGCGGCAGAAAAATGGGTGCGAACCGCAGGCTGGCCTTGCTGCCATAGCGGTCACGGAATATTGGATTGTCCATCTGACGCCGGTTGATCTCGGCAATGATCAGCCCGTCCGCGAGAATGGCATCTACCCGCCCCAGCATCAGAAGTTTCGAGTGA
Organism: Marinobacter halotolerans; assembly: GCF_008795985.1. Taxonomy (NCBI): domain Bacteria; kingdom Pseudomonadati; phylum Pseudomonadota; class Gammaproteobacteria; order Pseudomonadales; family Marinobacteraceae; genus Marinobacter; species Marinobacter halotolerans. The sequence continues at coordinate 2,178,625 of NZ_VMHP01000001.1, read as the reverse complement.
ACCCGCAGATCCCCGATCTCCAGAATCGAGGCAATATCCGGCGCAAGCGTTTCAAGCTCCAGCTGTTTAATGCCATCCCGAAAGGTCACCACGTGAAGGCCCGCCAGATCATGAATGGTTTCAATGGCCTCGGTACGGCCGGAGTCGTAAAAGGCGCCGACCTGATACCAGATGTAGGCAGCCGTGCCCGTGCCTTCCAGAGTCGTGGCCAAGGGCACGGTCATGACCGCATCGTAGCGTGGCACCTCTGAGAAGGTGCGCAGGTGTCGGCCGAAGGGTTGCACCACGAATTCCGGCTCGTGCCCGCATAGCGCAAGAACCTGGCGAACAATGGCCGCATCGCGGCCGGTGCCGCCTTCTTCGGAAGCGCCCGGCAGGTCGGGCGCCATAATCAGCAGGTGGTCGGCGCTCAGCACACTACCCGAGGGCGACAGCCATAGCGCACAAATCAGCACCAGATGAAGAGGCCCGACGGCGGTCCACCTGCGTGTTCTTCTTGAAAGGCACCCGCTGATATCAATCATTGACTGCCAGCTCTATGGTTGCTTTTTACTCACTTTTAATCATATCGGGTTTTGGTCAATTTGCCTGTTTTATCGCGCCTCTATCAATAAAAACTGGCGAAACCGACCAGCGAGTTCCAGACTGTAATAACAGTCAACCCAACCGCGTCCGAGGACCCGTTATGGCCTTCACTAACGACCACCTGGCAGAACTCAATCTGCTGTCCCTGTTCAACCTGTCGTCCATCAACGAGGGCATCAAGGTACACAGTCATTCCGCATCAACAGACGCGGTCGCCGCGGCCGAGCGTTTGTACACCAAAGGGCTGATCACCCAGAAAGACGGCGGCTATCTGACCAGCCTGGGGACCGAGGCCGCCGAGCATGCGCAACGGCTTTTGTCGGTTCTTTCCAGTGACGAAAACTCCACTGTCTGATGTCGCGCTGATGAACGTGGAGCCAGGGAAGGCAACCGAATAGTGCGAACCCGGTCACACCTTAAACACCTGCGCCGGGATCGGGCAACGCCATCACCACATCCTCAAATCCCTGTTAGCAAAAAGAAATAGGCATTACCCCTCCATTATTTGGTCACACCGCCACCTTTGCCTGTCAGAACAGCCAAAGTCCGTCGACATTGCGGCATCTAGAATCCATCACAAGCTCATCACAATAACGGTTGCCACATGTGGTCGGTCCAAAGGACTGAACTGCACAGTGGGCAATAGGACAATAATTGGAGTGTTCCATGGCATTAACCCCCCGATTCTCTCTGCGTTCGCTATCGCTTGTCGTCGCCGCGAGTGGCTATTCCGTTCTGTCACTGGCCAGCATGGGCAACCTTGGCACCACCTATGGTGTGATGCCGATTGACGTGGCAACCGCGCAATCCCTGTCCATGTTTAACTCCCAGGTGTCGGCCACCTATTACAACCCTGCGTACCTGACCGCTGACGAACGCGGCGAGCTTACCACTGGCCTGCTGCACGCCGAGCAGGAGCTGCGGTCCAGCCGCTCTGATGCCAACGGGGATATCGTGTCCAATTCTCCCAGCCAGCATGTGCTGATTGGCATGAAGACCAATGTGGGCTCACTGACACGCTTCGATCACCCGATCTATCTGGGCTTCATCGCCGGGGTCGAGAAGTACGGCAAGGAAATGCTGGCGTTTTCGTCTGAAACCTCTGAGACCGGCCAGTATCTGCAGTATGGCAAGGAGCCTTTGTTTCTGAACATCGGTGGCGCCACTCCCTTGTGGCGGGGTATTTCCGCGGGCTTTTCAGTACGGATCACCCTTGAAGCAGCCGCGCAGCTGGATGCGGTCTCCACCCTGGGCGGCGAAACCAGCCGGGAAAGACTGGCAGTGAACGCGGAACCGTCCCTGAAATCGATTTTGGGCACCACGGTTAAATGGGGTGAAACCCTTTGTCCGGATGAGGCCTGCCTGTTCAGCGGCTGGGAATCGGCGCTGGCTTACCGCACCAAATCGGCGGCGTCCACCTCGGTGAACTCGAACGTGATCGTTACCCAGACCATTCCCGACCCGGGGCTAAGCCTGAAGGTCGCTACCATCGATTCCTTTCAGCCGGAAACCATCGCCTTCGGGACCCAGTACAAGGGTGACGGCTGGCGGGTAGGCGGCAGTATCGAGCAGCAGAACTGGTCGGAACTGGAGGATGAATTTGCCCAGGAATCGATTCGAGACCAGCAAAGTGTCAGCTCAGCCAACCGCATCGGGTTCAAGGACATACTGATTCCCCGCCTTGGCGGCGAGTATCAGCTCAGCGAGCATTTTGCCTTTCGTGGCGGCCTGGCCTACGAGGAATCTCCACTGGAGACAACCCGGAATCCGGAGCTGAACTATCTCGACACCGATAAAATCGTGGTCGGCCTGGGTCTTAGCGCCACCTACCGCAAAACCCGGCTGCTGGCCTACCCGGTGCGGATGGATATTGGCTACCAGTATCAGCAGCTGCAGGACCGGGATTTCACCATCGTCGACTTTGACGGCAACGAACAACAGGCAACGGCCGACGGTGACATCCATGTCATCAGCGGTTCTATCACTCTGAAGTTCTGAGGAGATGCTGGCCATGAAGTACAACAAGACCCTGGCACTGATACCCGCCCTGCTGCTGGCCGCCTGTGGTGGCGAAGAACAGACCATCAATGAACCGGCCGGCCCCGGAGCAGTGGTTTATTCCTATCCAACTGACGGCCAGAAAAGCGTCAGCCCCCACACTGATGCGGTTCTGCGGTTCAGCCACCCGCTAACTGAAGCCGAAGGCGACCTTCAGAGCAAACTTCAGGTCACCAGCGGGGGCGACCCGGTACCGTTCACCGTTGAGAAAATTGATGACGGCCAGAGCCTGAAACTGGATTTCGCTGAGGCCCTGAAACCGGCCACCGATTACAGCCTGACCTTCACTGACCCGCTGATATCCGCCGGCAATCGCATGGTGAACATGCCCAACGCCAGCGGTGACCCCGGGGTGCAGTTCAGCACTCGTGGCTCGTTGTCCGGCGTTGCCTCTATTACCAACCAGTCGGACAGTTTCGGGATCCTCTCTCAGATTCCTGCGCCCGACGGCCAATTTATGGCCATGAACTTTTCCACCTTCCGCCTGACCATGACCCAGCCCGTTCACCCGGACTGGGAGGCCCTGGGTGGGTCCATCGAGCTGCTCGACAGCAATGGCCAGCCAGTACCCACCACGCTTCTGGTCAAGGGCGACCGAATTGCCCTTGACCCCTGTGTCACTGCGGATCCGCTGATGTGTGGCAGCAAAGAGGACCTTCTGGCGAGTGGGGAGGAATACACGCTGAGCATTCAGAACCTGGCCAGCCTGACGGACCCCTCGCTGGATAACCGGTTCAGCACGGATTGGACTTTTACGCCAAGAGACACCGGCCCTACGGTGACGCTCCTGCAAACGGCCGTCGATTCCGGATTAGGCTCGGGTGCTAGTGAAAGCCAGGCGACCCGTTCCGTCCTTAATGGCCAGATCATCAATGGGGTTACCCTCAACTCTGTACTGCAGGGCAAGGCGGGGCCATCACAGCAGACGGGCGAGCTGTTTGCGGAACTGGCTTTCGCGCCCGCATTCCGGGCCCATGAAGCTCTGCCACTGCGCATTGCCAAGGGCAGTGTACTGCGCAGCACCAGCCTGGATGTACTGGTGGGCGGCCAGGTGCCGGTGCTGGATGCGGCAACCGGCGAATTGCAGACCACTGGTGACATCAAGGTCACCATGGTGTCTGACGCGTCCGGTTACCTAAGCCCCAATGCCTATACCGACGACCTGAGCGCCCCCCGCCACATCACCCTGTTCATGGATGTGGCAATGAACACCGAGAACGCCCAGCCCAATGCCGCCCTGTCACAGACACTGATGGGTGTTGAGCTTCGTGGCGTCGCCATCGTCCAAAACGGCGTTCTGACCATCGACGCCATTGGCATGGTCGAGCCCGGCCTGCTGGGTCAGGAATACACGGATTCCACTATCGCCTTCCATCTGGAGGCAGCAACCGATGTGGACTCGGCCCTGGACGCAGCCAGCCAGCGCCCCATGGATTCCACCCCACCATCACTGGTGAGCTGGACCCCGGGCGCGGAAAACGCTATTCCCGACACCCGCCAGGCAATGCATCGCCCCGGCGACCCGGTGATCCTGTTTTTCGATGAGCCGCTGGCCCCTGATTCCCTGCCCAATGGCGTGACCCTGACGGCGGACGGCACCCCGATAACCGACCTGACGATCCGTCTGGACGGCACCACGGTCGCACTCAATCCCGAAGGCGGCCTGCAGCACGGCGTTAACTATCAGGTGATAGTTAACGGCATCACCGATCTGGCAGGCAATCCGGCTACGCTTGCGCCGCTGGATTTTGCCCTGGATCCCGTCGGTGACAGCTCGGTAACCCGGCGGCCGCCGCTGGCTCTGACCACCTACCCGGGCTTCCCCTGCGAAACCGACCACTCCCAACTGGATTTTGAGAATGGCGTTCTAGGCCAGTGTTACGACGCCCGCGGCGACGCCTATTCCGGTGGACGGGACGCCACGGTGGACACCCTGCCGGTATCGCGCCTGCCAGCGGACCGCCCCATTACGGTGGTGTTCTCCAAGACAATCAATCCGGATTCGGTCATTGAAAAGTCCACCTTCAAGGTTGAACGGGTCACCCAAACCAGCGTTGGCGGCGGCTCAGTCACCGTTGGCGAGCCAGTTGCCGGGCACCTGGAACTGAACGCCCAGCGCCTGCGTTTCTTTCCCGATGAGCCCTGGCAGCCGGGTGCCCATTACCGCTACACCCTGGCCTCGTCAGAAGCGGCCGATGCCTGCAGCGCCGGCACCTACAGCGCTATCTGCGACACCCAGGGGCTGGCGCTTAAAACCGACCTGCTGGAAGGACTGAATGACCCGGACGCCGGCGCTGACCCGCTGGTGATCTATTTCACCGGCGCGCCGGCAACCGATACCGTGTTTACGCCGCTGCGCAACCTGCCTGTGCGGGACACCAACTCCAACTTCCTGGTGGACTGCAACGCCGGCACCAACGGCAGCGGCAACCGCACGTTCGAGAACGTCTCGGACTGCCTGGAACCCTTTGATCATCAGGGCAGCGATGCTGAAGGCTGGGCCGCCTCTGCCAACTCCACCAAACTGGCTGTCACCGGCAAACAGGCCTCGGCCAGCGGCCTGGTGGCTCCGACCGCACCGGCACAGGTTGGCTGTGAAGCCGGCGAAGGCATTGACTGCCCGCGGGGCAAATTCATCTACCAGACCTACGCACTGAACACCGAGGTGAAAGGCCCCGGCACCTACGATCCGGACCCGAACGTCACCGGGGACGAAATCGAAGGCATTCTGGTGGACCTTTACCCCACCATGCTGAGCACCACATCTATCAGCGTGTTCACCAAAATCAATGTGCTGGGCTTTATTCCACTGCAGGAAGAAACCGTTACCAACACCCAAATACTGCGCATGCGATACGCCAAGGACGATCCGGGTTGCACCGGCAGCGGCTGCGCCCGGAACTCCCTGATCCCCGGCGTGATCGCCGAGGGTGAAAACGGTCAGCCGGTGTTCATCACCAAAGCCGACCTGCTGATCGATGCGCCGGACATGGCAATCCCGCTGGGCGGCACCCATGATCTCTATGGGCGCCCATTCACCCTTGATCTGAAGGGCGACATCACCTTCTTCGACGACGGGCGGATGCAGATCGAGCAGCGCAACTCGAATCGGGTGGGCGAAGAGGACGAGCTTCTGGTCACCGCGAACACCGGTGGTTTCGCAAACGCGGGCGTGGTCACGCTGCGGCTTCCGCTGGAAATTCCAGTGAACGGCACCTACCTGAACTTCATTTCCAGCCCGATGAAAGACCTGCCAGAGCAGCAGTAGACGGTGCAATTCAGGCAATTCAGGCCAGCCTTCCGGGCTGGCCTTTTTTTAAGTGCGCAAGTCGCTACCCGCTTTTCCCATCAAACGGGTTTCCTGATAATCTGATTTCAGCCTGAACCTGTCATCCCCCCAACGAACACCCTGGAGAAAAGGCCCATGGAAAACGGCACCCACTTCCGCACCTGTCACCTTTGCGAAGCCATGTGTGGCGTTGCCATTGAGTTGGAAGACGGACAGATCCAGTCCATCAAGGGTGACCCGGATGACCCGCTCAGCCAGGGCTATATCTGCCCCAAGGCCACCGCCATGCAGGACCTGCATGAGGATCCGGAGCGCCTTCGCAAACCGGTCCGCCGAACCGCCGACGGCTGGCAGGAAATGGAATGGGACGAAGCCTTTGACCTGGTTGCAGACCGGCTCCATCGGATCCGCCAGGAGCACGGCCGCGACAGCATTGGAGCCTATCTGGGCAACCCCAATGTTCACAACCACGGCGCGCTGGTCGCCGGCATGCCGTTTCTGGGGGCGCTGGGCACAAAGAACCGTTTCTCTGCCACCTCCAATGACCAGCTGCCCCACATGCTGGCCAGCCTGGAAATGTTCGGCCACCAGGTGCTTTTCCCGATTCCGGACATTGACCGTACCGACCTGCTGATCTGTATTGGCGCCAATCCCATGGCCTCCAACGGTAGCCTGATGACGGTGCCGGATTTTCGCGGCCGGGTGAAAAGCCTGAAGGCACGCGGCGGCAAGCTGGTAGTGATTGACCCCCGACGTACCGAAACCGCGAAAATTGCCAGTGAGTTTCATTTTGTCCGGCCCGGCACCGATGCGCTGCTACTGATGGCGATGGTTTACACCCTGTTTGAAGAAAACCTGGTGGACCTGGGCCACGCCGAGAAATGGACCAAAGACGTGGACCTGATCCGGCTGGCCAGCCTTGGTTTCCGGCCCGAAGCGGTCAGCGACCACACCGGCCTTGCCGCTGACGACATCAGAAGCCTGGCCCGCCAACTGGCCACGACCCGCAAGGCCGCGCTATACAGCCGGATGGGCACCAGCACCCAGGCCTTTGGTGGCGTGGCGACCTGGCTGGCCTATGTGCTGAATATTCTGACCGGCAAGCTCGATACCACTGGCGGCGTGATGTTTACCCAGCCGGCGGTTGATCTGGTCACACTTGGCGCCATGGCGGGCCAGAAGGGGCATTTTGGTCGCCGTTATAGCCGGGTGAAAAAATTGCCCGAGTTCGGCGGTGAGTTTCCCTCCAGCACCATGGCCGATGAAATGCTCACCCCCGGCGAGGGCCAGATCCGGGCGTTTGTCACGATCGCCGGTAACCCGGTACTTTCCAGCCCCAACGGCGGCCGCCTGGACGAGGCCTTTGGCAATCTCGACTTTATGGTGTCGGTGGATTACTTCCTCAATGAAACCACCCGCCATGCGGATGTGATTCTGCCGCCCACGGCAGGCCTGGAACGCAGCCACTACGATCTTATCTTCAGCATGTTTGCGGTGCGCAATACCGCCAAGTACAGCCCGGCCTTGTTTGACGCCGGTCCCGACAGCCGTCACGACTGGCAGATTATGCTGGAACTGGCCCACCGCCTGGAGAAACGCCAGGCGGGTGGCAAGCTGCCCCTGCGAATGGAAACCGGCTGGCGCGCCTTCAAACAGATCGGCCCCGAGCCCATTCTGGACATGATGCTGCGTTCCGGCCCCTACGGTGCAGACATCGGGCCGGCCCGGGGACTGGTACAGCCCGCTATTGATCTGGTGATGGACATTCTGCCCATGGGTCATCCCGTGCGCGGGCTGGCCAAGCTGAGCCCCCTGAACCGTCACTGGCAGGACCTGCCCAAGGGGTTGTCGATACGTTCCCTGACCCAGTTACCCAACGGCGTTGACCTGGGCCCGCTTCGCCCCTGCCTGCCGGAGCGGCTTTTCACCGCTGATCGCAAGGTGAATCTGGCACCAAGGCGCTACCTGGGCGACCTTGACCGGCTACACGATCTGCTGGCACAGCCGGCCACCACCGACCTGTTGCTGATCGGCCGGCGGCATATGCGCAGCAACAATTCCTGGATGCACAACAGCCAGCGCCTGGTGAAAGGCAAGGAACGCTGCACCCTGATTATCAGCCCCAAGGACGCCGCGCGATCCGGCCTTCAGGACGGAGACTCTGCCCAGGTCAGCACGCCCACAGGAAAGATTGTGCTACCGGTGGAAATCACTGACGACATCATGCCCGGCGTGGTGTCCGTACCCCACGGCTGGGGCCATGACCGGGCCGGCATCGGTCAGTCCGTTGCCGCAGCCCACGCTGGCGCCAGCATTAACGACGTGATCAGTGACGGGGAGATTGATCCGTTGGTGGGCACGTCCGTACTCAATGGACAGGCAGTGCAGGTAAAGGTCTGGCGCGCAGACAGGCAACGCAAGCGCGCCTGACCTGGCTTCTCGATCCCAGCTCTGATTCTCACCCGAACCCGGAGACGTTTTATGCCCCAGTGGCTACAGTGGGCCCTGATTATTGGCGGCGTGGCGGCCATCGCCCTTCTGGCTGGCTTCATCTTGCGGCAGCTACGTGTGCTTCAGGCCAGTAAACGGCGCCAGGAAAAAACCGAAGCCTTCCAGAAGGAACGCCGTGCCAGCATGGTGGAAAGCCTTCAGGTACTGGCCATGGCCGTAGAAGCCGAACAGATGGAGTATTCAGAAGCTTGCCTGCGCATCAAGGGTCTGTTGGACCATGTCAGTCCGGACCTGCTTCAACAGCAGCCCTACCGGGTGTTCCAGGAGGTCCACGACCAGATCCAGCACATGCCGACCCACAAAGCCCGGCAGAACACCGAGACACGCTTTGTGGAGAAGATGGACAGGGAGCGGATGGCCATTGAAGAGGCCAACGCCGGCCGCATACGTGAGGCCGCCGTCGCCCTTCGCCAACTGGACCTGTAGGTTATTGCGGGTTCATCATGCCCGCCATGGCCATGACCACATCCTTGCTTTCCACCAGCTGATCAAACTGTTCCTCGACCTTCTCGCGGTCCAGCCCGAGCGACTCATAAAGCTCGGAGGGCACTTCCTGGCCCGCGCCGAGGGCAACACCACGCTCTATCAGCAGTTGACGTCCCAGCCACAGCAGCTTGGCATAAACGCTGTATGGCCCGTCGTAACCAGGGTTTTTCTGGTAGCGGATGGCCAGGTTCACCTCGTCCGGCATACCCCAGTTCTGCATCAGCTGTGAGGCGATCTGCTCGCGGCTGACACCCAGCAGGTAGTGCTCGATCAGGGACGAATCCATATGCGGATTCACCTCCAGGGTGCGGCACACCAGTTTGAAATGGGGAGGAAAGACCTGGGCCAGCACCAGATAACCGAAATTGTGCAGCAATCCCGCCAGATAGGAAAGACCAAAAACCGGACGCGCGCCCCGCGGCATCATACTCGACAGAATGCCAGAGGATTGGGCCTGCCAGATGGCCTGTTGCCAGTAATCCACATAGCCTTCCGGATGGTCCTGGGGCGTTTTCAGGGCGCGGCCAAGAGAAAGACCCATAGCGAGGTTCATCACCAGGTCGAAGCCCAGCACTCGGGACACCGCATCGTGAACTGACTTGACCTGGCCGGCCGCCGCATAAAATGACGACGACGCCCAGCTTACCACCTGGGCCGCAAGGCTCGGGTCGCTTTCCACTACGTCCACCAGATCCCCCATCACCGCATTGGGGTTCACCCGCAGATGAATAATCCGCTGTGCGGTTTCCGGCAGAGGTGGCAGTTCAAGGGTGTCTTCCAGGCGCTGCTGGATACGCAGGCTGGTAAATTTGCGGATAGCGGAATGAAACTGGGCCTGGTCATCTTCCGGACTGTTCAGATTGACCGTTATGGAGTCGGACGCCACGGAGAACGACTGCCGCTCGGCATGCTGTATCACCGACTGAAAATCCTCCCGGGGCATGACCATGCACAGGTTCTGATCAACCAGAGCCAGCGCCACTGAGGACATGGTGTCGACACGCTCATCCACCACCGTGCGCCAGCCGGTCAGGGACGGCAGCGGCGGCAGATCACTCAGCCCGGCTCTCTGTCTGGCCTTAGCCTGCTCTCGCTTGTTCATCATGCGAAGATCGCGGCCCAGCTTTTTGTTCAGAGCGTTGATATCCAGAAGGTCACTGTGGCGACAGATCGCCTGCAGACTACCCTGTTCATCGCTGAGGAGTACCATTCGCAACAGCTGTTCCTGCCTGGCCTGGCCCATGTCCCGGAGCGATACATCCGATACAGAGTCACCCAGTGCCTGCCTGACTGCGACAGGTAGTTCCATAATTCTCTCCCATAATCCATATAGAGTGTCGGTTGCGACAGCCTGAATGTTTCTAAGTATAGGGTAGAAAATACACCGCGACGTCAGACATCGCCATACCGTGTACGTTCTCCCAGCCATCGCCGTATCAGGCCATCCACCCGTTCCGGCTGGGTCAGCAGGCTCGGCGCCATGGCGCGAACGGGTTCAATCCAGCCTTTATCCCGCTCGAAATCCGCCAACCGGAACTGCATCATGCCGGTCTGACGGGTGCCAAGAACCTCCCCCGGGCCCCGGATTTCCAGGTCTTTCTCGGCTATGACAAACCCATCCTGGCTGTCCCGCAGGGCTTGCAGGCGGGCCTTTCCGTTCTGGGACAGGGGCGGGTGATACATCAGCACACAGAAACTGGCTTCCTCACCCCGCCCGACGCGACCCCGCAACTGGTGCAGCTGGGCCAGCCCCAGGCGCTCGGGGTTTTCAATGATGATCAGGGAGGCGTTAGGTACATCAACCCCTACTTCGATCACGGTTGTGGCCACCAGCAGGTCCAGCTCCCCTTCCTTGAAACGCTCCATCATCTGCGCTTTCTCGGCGGCCTTCAGTCGACCATGAATCAGGCCCACTTTGAGATCCGGTAGGCGGGCCGACAGCTCCTCAGCGGTGGCTTCCGCCGCCTGGCATTGCAGCGCCTCGGATTCCTCGATCAGGGTGCACACCCAGTAGGCCTGACGACCAGCCCGGCAGGCCTGGCGGACCCGGTCGGTGACGTCATCGCGTCGGCTGTCGGGAATCACAATGGTTTCAATGGGTTTGCGTCCTGGCGGCAGCTCATCGATCACCGACGTATCCAGATCAGCGTAGGCGCTCATGGCCAGGGTTCGGGGAATGGGCGTGGCGGTCATAATCAGCTGATGAGGCGCCAGGGTTCCGCCAACGCCCTTTTCCCGCAGGGCAAGCCGCTGATGAACCCCGAACCGGTGCTGTTCGTCCACAATGACCAGGGCCAGGCGGCTGAAGTTGACGTCGTCCTGGAACAGCGCATGGGTGCCGATTACCACGGCCGCTTCACCGCTGCCCACATCGGCCAGCGCGGCTTCACGGGCTTTACCTTTCACCTTGCCGGACAGCCAGGCAAGCCTTATTCCCAGCGGTTCGAGCCAGCCCCGGAAATTCTGGTAATGCTGCTCTGCCAGGATCTCCGTCGGTGCCATCAACGCCACCTGGGCGCCGGCGCCTATAGTCTGCAGTGCCGCCAGCGCAGCGACGACCGTCTTGCCGGAACCCACATCCCCCTGCACAAGGCGCAACATCGGTACTGGCTGGCTCAGATCCTGACGGATCTCGCTCATCACCTGTCGCTGGGCGCCAGTCAGGCGAAAAGGAAGACCATCCAGAAAGCGCTCGGGCAGATCGCCGGTCGGCAGCAGTGGCAACGCTTCCCGGGCTTGAATCTGCTGACGGACCTTCAGCAGGCTCAGTTGATGAGCCAGCAACTCCTCCATCACCAGCCGTTGCTGGGCCGGATGGCGGCCCTCCATCAGCAAGTGGACCGGTGCGTTCGCGGGGGGCGAATGCACCAGCTCAACCGCTTCGGAAATGCCCGGCAACTGGTACTGTTCCATAATATTGGAAGGCAGCCAGTCGTGAATGGGATATCGCCGGAGGTAAGTCAGCGCCTGCTGACACAATGAGCGCACCCGGGGCTGCTGAATGCCCTCGGTCAGCGGATAAACCGGTGTCAGTGTGGCTTGTCCCTGCGCGGGCATGGGCGGCGGGTTGACCTGATATTCCGGATGATAGAATTCGTAGCCGGCGCGACCGGGTCGGACCTCGCCGAAACAGCGAACCCGGGCGCCTTCGGACAGCTGGTTTTTCTGGGCGGCGTTAAAGTGGAAAAACCGCATCACCAGAAATCCGCTGCTGTCTTTGAGCGTGACCTGCAGGCTGCGTCGCCGGCCCATGACCAGGTCGGCTTTCATGACTTCGCCTTCCACCACGCCCACGTCACCGATCCGCAGCTGCCCCATCGGGATGACGTGGGTGCGATCTTCATACCGGTGCGGCAGATGGAACAGCAAATCCTGCAGCGAATGGATGCCCAGCTTCCCCAGCGTTTCCGCCAGGGCCTTGCCCACGCCCTTAAGAACCGTTACCTCAATGTCGCCCAGTGACGTCATGCGCCGGCTCAGGACGCGACGGCGGCGGCTTTGTCGAGCCTGGCCTTTTCGATGACCCGGCACTGGCTGGCCGCCAGCGACAATACATCTATGGCCTTGGGACGGGGGAAGGTGACCCGCCAGGCCAGTGCCACCGTCCGATAGGGTACGGGCGCGGCAAAGGGTCTGACTGCCAGAATGTCCTCGTCGTATTGCATGGCGGTGGCAGCAGACAAGGGCAACACGGTAATGCCCAGACCGGAGGCCACCATATGACGGATGGTCTCCAGGGAACTGCCTTCAGTGACCAGCGATGGCGCCTTGGCGTTGTTTGCGGTCGGTCGGCTGACCGCCTCAACCAGAGGCGGACAGGATTCCAGCACCTGGTCGCGGAAACAGTGCCCGGGGCCCAGTAGCAACAGCTGTTCCTGTGCCAGTTGCTCCGCCGTCAGGCTCTCGTGGCTGGTGAGGTGATGGCCGCCGGGCAGCAGCACCACAAAGGGTTCATCATAGAGCGGCAGTGTTACCACCTCCGGCTCTTCGAACGGCAGGGCAATGATGATGGCGTCCAGTTCTGACTGACGCAGCTTCTGGCGCAGGGTAGCGGTGTAGTTTTCCTCGATATAGAGCGGCATATCCGGCGCACCGCGACGCAGTTCCGGCAACAGATGCGGAAACAGATAGGGGCCGATGGTGTAGATGGCGCCTACTTTCAGGGGGGCGTTCAGTTGGTTCTTGCCGTCCTGCGCCATATCCTTGATCAGGCCCACCTGATCCAGAACCCGCTGGGACTGCTCGATAATCCGCTTGCCGGTTTCGGTGACGCGGATGCTGTTCTTGCTGCGCTCGAACAGGGGAATCCCCAGTTCGTCTTCCAGCTTTTTCACTGCCACGCTGAGGGTCGGCTGGCTGACGTGACAGCGCTCGGCCGCACGTCCAAAATGCCTTTCGCGGGCCAGGGTAACAACGTATCGTAACTCGGTAAGAGTCATGGTGGGCTCCGGTAATTTATTATCCAAAGCATAAGGATTGAGTTTGCCTATGGCAATCACTGAAGACAAACAATTGCCACGTATTCTTGTGGCTGGCTGCGGCAATCTGGGCGGCGCCATCGCGTCTGAGCTCGCCCGGGACTTCCAGGTGTTCGGCCTGCGCCGCAACCCCGACCGGGTTCCGCAAGACGTTCATCCGGTAAAGGCAGATCTGCTTGAACGCGACACGCTTGCATCGGCATTGCCGGACAACCTGGATATCGTTATCTATTGCCTGACGCCCTCACAATACGATGAAACCGGATACCGGAACGCCTTTGTGGAGGGTCTGAACAACCTGATGCAGGAACTTGAAGGCCAAACGCCTCTGACGCGTCTGTTTTTCATTAGCAGCAGCAGCGTGTATTCACAGGACGACGACTCCTGGGTGGATGAATCCAGCCCGACCGAGCCGGCGCGATTCAGTGGCGAGATTATCCTGGAAGGGGAACAGCTGGCCCTTAATGGCAGACACCCCGCCACCGTGGTGCGCTTTAGTGGCATTTACGGCCCTTCCCGCAAACGCTTTCTCAGCGCGGTTATGAAGGGCGAGATGGACCCTGAGCATCCCGCCCCCTACAGCAACCGTATTCACGAAGAGGATGCTGCAGCCGCCATCGACCACCTAACCCGATTGGCACTGGCGGAAAAGCCCCTGGAGGCCTGCTATCTGGCCAGTGACTGCAAGCCAGCCCGACTGGATGAGGTGGTGGCCTGGGTGCGTGACCAGATACCGTGCAAATCCCCGGATCCGGACGCCCGGAAAGGCGGCCGCGCCGGTAGCAAGCGTTGCAACAATCAGCGCCTTCTGGACACCGGCTTCAGCTTCCGCTATCCGGATTACCGCACGGGTTATGGCGAGATGATTGCGCGGGAAAAACAGCAGGCATGAAAAAAGCGGCCCGCGGGCCGCTTTTTTGCGTCTGAACCTGCAACTCCGGCTCTAGCTCAGAACCATCACCGCTTCCATCTCCACCGGCACACCCTTGGGCAGGGCGGCAACGCCGACGGCGGCGCGTGCGGGGTACGGCTCCTGGAAGTAAGTCGCCATGATTTCGTTGACCGTGGCGAAATTACTCAGGTCGGTCATGTAGATATTGAGCTTCACGATGTCTTTCAGCTCACCACCACTGGCCTCACACACAGCTTTCAGGTTCTCGAAGACCTGACGGGTTTTCGCCGCAAAATCACCGGACACCACTTCCATGGTTTGTGGGACCAGGGGAATCTGGCCCGACAGATAAACCGTATCGCCCGCCTTAACAGCCTGGGAGTAGGTACCAATGGCCTGCGGTGCATTTTCAGTCTGAATTACGGATTTATTGGTCATGAACTTTCTGTTCCCTCTCTCAAAACGCCAATCGTCACCCTCCGGCACCCAACCTGTCAACAGCCAGCCGGGCGCCGGAGCCGAAGGCGGTCACAGCCTTGTCAGTTACGCACCCGGTTGATGTGAGTCACCGCCTTGATATTGCGGATTCGGCGCATCACCCGCGCCAGATGCCGACGTCCGTGAACGTGCACAACCAGGCTTACAATGCCCAGCCGTGCGTTCTGCTCTTCCACATTGATCCGCTCTATGTTGCCGTCTGCGACGGCGACGGCGTTGGCCAGTTCGGCAATCACCCCGCGTTGGCGCTCGAGCTCTACCCTCAGCTCGACAGAAAACTCGTCCGCAATGTCCTTGGCCCATTTGAGCTGGGTCAGGTTGGCCCTTGCTTCGTCGTCATCCGGCAATCTTGAGCAGGTATCTGAGTGGATCACCATGCCCTTGCCGGAATCCATCACACCCACAACCGGGTCGCCGGGAATCGGCTTACAGCAGTTGGCAAACCGCACCAGCAGGCCTTCAGTGCCGCGAATGGTGACCGAGCCGTGTTCTTTGGTACTGACATCGCTCTGGCCGCTTTCATCAGCACCACTGACCAGTTGCCGCGCCACCAGGTAGGCCATACGGTTACCCAGGCCAATATCGCTGACCAGATCATCAAAGCTGTCGACCTGATTGTGCCGGACAACCGCGTCAATCTGGGCTTCACCGATGTCGGATAGGTTGGCCCCGAACCCCTTGAGTGATTTCTTGAGCAGCGTGCGACCCAGTTCCAGCGATTCGGCCCGGCGCTGATTCTTGAGTACGTGGCGAATGCTGCTGCGAGCCTTGCCGGTCGTAACAAAGCTGAGCCAGGCCGGGTTGGGCCGGGCACCGGGAGCAGTAATGATTTCCACGGTCTGACCACTTTGCAGAGTCTGGCTCAGGGACCCGAGATTCCGGTTGATCCGGCAGGCCACGCAGGCATTGCCGATATCGGTGTGGATCGAGTAGGCAAAATCCACCGGCGTCGCCCCCCGGGGCAGCTCCATGATTCGGCCCTTGGGAGTAAACACGTAGATTTCATCCGGGAACAGGTCGACCTTGACGTGTTCGATGAATTCCAGGGAATCGTCCGCCCGCTCCCGCATTTCCATCAGCCCCTTGACCCACTGGTCCACCCGGGTCTGATTGGCGGTGGTCACATTGGAGGGCTCGTTCTTGTACATCCAGTGGGCCGCGATGCCATTGTTGGCAATGTGCTCCATTTCCTCGGTGCGGATCTGGATTTCGATGTTCACGTGCATGCCGAACAGGGTGGTATGCAGGGACTGGTAGCCGTTGGCCTTGGGCATGGCGATGTAATCCTTGAATCGCCCGGGCAGCGGCTTGTAGAGGCTGTGGACGGCACCAAGGATGCGGTAACAGTCGTCTTCCGTGTCGGTGATGATGCGGAAGGCGTATACGTCCATGATTTCGTGAAAGGATTTGTGCTTGAACTTCATCTTGTTGTAGATGCTGTTCAGATGCTTCTCGCGCCCCTGAATACGGCCGGGAAGGCCCCGTTCTTCCAGCTTTTCCTGGAGCTTGCCCCGAATGTCCTCAATGATTTCCCGGTGGCTGCCGCGCAGTTTGGCCACAGCTTTGGAAATGTACTTCGAGCGCATCGGGTAAAGAGAGGAAAAGCCCAGGTCCTCAAGCTCGGTACAGATTGAATGCATGCCCAGGCGGTTGGCAATCGGGGCGTAGATATCCAGGGTCTCGTTGGCGATGCGCTGGCGTTTTTCGTAGGGCATGGGGCCCAGGGTGCGCATGTTGTGCAGTCGGTCGGCCAGTTTCACCAGAATCACGCGTATATCTCTGGCCATGGCCAGGGTCATCTTCTGGAAGTTTTCCGCCTGGGCTTCCGCGCGGGAACGGAATTCAATCTGAGTGAGCTTGCTTACCCCGTCCACCAGTTCCGCCACATCTTCGCCGAACTGCTCCGCCAGGGCGTCTTTGGGGATGCCGGTATCTTCAATTACATCGTGGAGCATGGCTGCCATCAGGCTCTGATGGTCCAGCCTGAGGCTGGCAAGGATATGGGCAACGGCCAGTGGGTGGGTAATGTAACGGTCACCGCTACGGCGCATCTGGCCTTCGTGGGCTTGTTCCGCATAATAGTAGGCGCGTCGCACCTGATTGATGCGATTGGAATCAAGATAGGTGCTCAGTTCACTGGCCAGCACCTCTACCGTCGCCTCTGCGGACACCGCGCCTCCGTCTATCGCCGTTTACAGCCTTTTTCCAGGGACAAAAAAACCCGAATGCGAGCATTCGGGTCCATCCGACGTCTTTGCGCTGAATGTTTGCAGCGCATTTCTGACGTACTCTCTATCTACACTATAAAAGCGGTGTGACAGATTTCAATGCTTTACTGGATAAACTTGCGGCTTATTCGTCGTCATCCTCGGCGAGGAGCTCACGACCGATCTTGCCTTCGGCGATTTCGCGCAACGCAATAACTGTCGGCTTGTCGTTTTCTTCCGGCACCAGAGGCTCGAAACCCTTGGTAGCGATCTGACGGGCGCGTTTGGTGGCCAGCATCACCAGCTGAAAGCGGTTATCAACGTGTTCCAGACAATCTTCAACAGTAACTCGTGCCATAACATCCCCGATATTCAAAAAAGAGCGGAATTCACCAGACCGCGTAGTTTAATGCCGTGAGGCCAATTTGTATACAGCTATTACCAGGTCTTCAGTGGCGTTCAGACAGCCGTATAAGCAGCCCGGAATGCCGCACCTGCTGGGCCTGTATGCGCAGACGGTGACAGCGGACGATAGCCAGCAGATCATCCAGCGCTGTGGTGAAATCATCGTTGACCACCAGATAGTCGAACTCCAGCGCATGACTGCACTCGTCTGCCGCCTCGTTCAGGCGCCGCTCAACCACTTCCGGCGAATCAGTTCCACGCCCGGTCAACCGTTCCCGCAGGGTTTCCGGCGAGGGCGGCACCACGAAAATGCCGACACAGCCGGGCATCAGCCGGCGCACCTGCTCCGCACCCTGCCAATCGATCTCAAGTATGACGTCCTCGCCCTGGGCAAGACGCTCCTGCACCCAAACCTGGGAAGTGCCATAGTAGTTACCGAAAACGGCCGCGTGCTCGAGAAATTCATCGCGACCTATCATCGCCTCGAATTCCTCACGGCTCACAAAGTGATAGTTAACCCCGTCCTGCTCACCGGTGCGCATGGGACGGGTGGTGTGGGATACGGAAACACCGAGTTTCGGATCCTGCCGGAGCATTTCCGCCACCAGACTGGTTTTCCCTGCGCCGGAGGGAGCAGATATGACGTAGAGAGTGCCGTGTTCTGTCGCGTAATTCATTGGCTATGATCGCCTTCCGCAAAACCTGAAAGGGCAGGATTATAGGGTCTTTGAACCCGGGCCGCATCCCGCAGGTTCTATTCGACGTTCTGGACCTGCTCTCGCATCTGCTCGATCAGCACCTTCAGATCCACGGCGGCACGGGTTACCCGGGCGTCAATGCTCTTGCTGCTCAGGGTGTTGGCTTCACGGTTCAGTTCCTGCATTAGAAAATCCAGCTTGCGACCGATGGCCTCATCGCTCTGAAACACATGGGTAACCTCCTGGATGTGTGCGTCCAGGCGATCCAGCTCTTCTGCCACATCCGATTTTTGCGCCAGCATCACCATTTCCTGGGCCAGACGGTCGGGATCAAGCTCTACTCTCGCCTGGGCAAACCGGTTTCGCAGGGTTTCTTCCTGAGCTTGCAGAAGCGTCGGCATCAATTTGCGAACGTCGGCCACCAGAGTCGCCATGGTTTCCAGCCGCTCGTCGAACAGCGGCCGCAGGCGCTCGCCTTCTCGCTCACGCACCGAAACAAGCTCTGAGACGGTTTCGGCAAACAGCCCGTCAGCGGCTTTCTTCGCGCTGCTGTAATCCTGCTCGGCAGATGCCAAAACCCCGGGCCAGCGCAGTACATCCAGGGCACTCAGATGGGCCGGGTTGTCGAGCATGCGGTTGATATGATTGGCCGCGTCATTCACCGCCTTGGCCATGGACTCGTCGATCTCCAGGCGCGGCCTGGTTTCGGTGGACTGGAACCGCAGGGCCACATCCACTTTGCCCCGTCGAAGTTGAGTTCGCAGCTGCTCTCGGAAGCGGTTCTCCAGTTCGCGAAGCGCTTCAGGCAGACGAAAAGAAGGCTCCAGGTACCGGTGATTGACCGTGCGGATTTCACAGGTGAGAACGCCCCAGTCGCCTTGGGTGTCCCGACGGGCAAAGGCCGTCATACTTCGAATCATAAAATGCCCCTCAGTGAGGACCCGGCTTGGGTGGCAGATTGTCTCACCAGTCTATCAGAACACCCTATCAGAACACCCGGGGCTGCCGCGTGTTATACTCCCTGCCCTTTCAGTTTGGCAAAAGACCGGGCAGCTGTCCCGGACACTCACTCGCATTATCAGGATTCACTATGAGACCGAGCGGAAGAACGCCGGAACAACCCCGCGATATCCGAATCACCCGCCAATTCACCCGCCATGCCGAGGGCTCGGTGCTGGTGGAATTTGGCGACACCAAGGTCATTTGCACCGCATCCGTGGAAAACAAGGTCCCACCGTTTTTGCGCGGCCAGGGCCAGGGCTGGATCACCGCCGAATACGGCATGCTGCCCCGCTCTACCGGCAGCCGCATGGGCCGCGAAGCCGCCCGCGGCAAGCAGGGTGGCCGCACCGTGGAAATCCAGCGCCTGATCGGCCGCTCACTGCGCGCAGCGGTCGACCTGAAAGCCCTGGGCGAGCATTCCATCACCATCGACTGTGACGTTATTCAGGCCGACGGTGGCACCCGCACAGCGGCGATTACCGGCGGCTGCGTGGCGCTGGTGGATGCACTGAATTTTCTGGTGAAAGAAGGTCGGCTGAAAAAGTCGCCGCTGAAACAGATGATTGCTGCGTTCTCGGTGGGTGTCTACAAAGGCACGCCGGTTCTGGATCTGGATTATCCGGAAGACTCAGAGGCCGAAACGGACATGAACGTCATCATGACCGATCAAGGCGGCTTCATTGAGATTCAGGGAACTGCGGAAGGTGCGCCGTTTGAGCAGGAAGAGCTGGATGGGATGCTGAAGCTGGCGAAACTTGGTATTAACCAGTTGTTTGAAGCCCAGAAGGCGGCGTTATCTGTCTGAGGTGCCTCGGTGTCGCGTGTTCGGAGGGGAATTCTTCTCCGGGCACGCTACAAGCACATCCATGTGCGCTCGACTCCAAACCTAAAGCCCGATTTCGATGTCGTAATCCATAATCACCGGCGCGTGGTCGGAGAACCGGGTTGAATCATCAATCCAGCCGTCCAGGACAGTTTTGCGAATGCCCGGCGTCAGCAGCTGGTAGTCCACCCGAATACCCGCCTTTTTCCGTGAGCCCTCGGCCTGCTCCGGCCACCAGGTGAACTGGTTGCTCTGCTTGTTCAGGTCGCGAAATGCATCCACACAGCCCATTTCATCAAACAAACGGTCCAGCCATGCCCTTTCATGGGGCAGGAATCCGGAAAAATCGAGTTTGTGATAGAGCGGGCTGGCATCGGTTACGTGATGGGCGGTCTGCAGGTTGGCACCGAAGATGAATTGCCGGCGTTTGCGCAGGGTTTTCTGCATATGAAGCCCAAAAGACTCCATGAACTCGTCCTTGTGATCCAGCACCGTCAGATCGTCGCTGCCGGTAAGCTCGTCTTCCCGGCCCAGGGCGCAGGGAGCCAGCACCGAAGCCACAGACACCTTGTCAAAATCCGCCTGGATGAAACGGCCCTCACGGTCTGCCTGCTCGCTGGCGAAGCCATACATAATGGCCTTGGGGAAGTGGCGGGTGTAGATGCCGACGCCGCCGTCCTCGTTGTGCTCGCCGTCGATAAAGTAGGCTTCATAGCCCTCAGGGATGAGGTTGAAATCCTCAATTTCATAGGCGCGCATGCGGTGATCCTGAACGCAGACCACGTCGGCATCCTGCCGGGCCAGCCATTCAAAGAAACCCTTTTCAACGGCCTGCGCGAGGCCATTGACGCTTATTGTTACGACGCGCATACGTGTTCCCTGATCCGGTTTGTGTGTATCATACTGTTTTTACGCTTCAATTAAAGTTCCAGACCCGCCAGAAACCTTGCCATGCATGACTATCAGCAGAAATTCATTGAGTTTGCCATTCGCCGGGATGCCCTGCGCTTCGGGGAATTTACGCTCAAATCCGGCCGCACCAGCCCTTACTTTTTCAACGCCGGCTTGTTCAATACCGGCGAGGACCTGCTGGAACTAAGCAAAGCCTATGCCGCAGCCCTCGAACGCAGCGAGCTAAATTATGACATTATTTTCGGGCCAGCCTATAAGGGCATTCCCTTGGCGACGGTGACCGCCATGGCACTTGCCTCAAACGGGATCAACAAACCCTTTGCTTTCAACCGCAAGGAAAAGAAAGACCACGGTGAGGGCGGCAATATTGTTGGCGCGCCTCTGCAGGGCAATGTCCTGATTGTTGACGACGTTATCACTGCAGGCACCGCTATCCGCGAATCCATGGATCTGATAAAAAGCGCCGGCGCCCGCCCTGCCGGCGTGCTGATCGCCCTTGATCGCCAGGAACGGGGCGCCGGTGAACTGTCTGCCATTCAGGAAGTACAGGACACTTTTGGCATTCCGGTCGTCAGCATTATCAAACTCGATCAGGTTCTTGACTACCTCAATAACCGCCCAGGCTTCGAAGACCATGCCGCCAGCGTGGCGAGCTATCGGCAAAAATACGGCATCTGACCGGCCCACATGGCATATTGCGCCGGTTTTGGTATGCTTCCCTGAGCATCATTCGTTGACCAGAGCGTGACATCACACCATGAATCATCTGATCCGGCCTGCCATCATTGCCTCTACCCTGGCCCTGCTGCTCTCCGCCGCGACCGTTTCCGCAGCAATGTACCGCTACAAGGATGAGAACGGCCAGGTCGTGATCAGCAACACTATCCCCCAGGAAGCTTCGAAGCGGGGTTACGATATCCTGAGTAGCGATGGCCGGGTCATCGATACGGTTGCGCCTGCCCCAACCGAGGAAGAACTTGCCGAGCGAGCCGCCGAGAAGCGCCGCCAGGAAGCCCGGGCACGCCGGATGGAACAGGACCGCAAGCTGCTGGAACGGTACAGTAATCCGGACCAGGCTGTGCGGGCCATGCACCGCAAGATTCTGGAACTCCGGGGCCTTTCGCAACTCAAGCAGGGCAACATATCAGTTATCGAAAACCAACTGGACGCCGAGCAGGCCAGGGCTGCAGACCTTGAACGTGCCGGCCGCGATATTCCGGAAGCAACCCTTAAGAAAATCCGCCGCCTTGAAGCCGATATCCGCGAAATAGAGCAGGAAATCAACGCTCAGAGAGCCGAGATCGAAGCGGTGAAACGCCAGTTTCTGGAAGACATCAAGCGCCTCGAAGTCATCACCGATCAACAGCGCACCGTTCCCCTGGAAGTCCCGTCGGATAAACCGTCCAAATAAAACAACCCGTCATTAAAAAGGCCGCCCGGAGGCGGCCTTTTAACAACCCGAATCAGACCTATCAGGCAGATGCGGTAGTTGTGGTCTTCTTGGCGGTGCTGGTCTTGCGTGCCGCCGTTTTCTTGGCAGTGGTACCGCCGGCTACTTTGCTCTTGGTGGACTGAGCAGCGCTGGTTACTTCGTCAGCGGCGTCAGCCACACCTTCAGAGGCTTCCTTCTCGAGGCGAGCTACCAGGTCACCGGCAAAGCTGCCGAAACGGGTGTTCAGGCTGCGCAGCTGCTCGAACAGGTTTTCGCTGTAGCCGTAGTAACGGGTACGCAGTGTCTTGACACTGTACTCACGAGCTTCGCTTTCGAGCTTCTCAGCATACTCAAACGGCTTGGAAGCCAGTTTCTTCTGCTGCTCTTCAGCGGCGTTGATGCCTTTTTCAACGATTTCCTGAAGCTGTTCCTGATATGTTTTGAGCTTACCCATAGTCTTTCTCCTTAATGGTTTCGATGCGTGCTTGCTAACTTTAAATCTGCATCATGTCGGCCGGATTTATCAGGCCGTTCTATGACTTCACCTCTTCACAGTAAGCTCAAAAATTAGAATGATCATACTAACTAGAAAAAAATTTTTATCGGTGAACAACTTTTAACGAACCCCCGCTTGATGATTCCCGACCAGACGGCATAATGCGTGCGGTGAAAACGCGTGTCCGTCTACCTGCATTATTCCGGCTTCACTTTCTGATACACACGCACTTTGATCTGCGTGCAACTCACAGCGAGAGTAATCATGACAGGTAGACCCGACCGATCATCGGCAATGCGGTTCATCAGCCTATGTGCACTTCTACCACTGCTGATGAGCAGCGGCTGCCAGGAAGTCAGCGGGACGAGCCAGCCCCTGACGACCAGCGACCGGCCGACATTAAGGTGGGAAGCGCCAGCCACACGGGAAGATGGTTCCCGGCTTTACAGCAGTGATATCAAGGAATACCGCATCTATTACCGGCTGCGGCATCACGATACCTTCAAGGCGATTCCACTTCCGGTTGAGAAAGGAACCGCCTTTACCCTGACCCGTTTCAAACCGGGAGCTTACGAGTTCAGTGTTACCGCCGTGGATGACCAGGGTCGGGAAAGTCGTCGCTCGGACGGCGTCGCCGTCGATCTTATCTGACGGTTACCAGCGGAACAGCACCCAGCTTGGCACCAGCAGCTCGGTTTCAGTTTCCCGAATCCATCCGCCGCCGTCAGCCGGCACCAGATAATAGGCAGGCCCAACGTCGGGGACGACCTTTATCTCAACCAGCTCGCCGTTGACCCGGTATTCATAAAACACCTCTTTTCCGTCTCCCGGACGGATGACGATCTGGGCTTCCGAACCCGGTGGCTGGTAATCGGACACCACCACCGGCTCTTTTGGTGCCTCGCCGGTATTGTCCGAAGACATGTCAGTTTCCTCCTGGCCGACGGCCGAAACCGCAAACAGGCCGAGAGTCAGTGCGCAGCAGGCGATCAATTCTGGTTTCATGATACCCTCTGATCCGAAAGGTTCTACATACCCAAAGACTTGCACAAGCCAACCCATGCTTCAATCACAATCCGGGTCCGTTTTGACATGACACAGAATAAGACTCCGCCGGTGGTTCTGGTAGATGGTTCATCCTACCTGTTCCGTGCCTATCACGCGCTGCCCCCCCTGATGACCAGCAAGAGCCAGCCAACAGGCGCCATCAAGGGCGTTATCAGCATGATCCGCAAGCTGGAGCAGGACTTTCCCGGCTCGAAAATGGTGGTGGTTTTTGACGCAAAGGGTAAGACCTTCCGCCACGATCTGTATGAAGAATACAAGGCCAATCGCCCTCCCATGCCAGAGGACCTGGGTGTCCAGATCAAACCAATACACGAGATCGTGCGTGCCATGGGCCTGCCGCTGCTGATTGTTGATGAAGTGGAGGCCGATGATGTGATCGGCACCCTGGCCAACGAAGCGACCAGCAAAGGCATCGACGTGGTGATTTCCACCGGCGACAAGGACATGGCGCAACTGGTCAGCGACCATGTAACCCTGATCAACACCATGACTGACACCCGGATGGATCGGGAAGGCGTGGTGGAGAAGTTCGGTGTCAAACCCGAGCAGATTATCGACTATCTGGCTCTGGTGGGCGACAAGGTCGACAACATACCCGGCGTCAACAAGTGCGGCCCAAAAACCGCCGTCAAATGGTTGCAGACCTGGAACAGCCTCGACGAAGTGATCGAGCATGCGGATGAGGTGAAGGGAAAGATCGGAGAATACCTGCGCGAAGCCATTGATAGCCTGCCCTTGAGCTATGAATTGGCCACCATACGCACGGATGTGAAGCTGGATTTCGGCCTGGAAGACCTGCAACTTCGCCAACAGGACGACACCGAACTGCTGGAACTGTTCCGCGAATACGAATTCCGCTCCTGGATCAACGAACTGGAAAACGGTAACGGCCAGACTAAGGCCAGTTCCCAACAGACGGACCAGCCAGCCGCGGGACAGCCATCCACAGCCAAAACGGAAAAAAACTACAGTGTCATTACCGATAGTGAAACACTGAACCAATGGATCGAGCGCCTGAAGAACGCATCGCTGTTTGCCTTTGACACCGAAACTACCAGCCTGCGCTATATGGAAGCCCGGGTAGTCGGCGTTTCCTTTGCCATTGAGCCGGGCGAAGCCGCTTACGTGCCTTTCGGTCACGACTACATGGGGGCTCCGGAACAGCTTGAACCTGACTACGTGCTGGGCCTGTTGAAGCCACTACTTGAAGATCCGAAGCTGGCCAAGCTGGGGCAGAACCTGAAATACGACAAGAACGTGCTGGCCAATCACGACATTGACCTTCAGGGCATTGCCGAAGACACCATGCTGGAATCCTATGTACTCAATTCCGTGGCTTCACGCCACAACATGGACGCGCTGGCGCAGGAATACCTGGGCGAGCAGACGATTTCCTTCGAATCCATCGCCGGCAAAGGCGCAAAACAGCTCACCTTCAACCAGATTGACCTGGAACAGGCCGGGCCCTACGCCGCAGAGGATGCCGACATCACCCTGCGACTGCACCACGTCCTGCGCCCCCGACTGGCGGAAACCGGCAAGCTGAAAGACGTCTACGAGAAGATCGACCTGCCGCTGGTGCCGGTGCTGTCACGCATGGAACAGCGAGGCGCCATGATCAGCGCCAGCACCCTGCGCCAACATAGCCAGGAACTGGCGGAGCGGATGGCAGAGCTGGAGAAGGAAGCGCACGAGGAAGCCGGTGAAGCGTTCAATCTGGGCTCACCCAAGCAGCTGCAGGCCATTTTCTACGACAAAATGGGGCTTCCGGTCATCAAGAAAACCCCGAAAGGCGCGCCTTCAACGGCAGAACCTGTGCTGCAGGAACTGGCCCACGACCATCGGCTGCCCCACCTGATTCTGGAACACCGCAGCCTGAGCAAGCTTAAATCCACCTACACCGATACCCTGCCGGAACTGATTCATCATCGCACCGGGCGGATTCATACGTCTTATCATCAGGCGGTAACCGCCACAGGGCGCCTGTCGTCCTCGGAGCCCAACCTGCAGAACATCCCCGTGCGCACCGAGCAGGGCCGGCGCATTCGTCAGGCCTTTATTGCGCCGGAAGGCTGCAAGCTGGTTGCCGCGGACTATTCGCAGATCGAGCTCCGTATCATGGCACACCTGTCGGGAGACAAGGGCCTGCTGAAGGCTTTCGAGAAAGGCGAGGATATTCACAAGGCGACGGCGGCCGAAGTTTTCGGCGTCAGCGTCAACGAGGTTTCTGCCGATCAGCGCCGCAGTGCCAAAGCCATCAACTTCGGGCTGATCTACGGTATGTCCGCCTTTGGCCTGTCGCGCCAGCTGGATGTCGGGCGAAACCAGGCGCAGGAATACATTGACCGCTATTTCGAACGCTACCCCGGCGTTCTTAAATACATGGACCGCATCCGCAAACAGGCCCACGACGACGGCTACGTTGAAACCCTGTTCGGTCGGCGTCTATACCTGCCAGAGATCAATGCCCGCAACAAGCAACTGCAACAAGGCGCGGAGCGAACCGCCATCAACGCCCCGATGCAGGGTAGTGCCGCCGACATCATCAAACTGGCGATGCTTGATGTCGAGCAATGGCTGATGACGAACCATGCCGATGATGCGCGCATGGTCATGCAGGTGCACGATGAACTGGTACTGGAAGTGAGGGAAAGCGCCCTGGACACCATCTGCGCTGGGCTGGAATCAAGAATGTCCGCCGCAGCCAGCCTTGATGTACCACTGCTGGTGGAGACCGGGGTGGGCAATAACTGGGACGAGGCGCACTGAATACTGGCGATCCAGGCCTTCTGTGCGCCAAAATCGTGCCTTCCCGGTAGCGGGATGGCACTACCTTCATCACCCCTTATCACCCGCAACACCCCGGAACCCCGCCATTGGCGGCGTTTCCTGCCCTCAAGCGGTAGGCGGCATGGATTTCGCAGCATAAACCCGGTCGGCTCCCGACCCACCGGGCTCTGGAGCCAGGTTGTGACATCCCCACTATCGAGGCACCCACCATGTCCACTATGGCATCCGAACGCAGTTGGCTGCTGAACCCTGGCCTGTTGAAGCTGGTGCACCAGTGTCGCCGGCTGATTCAGTCGGAATTCGGAGTCAAACTGCATCTCACAGAAGACAAACTGGAATATCGGCTGGCGGAATACGCCAGTAAAACCCGATCATCCCATCTGATGCGAACCTGGGAAACGCTCAAGCCTCAGATCCCGAACCTCGAGCTTGAAATGCCCCCGGCAGAGGACGCGGCTGGATCGGAAGGAAAAAAACCGAAAAGGATGTACCGGGGGCAGCCCATCGCCGATGAACCGAGCCATGGTGACGAGGCCATGGCCCAGCGGAAGAAAATCATTTACCGGGGCCAGGTTGTTGAGCAATAACCGGTGCCTGCCGCTTCGGGCTGATCAGAACTTCCTGCTCAGCTGGAACGCAGCGCCCCAGGCATCCAGCTCGTACTCTCCCTGCAGACGGGCCGCACCGGGCGTCGGCTCATTCTCGTAGGTGTACTCCTGCTCATCCACTGTCGGGTCGTCGATGATCAGGTAACCGGCCGCCAGATCCACCGTCCAGCCTGATGGGGCGTGGGCATACTGGCCGCCCAGCGTCAGCCAGTGGCGGTCCTCTGAAGGCACCCGGGCGGTGCGATACTGATCATTGATCGGCGACTCATCAAAGGCGTAACCGGCCCGCAGCTTGACTGCTGGTGTCGCCTGCCAGGAAACGCCCGTGGCCGCCGACCAGGTATCTCGCCACTGCTCCGGCACATGGCCGATCACGCCGGGTTCGCCATACTTGTTTTCACCAAGAAACGAAATGGTTTCGTTCGGTGTGCCGGCATTGGCCTGAGTGCTAACCACGTCCAGAGACTCGAACCGACTCCAGCGGGTCCAGGTGGCACTGGCCAGCAGGGTAACGTCGTCCGCCACCTGATGGCTGACGGCAAAGTTGAGCTGTTCGGGGATATCCAACGTCACTATGGCATTTTCGGTCAGCGTTTTGGTCATACCTGTAGGTGTGCCGCCCGGTCCAAATATCGGCGCATTCGTCAGCCGTGCGTCCCCTTCCAGCTTCAGTTCAGTCGCCGTGCGGTAAACAATGCCCAAACGGGTCGTCTCAGCCGGTTTGAACTGCATGCCCAAGGTATAGTTAACAGCGACATCATCACCTTCGACTTCAAAATAACCATCCTGTGGAAGCCCCGCCGAACGAAAATCCTGGAACTTGCTCAGGGTTCCCTCGCCATAGAGGACGTTGACGCTGGCCCCCAGCGAGAAGAAGCCATCGTTGCTGGTGGCGGCGAATGAGGGGCTGATGCTCAGTACCTGAAGATCCGTTTCATCCGCGAAGAAGCGGCCAACGAAGTCGTTATCGTAATCCGCTGATAACCCGTAAGGCGCGTTCACACCCAGGCCTACCGCGACGGCGTCATTCACTTCATGGGTCATGTATAGGTTGGGCACCACCGCCGTGGGCACAAAATCACCGCCATCACCGCCGGATACCGGGTTCCCGTTATCCCGGACGGCACTGCCCTCAAAATCACCGGTAATAGTCAGCACCGCTGCACCAAAAGACAGGTTCGTGCCTTCCAGCTCGGTCATACCGGCGGGGTTGAAATAGACGGTGGAGGCATTCTCGGGGTTGGCCGCGGCGCCGGCGTTGGCAACGCCGGATGCACTTGCGCCCTGCTCATTGAGGCCGTAGCCGCCAGCAAGAACACTGGCGGGCGCCACGGCCATCAGAGCAGGCAGGAAACAGGTCCTGATTACGGAATAGTCGTTTTTTGGCTGCATAAATCCCCCTTTCTGTAATTGGGGGCAGTGATAGCAGCACGAATCCTGAACTTCAACTGACAAGGCCACCGATTCAGGATGCTAACTAATTGAATACGTTGTCAATCATCCTGAATAGACAACTTGTCGACGCTTGAAGACAGCTTATCGGCTCCGTGTGCATCTGCGCCCAGTTTGATCATCAGTCGCAGGTCGTTCGCGGAATCCGCGTGTGCCAATGCATCTTCGTACGTGATTGATCCTTCAGCGTAGAGGTCATAGAGGGCCTGATCAAATGTCTGCATGCCCGACTCGCGGGATTTGGACATCAGTTCCTTGAGGCGGTGCACCTCACCCTTGCGGATCAGGTCGGACACCAGCGGGGTGTTGATCAGCACCTCGATAACCGCTTTACGCCCCTGCCCGTCCGGGGTGGGCACCAGCTGCTGGGCCACAATGGCCTTGAGGTTTAGGGACAGGTCCATCCAGATCTGATTGTGCTGTTCCGGCGGGAAAAACTGGATAATCCGGTCCAGCGCCTGGTTGGCATTGTTGGCGTGCAGGGTGGCCAGACACAGGTGACCGGTTTCGGCGAACTGTACCGAGTATTCCATGGTCTGGCGGGTACGCACCTCACCAATCAGGATCACGTCCGGCGCCTGTCGCAGGGTGTTCTTCAGCGCCACTTCAAAGCTTTCCGTGTCGATGCCCACTTCCCGCTGGGTAACGATGCAGCCCTGGTGCTGGTGAACAAATTCGATAGGGTCTTCGATGGAAATAATGTGGCCACGGCTGTTGCGGTTGCGGTGCCCAAGCATGGCTGCCAGGGAGGTAGACTTACCGGTACCGGTGGCGCCCACGAACATGATCAGCCCGCGCTTGGTCATCGCCAGGTCTTTGACCACTTCCGGCAGCGACAGTTCGTCGATCTGGGGAATCTTCACCTCGATCCGTCGCAGGACCATGCCGCACAGGTTACGCTGGAAAAACGCGCTGACCCGGAAACGACCAATGCCCCGGGCGCTGATGGCAAAGTTGCACTCGTGGCTCTCCTCGAACTCACGCTGCTGTTTGTCGTTCATCGAGCCGTACACGAAATCCCGGGTCTGCTCCGGCGTCAGCGCACTCTTTGTGACTGGCAACACCTTTCCGTTCACTTTCATGGAAGGCGGCACACCGGCAGTAATAAACAGATCCGAACCGCCCTTCTCGACCATCAAACGCAGTAACTTATCAAAATCCATATTGCCACCTGTTCTTTTGTTCTCAGCGTGCCCCGGAGGGACTGCCCGCCCCGTGCCTTCTCCAGGCTCTTAGAAATTGTCCGGCATCTTCGCTTTGATCCTCGCCGCTTCGCGGGAGATTAGGCCCTTCTTCAGCAGCTTCTCCAGACACTGGTCCAGCGTCTGCATGCCCAGCGAACCACCTGTCTGTATCGCCGAATACATCTGGGCAATCTTGTCTTCGCGGATCAGGTTCCGGATGGCGGAGGTACCAATCATGATTTCGTGAGCTGCAATTCGGCCACCGCCCATTTTCTTCATCAGCGTCTGGGAGATAACCGCCTGCAGGGATTCGGAGAGCATCGAGCGCACCATGGACTTCTCCTGGGCCGGGAACACGTCGACCACACGGTCGATGGTTTTGGCCGCCGAGGTGGTGTGCAGGGTGCCGAACACCAGGTGGCCGGTTTCCGCGGCCGTCAGAGCCAGGCGGATGGTTTCCAGGTCACGGAGCTCGCCCACCAGGATGATATCCGGGTCTTCCCGCAGTGCCGACCGCAGGGCTTCGTTGAAGCCCAGGGTATCGCGATGAACCTCCCGCTGGTTCATCAGGCATTTCTTCGATTCGTGAACAAATTCGATCGGATCCTCAATCGTGAGGATATGCTCGTAACGACTGTCGTTGATGTAGTCGATCATCGCCGCCAGAGTAGTGGACTTGCCCGAACCGGTCGGGCCAGTTACCAGAACCAGACCGCGGGGAACGGAAGCGATATCCTTGAACACCTGCCCCATACCCAGGTCTTCCATGGTCAGAACCTTGGAGGGGATGGTACGGAAAACCCCGCCGGCGCCCCGGTTCTGGTTGAATGCGTTAACACGGAAGCGGGCCACGCCGGGCACTTCGAATGAAAAGTCCGTCTCCAGGAATTCCTCGTAGTCCTTGCGCTGCTTGTCGTTCATGATGTCGTAAATCAGACCGTGGACTTCCTTGTGCTCCATCGGCGGCAGATTGATACGGCGGACATCGCCATCAACCCGTATCATCGGGGGAAGGCCAGCAGACAGGTGAAGGTCAGACGCACCCTGTTTCGCTGAGAAGGCAAGCAGTTCAGTAATATCCATAGAGGTCCTCGGAAGGCATTATTCTTCTATCCTGATTTCCGCCTGTGACGGCACCTGTGCTTCGCTGCCTTCACTTGGCATTTCAGTAACCTGGGGGTAACGTGTCACCCAATCTGAGGCACAGCGGCATCGGCGGAATCGCACAATGAGCAGCATAGCAGACAACGTGGGGACCGTAACCCGACGCATACAAAAAGCAACAATGGACGCGGGCCGCAAGCCCGGTTCAGTGAAGCTTCTTGCAGTGAGCAAGACCCGCCCTGCCAGTGATCTTCGTGAGGCCCACTCGGCCGGCCAGAATGCCTTTGGTGAGAACTACCTGCAGGAAGCGCTGGAGAAGATCGACGCGTTGGCTGACCTGCCAGATCTGGAATGGCATTTTATCGGCCCCATCCAGTCCAACAAGACCCGACAGATTGCCGAGGCCTTCCACTGGGTGCACAGCGTCGACCGGCTTAAAATTGCCCGTAGGCTCAGCGAGCAACGGCCCGATTCATTGCCACCCTTGAATCTCTGCCTTCAGGTCAATATTAATGAGGAAGACAGCAAATCGGGCTGTGTGCTGGCCGAGTTGCCCGATCTGGCGCGGGAATGCCTGGCACTGCCCAATATCCGCCTGCGGGGGCTGATGGCAATTCCGGACCCGGACCAGCCGGAGGCGGACCTGAGAGCCAGCTTCGACCGGCTCGCGGATGCGCTTGCGGCCCTGCGCAGGGACAATCCGGGAAGCGACGACCTGGACACGCTGTCCATGGGCATGTCCGCGGACCTGGAGCTGGCGATCGAGGCTGGCGCCACCTGGGTCAGGGTAGGCACCGCGGTTTTTGGCGCGAGGGACTAGCAGGTGCTGGTTCTTGGCCCGTGGCAAGCCCGCGAGCTCTGTTCCTGTTATCATCCAGTTCAATGCGGCCAAGGGCCGCTTTCGATCATAAGCGGGAGTGAATCTTGAGCACATCACCAACCATTTCGTTTATCGGCGCAGGCAATATGGCCAGCGCCATTATCGGTGGCATGCTGGAGAGCGGTTTCAATGCAGCCAATATCTGGGTGAGCGCCCCGGATGACGGTCATCTGCAGTCAATCCGCAAACAGTTCGGAGTCAGCATTACCACCGACAACCGTCACTGCGCCCAACAGGCAGACATGGTGGTGCTGGCGGTGAAGCCCCAGGTCATGAGGGACGTCTGCGTCGATATTGCTCCGGTTGTGCAGAACACGCGGCCGCTGATGGTGTCCATTGCCGCAGGCCTCGAAGCCACCACTCTGGACGAATGGCTGGGCGGCGGCATGCCCATGGTGCGGGTCATGCCCAACACGCCGTCGCTCGTCGGCAAGGGTGCTGCGGGCCTCTATGCCAATGATCAGGTGAAAGACAAACAGAAAGCCATGGTGGAGTCGGTGTTCAACAGCATCGGCTCGGCACTCTGGGTGGATGACGAATCCCTGCTTCACGCTGTGACGGCGCTTTCCGGCAGTGGCCCGGCCTATTTTTTCCTGATGCTTGAGGCCCTGGAAGAGGCGGCTACCGAGGCTGGCATTCCCGGCAAGACCGCGCGGGAACTGGCGATCCAGACCATGGCCGGCGCTGCAGAAATGGCCGGGCGCAGCGAACACGACCCGGGGCAGCTCAAACGTAACGTGATGTCCCCAGGAGGCACCACTGAACAGGCTATTAACACCTTCGAGGAAGGCGGCCTGCGCGAGCTGGTGAAAAAAGCCTACTCGGCGGCCTACAACCGTTCCGGCGAGATGTCGAAAGAACTTGCGGCCAAACAGTAGCGCTGCAGACAAACAGTCATAGATAAACGGGAGACACAGCCCCATGCTGGCCGACGTTCTGATCACCATCCTGCTTATAGCTTCCAGCTTTTACCTGACCATCGTACTGCTCAGATTTCTGCTCCAGCTTGCCCGGGCCGATTTCTATAATCCCATAACCCAGTTTGCGGTGAAGGCGACTAACCCCCTGCTGCGCCCCTTGAGAAAAATCATCCCGGGCTGGGGCGGCATCGACGGCGCCTCCCTGGTGCTGGCGGTGATCATTCAGGGCATTACCTTTTTCCTGATTCTCATCGCGTTGAACGGCGGCATCCCCAGCGTCAACCCGCTTTCACTGCTGACCTGGTCAGTACTGAACGTGCTGGACCTGATCGTGACCATCTACTTCTGGTCGGTGATCGCCGTGGTGGTGGTCAGCTGGATTGCACCGCAAAGCAGTCATCCCGCTATCCAGCTGGTGGCGCAGGTCACCGAGCCGATCATGCGGCCGGTTCGCAACGTGATGCCCTCCATGGGCGGCCTGGATCTGTCGCCTATTATCGTGTTCCTGATCCTCAACGTGTTGCAGGTGGTCATCGACAATCTGCAGCGCAGTGCGGGCATGGGCGCTTTGGCAGGTATGTAACAAAAATGTAGAGTGGCTCGCAAAAAAACACTTTGTTACAGAGCCACGCGCGACTTTTCATGAAACTCCCGTAACCTTAGCTATATTTGAATCACTCTTTTACCGGTTACTGGTTTCAGGGATCGTTGTCGTCGCCCGCAAGTCGCGCAGAAGGATTCTCCAATGAACACTCACGGCCCATACACTGGCACCTTCCAGGGCACTCTGTCCCAACAGGTCGAGGCCTATCACGGCTGGAAAAAAGAACTGATACGCCAGATCGGTCGTTATCGCCTGTGGCTCCAGGACAACAACCTTTTCTCGGACGATATCAGCACGCGCATTCGCAACGGCCTGGAGTTGCTGGTAGAAGACGAACTGACCATAGCCTTTGTGGGGGAATATTCCCGGGGCAAAACCGAGCTCATCAACGCCCTGTTTTTCTCGGAGTACGGCCAGCGCATGCTGCCGTCCCAGGCGGGGCGGACCACCATGTGCCCCACCGAGCTGTTTTTTGATCGCAACAGCAACAGCAACTACCTCCTCCTGCTGCCCATCGAAACCCGGACCGGCGAGCTTTCCCTGCAGCAACTGCGCAAGCAACCTGAACGCTGGGTCAAACACGAACTGGACGAGCGCGACCCGGAAGTCATGCGGGAAGTTCTCGCCGAAGTTGCCCGGGTCAAGAGTGTGCCTCCTTCCGAAGCACGGGCACTCGGCTTCGATGAAAGCATGCTTGAAAGCGATAGGGGACAGCCCGGACAGGTGCTGATTCCCGCCTGGCGTAACGCCCAGATCAGCATTCGCCATCCGCTTTTCGAGCGAGGCCTGCGCATTCTGGACACACCCGGCCTGAATGCCCTCGGTTCAGAGCCGGAGCTGACCATCAGCATGCTGCCCCGCGCACACGCCATCGTATTCCTGCTCAGCGCCGACACCGGTGTGACCGCCAGCGATATGACCATCTGGAAGGATCATATCGACACCGAGCATGCCGACCATCGCGCCGGACGCTTCGCGGTGCTGAACAAAATCGACGTGCTATGGGACGATCTACAGGGCGATAAGTACACCAATGACGCCATCGACCGCATCCGAAGCTATACCGCAGACCACCTGGGCATGCGGGAAAAGGACGTCATTCCTTTGTCCGCCAAGCAGGGGCTGACGGCGCGGGTCCGAAAAGACGAAGCTCTGCTGCAACGATCCAACCTCGCCCAGCTGGAGCAGCTTATTATCCAGCGCATATTGATGCACAAAGAGCAGTTGATCACCCAGAGCCTGATCAACGATCTACTGGGCATGCTGCAGAATAGCCAGGCCGCGATGCAGAGTCGGCTGGATGCGCTGAAAGAAGAAATGCAGGCCTGCTCAGGCGTCACCGTGGACAAAAAGGCGCTGCGACTGCTCGCCGACCGCGCCCAGCGCGACTACGACTTCTATTACAAGAAGTTGATCACCCTGCGTTCAAGCCGCCGGCTGATGGATTCACAGGGTGAAACCCTGAAGGAGTTCGTTAACGAAGAGCGCTTTGAGAAGCACGCGGAAACCATTCGCCGTCAGATGTCCAGCAGTTGGACCACTGCCGGCATGAACCGCAGCATGGAGCATTTCTTCGAGCTGCTGGAAGGCGACCTGAGCAACCTTATGAGCGAAGGCCGCCTGGCCGAGAAGATGGTCAGCGCGATCTATCGCCGGTATAACGAAGACACTCGCGCCAGACACCTCGAGCCGATCCCACTCCGTTCCGGGAGACACGTTATTGCCGTGCGGGAACTTCGCAAGAAGGCACGGCGCTTCCGCATAAGCCCCACCAACCTGCTAACCGAACAGTCAGTGCTGGTAAAACGCTTTTTCAATGTCATGGTCAGCGAAGCCCGCACGCTACACCAGCGGGTTCGCAACGATGTGGAGCGATGGCCATCGGAAGCCATGCTGCCGATCATGCAGTACTCCATGGAACAGAAGCAGTTGCTGGAGCACCAGATCCGACGTCTGCGCGACATGGTTCGCAACGACCGGGACGGCCGGGCGGAGCGTGAACGCCTGCAGAACACCATCACCGACCTCAAGCGACAGCTTGAACTTGCGGATACCATGCACAAGCAGATCCGCAAACCCGCCCCGACCATGATCCAGCAGAAAGTCGTCAATATTTCCGGCGCGCTCTGACCACCAGGCTGATCGCCAGCAACGGCGGTTGCAGCCTTGAGTGGCGGGCTTTAAACTCCTGTGCTGGCAAAGGGGCTGCCCGTTGCCGCCAATGCTCTTCCTTAGTTGATGGACCGGACCAGGAACCTGTCGCGCCCATGCCCGAATCCCTGCCAACGGATTCTGTCGGGATTGTCACCCCGCAGACACTGCATTTCGACACGCCCATTACCCTGGCGTGCAATCGGACGCTGGATCAGTACGACCTGGTGTATGAGACCTATGGCACCCTGAATGACGATGCCAGCAACGCCGTACTGATCTGCCATGCCCTTAGCGGCCATCACCACGCCGCCGGCTACCACAGCACCGATGAACGCAAGCCGGGCTGGTGGGATAGCTGCATAGGCCCCGGCAAACCCATCGACACCAACCGTTTTTTTGTGGTTAGCGTCAACAACCTCGGGGGCTGCCACGGCAGCACCGGCCCCTGCACCGTCAACCCCGAAACCGGCAAACCCTACGGCCCGGATTTTCCCGTGATTACGGTACAGGACTGGGTACAATCCCAGGCGCTGCTGGCCGACCGGCTAGGCATTAAATGCTGGGCCGCCGTCGTCGGCGGCTCACTCGGCGGCATGCAGGCGCTTCAGTGGAGCCTGGACTACCCGGACCGCATCCGACATGCGGTGGTGATTGCCTCAACGCCCCGGCTCAGTGCTCAAAACATCGCTTTCAACGAAGTGGCCCGGCAGGCCATCACCTCGGACCAGGAGTTCCACGATGGCCATTATTACGAGCACAACACCCTGCCCCGTCGTGGCCTGATGCTTGCCCGCATGGTGGGCCACATCACCTATCTGTCGGATGCCTCCATGGGCGAGAAATTCGGCCGCGAGTTGCGGGATCAGGCCTACAAGTTCGGCTATGACGCCGAATTTCAGGTTGAGAGCTATCTGAGGTATCAGGGCGAGCGCTTCTCCGAAAGTTTCGACGCCAACACCTACCTGCTGATGACCCGGGCACTGGACTACTTCGACCCCGCCTATGAGCATGGCGACGACCTGGCAAAGGCGCTTATGCAAGCGCGCTGCGAATTCCTGGTACTCTCTTTCAGCACCGACTGGCGTTTCACACCGGCCCGCTCGGAAGAGCTGGTCAATGCCATGATTGCCGCCCGAAGAAAGGTCAGCTACGCCGAAATCGATGCGCCCTGGGGGCATGATGCGTTTCTGATCCCCACGCCCCGCTATACCGCCATTTTCCATGCCTATATGGACCGGGTTGCACGGGAGGTGGGCGCATGAGAACGGACCTGCGGATCATCGAACAATGGATTAACTCCGGTAGCCACGTGCTGGACCTGGGTTGTGGCGACGGCACCCTGCTCGACTACCTCCAGCGGGAAAAACAGGCCACCGGTTTCGGTCTGGAAATTAATCCCGACCACATCACCAGCTGCATGAGCCGTGGCGTGTCGGTGATCGAGCAGAACCTGGACACCCAGGGGCTGGGCAATTTTGAGGACCACACCTTTGACACCGTGCTGATGACCCAGGCGCTACAGGCCGTCCGTCGCCCCGATGTGGTGCTGGATGAAATGATGAGAGTCGGCCGGGAGGGCATTGTCACTTTCCCCAACTTTGCTTACTGGAAACTACGCTGGTATCTGATGCGTAGGGGTCGCATGCCCGAATCTGAAACTCTACCGTATAAATGGTACAACACCCCGAACATACACCTGTGCACCTTCAAGGATTTTGAAGCCCTGTGCTACCGCAAGGACTTCCAGATCCTGAACCGGACGGTGGTGGACGGCGAACATCAGGATCGCTGGCTTAGCCGCCTTTGGCCTAATATGTTGGGACAGATTGCCATTTACCGGATCACCCGCAAAAACGGGTAAGCCATAAGGAGAGTCATCATGAACCTAGCCAGATTCCGCCCACTGATAACTGCGCTGACGCTGATGTTGATCAGCTGCGCCAGTCAGGCCGGGTCGAAGGATTTCGGCGACTACACCGTGCAGTGGAGTGTCCTTCCCAGCACGTTTCTGACACCCGAAATCGCCAAGGAAAACAACCTCAGCCGAAGCAAGGGCATTGGTGTCGTCAACATCGTTATCCTCAGTAGCGATGGCGAGGGAGAGCAGGTTACCGTGTCCGGGCAGGTTGAAGGCAAGGTACTGAATAACGTCCAGCAACCCAGTTTTCTGGCGTTTCGGCGGATTCAGGAGGGTGAGTCCATCTACTTCATCGCCCAGTATCAGTACCCCAGCGCCGAACTGATGACCTTTCAGATCACCGCTCGGCCCACCGGCTCGCAAGACGAACTGGCAGTTCGTTTTACCCATACGCTGTTTAACGACTGATGATGACTGAAGAAAAGCGACTGGTAATCGCCAGCAACAACCGTGGCAAGATCGCCGAACTGGAAGGCCTGCTCGCCCCCCTCAACCTGAAACCCGTGGCTCAGGGTGAGCTAGGAGTCGGAGAGGCAGAAGAGCCTGCCGTTACCTTCGTGGAAAATGCCATTCTCAAGGCACGTCATGCCTCAAGAGTAACCGGGCTGCCCGCCCTGGCGGATGACTCCGGACTGGCAGTTGATGCCCTCGGCGGCCGGCCCGGCGTGCGCTCGGCTCGCTTTGCCGGGGACTCGGCCACGGATCAGGATAACGTCGACGCCCTGCTGGTAGCACTGAAAGACGTTTCACCTGAAGATCGAACCGCCCAGTTCCACTGCGTGCTGGTCTACCTGCGACACGCCGACGACCCGACGCCCATTATCTGCCATGGCTGCTGGCCCGGCCGGATCCTGGAACAGCCCCGGGGCGAGGGTGGATTTGGCTACGACCCGGTATTTCTGGCACCAGAAACCGGGACCAGCGCCGCTGAGCTCAGCCGGGAGCAAAAGGCGGAGATCAGCCACCGTGGCCGCGCACTGAGCCTTCTGCTTGAGCAGCTGGGGGCACGTTGAGCCAGCAATCCTCACCGCCTCTCAGTCTTTACCTGCACATGCCATGGTGCGTCAAGAAATGCCCCTACTGTGATTTCAACTCCCACGCACTGACCGGCGACATCCCGGAACAGGCCTACCTGCAGGCCCTGCTGGAAGACCTGGAGCAGGACCAGCAGCTGATTCAGGATCGTCCGATCCAGACCGTCTTCATTGGCGGCGGCACACCATCGCTGATGTCACCAGATTTCTATTACCGGCTGTTTGAAGGTCTGAGCCGCCACCTGTCCTTCGCCGGTGATGCGGAGATTACCCTGGAGGCCAACCCGGGCACCGTCGAGGAGGAGCGCTTCAACGGCTTTCGCGCTGCCGGTATCAACCGGCTATCCCTGGGGATACAGAGCTTCCAGCCCCGGCAGCTGGAAGCCCTGGGGCGAATCCACGACGACACCGCCGCCCACCGGGCCATCGAGGCGGCGCGTAAGGCGGGTTTCGACAATTTCAATCTGGACCTGATGCATGGCCTGCCGGACCAGACCCCGGAGGATGCCGTGGCCGACCTGGAGGCCGCCATCGCCTGGGCGCCGCCGCATCTGTCGTGGTACCAGCTTACACTGGAGCCCAATACCGAGTTCTACAGCCGCCCGCCCGATCTTCCCGATGACGACCGGCTCTGGGAGATCTACTGCCGTGGAGCGGAACTTCTGCGAAGCCAGGGCTACAGCGACTATGAAGTCTCGGCCTGGAGCCAGCCGGGCGCGGCTTCCCGCCACAACCTGAACTACTGGACCTTCGGCGATTATCTCGCTCTGGGGGCGGGCGCCCATGGTAAAGTCACGCTGCCGGACGGCCAGGTCCGGCGTTTCTGGAAAACCCGCCAGCCTGAGGCCTATCTGAACCGGATTGGCAGCCGCACGGCAGGCCAACAGCAGATTGAGACCGAAGAGCTTCCGTTGGAGTTCATGATGAATGCACTCCGGCTCTCTGGCGGTGTGCCAGAAAGTCTGTTCACAGAACGTACAGGTTTACCGCTGAGCGTGGTTGAGGTAAAACTTGAATCATTGCGAAAGGATCGCCTGATGATGCGGGACCGTCTCCAGACCACGGAACTCGGCCAGCGCTATCTGAACAGCCTGCTGGAGCGTTTTTTATAATGGCAATGCCCGGACACGACTTCCCGAAAGCCCTGACCCTCAGCCTTCTGGTATCCCTGATCCTCTTTATCGCCCTGCTGGTCATTAACGAGCCCCTGCAGACCAACGTTGCCCCGAAAGGGATCGTCAGTTTTGAAATGGCGGGTACTCAGGATCACGCCGCAGAAATACTGGCGAGCTGGGATAACGACGGGATTTCCTCGGCAAGGGCGTCGCTGTGGCTGGATTTTGCCTTTGCAGCGGCTTACGTTGCCACACTGCTTTTGCTGACCAGATACCTCTCCCGCGACCGGCCCGGTGTGCGGGAGCGTACCGTCTCACGATGGGTGCGGGGGCTTTTTATTGCCGCCGGCGCCAGTGACGTAGTGGAGAACATTCTGCTGCTGAATAATCTGGATTCGCCCAGCGATTCACTGAGCATGGCCGCCACACTGTTTGCATTGGCCAAGTTCACCGGGCTGATACTCGGCCTGGCGGGGCTGGTCATTCTCAGGGCCGCCAGACGTCATCCGCTGTCACACCAATGACCCCATCCAGGTCAGATCGGGCTCGGACTCACCTCAGTTGGTCCGATAGAACAGCAGATCCCAGACTCCGTGGCCCAGATTCTCGCCCCGCTTCTCGAATTTGGTCATGGGTCGCTCATCCGGACGTGGCGCGAATGCCCCCGGCTCTACGGCGTTTTCAAACCCTTCAGATTCAGCCATGATTTCCATCATGTGCTCAGCATAGTTTTCCCAGTCGGTGGCCAGGTGTAGCACACCGCCGACCCTGAGTTTATGGCGCAGGCGCTGGACAAAATCGTGCTGCACCAGGCGACGCTTGTGGTGTTTTTTCTTCGGCCATGGGTCCGGGAAAAAGACCATCACCCGGTCCACCGCCGCATCCGGCAGACACAGATCCACTACGTCGTTGGCATCAATGGCGTAGACCCGCACATTCTCCAGGCCACGATCTTCCACTTCTTTGAGCAACGCACCAACACCGGGCAGATGGACCTCAACGCCAATAAAATCCTGCTCCGGCGCGGCTTCTGCCATATCCGCCAGGGACTGGCCCATGCCAAACCCGATCTCAAGGTTGAGCATGTTGTCCCGTCCAAAGATTTCCCGCGGGTCGATCATGCCCTGTTCGCGGGTCAGGCCGTATTTGGGCCAGTTCCGCTCGTAGGCTTTTTTCTGACCTTCCGTCATTCTGCCTTGGCGCAGCACAAAACTGCGCACACCCTTGCGGGTGGTGACCGGTGAATCGCCGGAATCGTGATTCTGTTCGCTCATCGGATGTCCTCAACCGCCGTAAAAAGGCTTGGTTTATTCGTTTGACGACAAGTTTATCAGATCTATACGGACACCTGAGCATTACGGGACTGCTGCCGATCCAGTTTTCGGTAGCCCAGGGCCTCCACAAGATGGGTCTGTGCGACCCCGTCCGCGTCTTCCAGGTCCGCCAGCGTCCGGGCGACCCTCAAAATCCTGTGTAGGGCCCGGGCCGACAGCCCCAGGCGCTCCATGGCGCCGGTCACCAGCGCTTCGCTGGCGCTGTCCAGTTTGCAGTGACGGTCCAGCTCCCGACCGCCAAGCATGGCATTCACCGTGCCCCGGTGGTTCTGACGGTCACGAGCCTGATTGACCCGCTGACGCACCGATGCACTGCTTTCGCTGTCGCTGGCAGAGGTCATCAGTAGCCGGGCACTCTGCACCGGCACCTCCACATGCAGGTCAAAACGGTCCAACAGCGGGCCGGACACCTTGGCACGGTAACGGATCACCTGCTGGGGCGTGCACTGGCATTCCACTGACGGATGCCCCAGATAACCACAGGGACAGGGGTTCATGGCCGCCACCACCTGAAACCGGGCCGGGAAAGTCACCTGGCGGGCGGCCCGGCTAATGGCGATCTCGCCGCTTTCCATGGGTTCGCGCAGCACCTCCAGGACCCGACGGCCAAACTCCGGCAACTCATCCAGAAACAGCACGCCCCGGTGCGCCAGGGAAATTTCTCCGGGCCTCGGGCTGCCGCCCCCACCCACCATGGCCACGGAGGAAGCGGTGTGGTGTGGTGCACGATATGGCGGGCAGTGCCAGTTGCCCTCGGGCACCGCCAGGCCGGCGACCGAATAGATACTGGCCACATCCAGCATGGCCTCGTTGGTCAGAGGTGGGAGAATGCCCGGCAACCGGCTGGCGAGCATGCTTTTACCGGTGCCCGGCGGTCCAAACATCAACAGATTATGAGCGCCTGCAGCGGCCACTTCCAGCGCCCGCCTTGGCACTTGCTGGCCACGGACGTCTTCAAGATCAGGCGCTTCGGCGGGGCGATCATCAAACGTTACCGGCGCCACCGGAGACAGTCGGGCGCGGTCAGCGAGATGCTCGCAGATCGCCAGCAGATGACTGGCAGCAAACACGTCATCCTCGCTCGCCAGGGCGGCCTCATCGGCATTGGCCAGGGGAATCAGCAACTGCCGGTTTTCCTTGCGGGCCGCGATCACCGCCGGTAGAACGCCTTTTAACGGCCGCAAGGCGCCGTCCAGCGACAGTTCGCCGAGGCACTCTACCGACCTCAGGCTTTCTGGAGGTATCTGCCCGGAGGCCGCCAGAATCCCCAGGGCGATGGGCAGATCGAAACGTCCGCCTTCCTTGGGTAGATCCGCAGGGGCAAGATTGATGGTGATGCGCTTGGCAGGGAACTCGAAGCCGGAATTCAGCAGCGCGCTTCGCACCCGCTCGCGGCTCTCCCGCACGCCGGTTTCTGGCAGGCCAACAATTGAAAGCGCCGGCAAGCCGCCGGACAGATGCACTTCCACCGTCACCGACGGCGCGGAAACGCCCACGCAGGCGCGGGTATGAACGACAGCTAACATGACAACCTTCCATGGTTTCAGGTAATAAACAGGGCCCCATTATGTCTGGCCGGAGCGAATGTGCAACTGGTGCAGCGCCGTTCAGAGGTGAAATCCGCTGCCCCTGATCTCCGTCATCCAATGGTCATCCGAGGCAGGGATGCTGTAGGGGATGTATGATTCAATCCACAAGGAGCCGGTTATGAATTTTCGAACATTTCTGAGTGCCCTCTGCGGCCTACTCACCCTGATGTCCGCCTGGACAGCGGTTAACGCAGCCCAGGCCTCTCTGGAGATGGAATCTGTGCAGCTCGGGCCGCGGCCGTTCTGGCTGGTGGCGGATATGGACGAAAGCCCGCTGAAAACCCGGTTGCAGGCCTGCGACATCCGCAACGTCAAGGCCGCGGACTTCTCTATTGGCCATCGTGGCGCACCCCTTCAGTTCCCTGAACACACCCGGGAATCCTATATCGCCGCCGCACGCATGGGCGCTGGCATTGTCGAGTGTGATGTTGCCTTCACCAAAGACCGGGAACTGGTCTGCCGCCACGCCCAGAATGACCTTCACACCACCACCAATATCGTGACGGTGCCGCAACTGAACGCCAAGTGCACCCAGCCCTTCGTTCCCGCCGACCCGGCCACCGGCACGCCAGCAAAGGCAGAATGCCGAACCAGCGACATCACCCTGGCGGAATTCAGAAGCCTCGAGGGCAAGATGGATGCATTTGATCCCATGGCGACAACGCCACAGGAATACCTGGGCGGAACAGCGGACTGGCGCACGGACCTGTACGCCAGCCGTGGCACGTTGATGACCCATAGGGAAAGCATTGAGCTATTCCAGGAACTGGGCGTGAAATTCACCCCGGAGCTGAAATCGCCTGTGGTGAAGATGCCCTTCGAGGGCGAATACAGCCAGCAGGACTACGCCCGCCAGATGATCCAGGATTATGTGGATGCCGGCGTGAAACCCGGGCATGTCTGGCCTCAGTCTTTCAATCTTGAGGATGTTCTGTTCTGGGTGAATCAGACGCCTCGCTTTGGCGAGCAGGCGGTGTTCCTGGATGAGGCGGCCCCCACGCCCGCCAACAGTTCACTGGCCCACATGGAAGAACTGAAAAGCCGTGGCGTGAATATTATTGCCCCGGCACTCTGGAAGATGCTGGCGCCCGGCCAGAAC
Organism: Marinobacter halotolerans; assembly: GCF_008795985.1. Lineage (NCBI taxonomy): Bacteria > Pseudomonadati > Pseudomonadota > Gammaproteobacteria > Pseudomonadales > Marinobacteraceae > Marinobacter > Marinobacter halotolerans. The sequence continues at coordinate 2,135,000 of NZ_VMHP01000001.1, read as the reverse complement.
GGTGACATTGTCCCCTCAGACTACGCGCAGAATGCCCGCAAAGCCGGCCTCGACATGATTGCCTGGACTGTGGAGCGCAGCGGCCCCCTGGCCGAGGGCGGAGGCTGGTATTACCAGACAGTATCAGACGCCATCGACAATGATGGGGATATGCTTGAGGTCATTGACGTGCTTGCAAAAGATGTCGGCGTTATCGGTATCTTTTCGGACTGGCCGGCAACCACCACATTCTATGCCAACTGCATGGGGCTGACCGGCAAAAGCCACTGACACCCTGCAGTCGGCACTCTGCTTAACTCGCTGGCGACGCGCTGTCGTCAGCAGATGATGCTTTTTCAAGGACTTCTACCCGCTTCTCCAGCGCTTCCACTTTTTCACGGGTCTTCATCAGGACGGCCTGCTGGGCATCAAACTCTTCCCGGGTGACCAGTTCCAGTCTGGACAGCACGGTCATCACCGTGGCCCTGGCCTGCGCCTCGAAGTCCTCGCGCGCCGCACGCGCCATATCCGGAACAAACTGGCCAAACTGCCCCTGCAACTGGTTAAAAAAATCCTGGGGACCTTTCACAAGACACCTCGTTAATAACTCGGAATAATGACCTGGAAGTGTATCACACCGTGACCCCTGCCATACTGGGGGCGGTACACCCTATAATGGCGATTCAGGGGAGACGAGGCGCGTACAGAGCCTGTGCATTATTTTGGTTCATTCGCCCCCCTGTGGCGCTGTTTTGGTGCACCAGAACGGTCCATTTTGGATCAGTGTATTGCTATATAACTGATATTTAAGATTTTTTTTGCGTTGGCACACACGATGCTAAAAGCCTTGTACGCAATCCGCACAATTGGTGTGCGAGGTGGCAGCATCCCGAACTCAATACAAGGGACCCGAAGAATCCTGACTTTTGAGACGGCTTTACCAAGGAGAAACCCATGAAACTTGTGACAGCGATCATCAAGCCTTTCAAGTTGGATGATGTCCGTGAGGCACTATCCGAGATTGGCGTACAAGGCGTAACGGTCACTGAAGTCAAAGGCTTCGGTCGCCAGAAAGGCCACACAGAGCTCTACCGGGGCGCAGAATACGTGGTGGACTTCCTGCCGAAAGTGAAGGTTGAAGTCGCCATTGGCGAAAATCTTCTGGACCAGGTCATCGAGTCCATCACCAAAGCCGCCAACACCGGCAAGATCGGCGACGGCAAAATTTTCGTGACCGAACTGGAACAGGCCATCCGGATCCGGACTGGCGAGACGGGCGAAGAGGCCGTCTGATCCGGTAGCACGGTCAGAACCAGCCAACGCAAAAATTTTAACGCCAAAAGATTAGCCTCGTGCGGAGGGCTTACCAATGGAAAGTAATCTCAATTATATTTTTGAATTGCAGTACGCAATGGATACGTTCTACTTCCTGATTTGCGGTGCTCTGGTCATGTGGATGGCCGCGGGTTTCGCCATGCTGGAAGCCGGACTTGTCCGTGCGAAAAACACCACTGAAATCCTGACCAAGAACGTCGCCCTGTTCGCAATCGCTTGTACCATGTACCTCATCTGCGGCTACGACATCATGTACGGCGGCGGCATCTTCCTGAGTGGCATCACTACCGTTGCCGGCATGGACGAAGCAGCTGTTGCAGGCATTCTGGCCGCCTCGGCCGAAGCTGGCTTCGGTGACATGGGCGAGTACAGCGGCGCCTCTGACTTCTTCTTCCAGGTCGTGTTCGTGGCAACTGCCATGTCCATCGTCTCCGGTGCTGTTGCAGAGCGCATGAAGCTCTGGGCTTTCCTGATCTTCGCAGTGGTCATGACCGGCTTCATCTATCCGATGCAAGGCGCATGGACCTGGAACGGCGACGCGGTTTTCGGAATCTATGAACTGAGCTACAGCGACTATGCCGGTTCCGGTATCGTTCACATGGCCGGCGCTGCCGCTGCCCTGGCTGGTGTACTCCTGCTGGGTTCGCGTAAAGGCAAATATGGCGCGAATGGCCAGATCAAGGCCTTCCCGGGTGCAAACCTGCCCCTGGCGACCCTCGGTATGTTCATTCTGTGGATGGGCTGGTTCGGCTTCAACGGCGGTTCTACCCTGAAACTGGGTGGCATCGGTGTAGCCAACGAAGTGGCCAACGTATTCCTGAACACCAACGCAGCCGCTTCCGGTGGCCTGATTGCAGCTCTGCTGGTTGCCCGCATCATGTTCGGCAAGGCTGACCTGACCATGGCCCTGAACGGCGCTTTGGCTGGTCTGGTAGCCATCACTGCTGAACCTGCCGACCCTTCACCTCTGCTGGCCACCATCATCGGTGCCATCGGTGGTGTAATCGTTGTGTTCTCCATCGTGTTCCTGGATAAGATCCGCATTGACGATCCAGTCGGCGCGATCTCTGTCCACGGTGTGGTCGGTATCTGGGGTATCTTCGCAGTACTGCTGTCCGACGCTGACGCAACCTTCATGGGACAGCTGGTCGGCATGCTGACCATCTTCGTCTGGGTTTTCGTCACCAGCCTGATCGTCTGGGGCATCATCAAGGCCGTCATGGGCCTGCGCGTCAGCGAAGAAATCGAGTACGAGGGTGTGGACGTTGCCGAGTGCGGCATGGAAGCCTACCCGGAGTTTGTCAGCGCCAAGTAATACCGGCTGACTACTCAAACAAAAAGGGGCGCCAGATGGCGCCCCTTTTTTTTCTTCTTCAACGCTCGCTGGACATAACCTCGTCTTCCAGCACATCCACCATAAACTGCGGCATCGCCAGTGCACCCCGGTGGATATCGGCATTGTAATAACGGGTCACAAACGGGCGCTGGTCCGCATCTTCCTCCCGGAAGTACACCACCGGCTTTTCCTTGCCAGCCATGGTGCAGCTCCACCAGCCTGTTGGATAGACCGGCTGAGGGAACGGCAGCGTACGAACATGGTCGAATCCGGCCTTTTTCATATCATCATGGATGTTCTTGATGATGGTGTTGGTGTGTAGCAGGGGCGATTCGCTCTGTTGCACGATAATGCCGCCGTCCCGCAGGGCCAGCATGCAGTCACGATAGAAATCCAGGGCGAACAGGCCTTCGGCGGGGCCAACCGGGTCAGTACTGTCGATGATAATGATATCGAGACTGTCCGGCGCAATGTCCCGTATCCACTGGATACCGTCGCCAAAGAAGAAGTTGGCCCGAGGGTCGGTGTTGGATTCGCACAATTCGGGGAAGTATTCCTCGGACACCCGTGTCACCCGCTCGTCGATCTCTACCTGCCAGGCTTCCTCCACCCCCGGATGCTTGAGGACTTCTTTCAAAGTGCCGCAGTCACCGCCACCAACGATGGCGACTTTCCTGGGGTCGCGGTGGGTAAACAGTGCAGGGTGAGTCATCATTTCGTGGTAAAGAAAATTATCGCGGCTGGTGAGCATCACGCAGCCATCCAGAACCATCAGGTTGCCAAAGGTCTCGGTCTCCCAGATTTCCAGTTTCTGGAAACCGGTCTGCTCCTCATGAAGTTTTTTCTTCACCTTGAGCGAAAAGGCCGTTCCGTGGTCCTGGAAGACCTCTGTAAACCAACCGTCGTTCAGTTCTGTCATGGTATTTCTCCGAAAGGCGATGAGCGCGTTAGCGATGCTCGTTCTTAATGATCACGGTATTGTAGGTGCCCTGTGCCCGCAGCTAAAGCTCCGGGCAGTGGAAATCTGCCATCTTGCAGGTATGGTCGGGTTCAACAGTTCTTTCGACAACGCCCCCGAATCCCTACAATAAGCGCCAGTTTCCGGCGAATAACGGCCCGGCCACAGAACAGGTAAAAGCATTATGAGCGAATCCGGCACAGTCACAGCCCAAGAGGTGTATAACATCGCCCACTGGAGCGACGGATACATCGGCGTCAGCGAGGACGGCGATGTGCAGATTCGACCGGACCGGGGCCGCGGCAAGCACAGCATCAGCCTGCCAGAGCTGGCCCATTCGCTGACCGACCGGGGCATCCAGCTGCCGGTGCTGGTGCGCTTCACCGATATCCTTCATGACCGGGTCAACACCCTGTGCGATGCCTTCAACCGGGTATCCGCCGAGCAGCAGTACCAGGGCCATTACACCGCGGTTTATCCCATCAAGGTCAACCAGCAACGCCGGGTCGTGGAAGAGCTTCTAAGTGCACAACCGGCGGCCAGTAACAACCAGATCGGCCTTGAAGCGGGCAGCAAGCCGGAACTGATGGTGGTGCTGGCGCTGTCCCGCCAGCCCGGATCGGTGATTGTGTGCAACGGTTACAAGGACCGGGAGTATATCCGGCTGGCCCTGATCGGCCAAAAACTGGGGCACCGGGTCTTCATCGTCGTGGAGAAGCAGTCGGAACTGCCGCTGATCCTTGAAGAAGCCCGGGATCTGGGGGTTACTCCGCTGATCGGTGTAAGGGCGCGGCTGGCCACCATCGGCAAGGGTAACTGGCAGAATACCGGCGGCGAGAAATCCAAGTTCGGCCTGTCCGCCAGCCAGGTGCTGGATGTGGTCAATACGCTTCGGGACGCCGGTGCCCTGGAGTCCCTGCAGTTGCTGCACTTTCACCTGGGCTCCCAGATCGCCAACATCCGGGATATCCAGACCGGTCTGCGGGAATGCGCGCGGTTCTACAGCGAACTGCGCCACCTGGGCGCACCGGTCAGCACCGTGGATATCGGTGGCGGCCTGGGCGTGGATTACGAAGGCACCCGCTCCCGCAGCAGCTGCTCCATGAACTACAGTGTGCAGGAATACGCCTACAACGTAATTCACATCCTGCAATCGGAATGTGACCGGGCAGATATTCCCCACCCCAACCTGATCAGCGAGTCCGGTCGGGCGCTGACCGCCCACCACTCTGTGCTGATCACCAATGTGATCGACCGCGAGGTGCCGGACCGCCAGCAGACCCAACGACCGGAGGCCGGCTCACCGGAGCCTCTACACTCGTTGCAGCGGGACCTGGACAGCCTGTCCGACCGCCACAACCGCCGCTCACTGGCGGAGATCTACCATGACACCCTGCACGCCATGGCGGATGTGCACGCCCAGTTTGCCCACGGGGTTCTGTCGCTGACCGATCGGGCCCAGGCGGAAACCCTCTACAAAGCCTGCTGCCGGTCTCTCCAGAAGCAGCTGAATTCCTCAAACCGGGCCCATCGGGAAATCATCGACGAGCTCAACGAAAAGCTGGCCGAGAAACTGTTTATCAATTTCTCGCTCTTCCAGTCACTGCCGGACGTTTGGGGCATTGACCAGATCTTTCCCATCATGCCGATAAACGGTCTTCACCGGCCGCTGAACCGGCGCGCGGTGATCCAGGACATTACCTGTGATTCCGACGGTCGCATCGATCGCTATGTGGACGGCCAGGGCATCGAAACCACCCTGCCCATGCCGGCGGACGTACCGGGGGAACCTCTTTTAATGGGTTTTTTCATGACCGGCGCCTACCAGGAGATCCTGGGAGACATGCACAACCTCTTCGGCGATACCCACTCGGTGGACGTGCGCGGTAATGAGGCCGGGGGCTATACCATCAGCGATCCCATACAGGGCGATACCGTGGCAAAGGTGCTGCAATATGTGAACTTCGAGCCCGCCGCGCTGCTTGCAGCCTATGAACGAAAGTTTGCCGTCAGCGAATTCGACCGTGACACCCAACAGACCCTTCTGGCAGAACTGGCTAACGGCCTGAACGGCTATACCTACCTGGAAGAATAGCGCTGGGATGGCGGGCCATCAGGCCCGGGCAGAATGGTAATTTTTTGTGACCGGGCAAATCCGGTCTAGTAGCGCCAGCGTAAAACCGGTCAGACTGACAAATCCGGGACGAGCGCATAGAATGATGAACAAGACAATTCAAAGCCATGCAACAGTCAAGGAGCGTCCGGTGACCACACTGGATAAAAAACCAGCAAGAGCCGAGGGCCGGAAAGACCCCTGGAGCCAGTTGCTGGAGAAAGTGGGCAAGCACCAGGACCGTGAGGCGTATCACGCCCTGTTCCAGCATTTTGGCCCACAGATCAAGTACTATGCGATGGCTAACGGCATGGCCAACCATGCCGAAGAACTCGTGCAGGAAGTGTTCGTTTCAATCTGGCGCCGGTCGTGCCTTTACGACTGGAAGAAGGCAGCAGCATCAACCTGGATTTTCACGATTGCCCGGAACCAGCGCATCGATATGCTGCGCAAGATGCAACGAACCAGTGCTGAGATGCCCGTGGAAACCGAGGACCTCTGGCAGATTCCTGGCGAGCATGAAAATGAACCAGTGACTTCGCTTCACCGGTTGATGTCCGAGCGTCGGGTTCGCGACTCTCTGAAGCATCTTCCAGAGGAGCAGATCACGGTCATTGCCAAGGTCTATATGGAAAGCAAGTCCCACCAGATGGTGGCAGATGAGCTGAACATCCCACTGGGAACGGTAAAGAGCCGGGTTCGCCTGGCATTGAACAAGCTAAAAGTGATTTTGCAGGACCAAAACGTATGAATTCGCACCACCCCGATACGATTACTCTGATGGAATTCAGCGCGGGCAACCTGAGCGAACCCCATGCCCTGTGCATTCGGCTTCACCTGGACCAGTGCGCTGATTGCCGCAGTCGTGTTGATACTCTCGACAGCCTGGGCGCCGTGATGATGGAAAGCCAGCCCCAGACCGAAGTGTCTTCAGACATGTTTGATTCCATCCTTTCCCGTATCGACAACGACGCGGACGAGTCGGGCCAGCAGGTCAGCACGGCCGCCAAGAGCAACCGGCGGGTCAGCCCTCTGGTGAAATTGCTCGGCGACGATCTGGACAGTCTGCCGTGGAAACGACAACTGGGCGACGTCAGCGTACTGGACATTACCGACCGCTTTCCGGGTCAGAGAGAACAGGTTGTTCTCCAGAAGCTGGCAGCCGGAGGCAAGGCCCCGTCGCATACCCACCGGGGCGAGGAAACGACCATCGTGCTTCAGGGCGCGTTCGCCGACCAGAAGGGCGTATTCAACCAGTGGGACTTTGTGGTTCTGAACCAGGAAGACGACCACAAACCTGTAGCAGTGGGATGTGAAGACTGTATTACCCTGTCGGTGCTAAGCGCACCTGTGAAACTGACTGGAACATTCAGCCGGATGCTCAACCCCTTCATTCGCTGATCGATTCAGGCGTTGGATTTTCAGGCCGGGTTTGTCCCGGCCTTTTTTATGGGCCCTGCATTCTCCTCAATCCCACGTTTTACCAGGGAATCCTTGAACCGTCCCAGCTCAGGAACTGACCGTTGTTGTCCTGGGTCAGGCCATCAATAACGGACGCGATGTTTCTTGCGGTGTCCGCCGGTTCATGCACCGTTAGCTGCGCCAGAGATCGGGAAAAGGGCTCGCTCAGAGGCGACAGGGTGGTACCCGGGTGGACGGCTACACAGGCCAGCGGCCGGCACTTTCTGGGCAGTTCAATAGAGAAATTACGAACCAGCATGTTCAGCGCTGCCTTTGAACTGCGATAGGCGTACCAGCCACCAAACCCGTTATCGGTAATCGACCCCACCTTGGCGGAGATCGCCACGACGGTTTTGAAACCCCGATGCCGCAACCAGGGCGCGACCGCCCGCATCAGCACCGCGAATCCCGTGGCATTGACCGCGAATGAGTGAGCCAGAGCTTCCGCATTCAGATCCTCCAGCCGCTTCTCCGGCACGATGCCCGCACCGTGCAAAAAACCGGCTGCGTATATTACCCCGTCAAGACCCTCGTCCTTCGAAAGAACTGTCTCCAGATCGAATGCAATTTCCGTGGAATCCGTCGAGCCAGCGGCATCCCAGGGAAGCAGATGCACCCGGCCCTTATATTCCGAGTGAAATTTGACGGTCGAGGGATCACGGCAGAGCCCGATAACCTTCAGGCTCTCGTCCTGCGCCAGATAATGCTCCGCCAGTGCATGCCCGATAGCACCGGACACCCCGGCAATCAGAATATGCTTCATTCAACGCTCTCCTTCGAAAGATCCTGTATTCAGTACGAAAAAATTTTCAGAAGGACTGTTTTCTGGTGAACCAAACAATTCAAACGGCCGTATGAATTGGAGTAATTAACAGGTGTATTTCCACCAGCAAGACGGTTTGAGGAGAGACTTCCATGCAATATCAGGCTCCGGCTAATGATCTCAGCTTTCTGTTGTTCGACGTACTGGGCGTCGACAAGCTCCACGAACTGGAGAAATACGCCGATGCGACACCGGATCTGATCACCGCGGTGATCGAAGAAGCCGGAAAGCTGGCGTCCGAGGTGATTCAGCCCACCAACAAGATTGGCGACCAGCAGGGCTGCCAGTACAACCCGGAAACCCACGACGTCACCACCCCGGACGGGTTCAAGGAAGCCTATGCGAAGTTTGTGGAAGGCGGCTGGACGGCTCTGGACGCGCCCCTTGAGTACGGCGGTCAGGGTCTGCCCCACACCCTGAAGTTTGTGGTAGATGAAATGATGTGTTCCACAAACCTGTCGCTGGGTATGTACCCGGGTTTGACCCACGGGGCCATCAGTGCGCTGTATTCCCACGGATCCGACGAACTTAAAAACATCTACCTGGAAAAGCTGATTTCCGGCGAGTGGACCGGCACCATGTGCCTGACCGAACCCCAGTGCGGCACCGACCTGGGCATGATCCGCACCAAGGCCACACCTAATGATGACGGCTCTTACGCCATCGAAGGCACCAAGATCTGGATTACCGGTGGCGAGCACGACCTGGTCGACAACATTGTGCACCTGGTGCTGGCCAAGCTGCCGGGCGCACCGGACACCACCAAGGGTATTTCCCTGTTCGTAGTGCCAAAAGTGCTGCCGGACAGCGGTGAGCGCAACCCGGCTTTCTGTGGCGGCCTCGAACACAAGATGGGCATCAAGGGCTCCGCCACCTGCGTCATGAACTTCGAGGGCGCCAAAGGCTGGCTTGTCGGCGAGCCGAACGACGGTATGCGGGCGATGTTCACCATGATGAACGAAGCCCGCCTGATGGTGGGCATGCAAGGACTGGGACTGGCGGAAATGGCTTACCAGGAAAGCCTCGGCTTTGCCCGCGAACGCCTGCAGAGCCGTTCACTGAGCGGCCCAAAAAATCCCGACGGTCCTGCCGACTCGATCCTCGTGCACCCCGATGTTCGCCGCATGCTGATGCGTCAGAAAGTGTTGAACGAAGGCATGCGTGCCCTTGCGCTCTTTGCAGGCCAGAAGCTTGATCTGTCGGTTGCCCACCCGGATGAGGCGGTTCGGGAATCATCCGACGACCTGGTTCAGCTGCTGACGCCGGTGGTCAAGGCCTTCCTCACCGACGAAGGCTATAAGAACGCAGACCTTGGCCTGCAGGTACTGGGTGGCTCCGGCTTCACCACCGACTGGCCGCTGGAGCAGCTGGTTCGTGATGGCCGTATTGCCCGCATCTACGAAGGCACTAACGGCATCCAGGCCATGGACCTGGTAGGACGCAAGCTCAGCCTTAAGGGCGGCCAGCTGGTGCGCACGCTGTTTGGCGAGCTGACCGGCTACCTGAAGGACAACCCGGAAGCGCCCCATCGCGAAGAGCTCAAGGGCGCAGTGAAGGCCCTGGAGTCCGCCACCATGTGGATCGCCCAAAACGCCCCGAAAGATCCGGAACAGGCAGGTGCGGCGGCAACACCTTACCTGCGCCTGATGGCCCTGACGGTGATCGGCTACCTCTGGTCGCGCATGGCGGGCGTTGCCCAGGCACAGCTTGACAAGGGCGAGGGCAACAAGCCGTTGCTGGAAGCAAAGCTGATTTCGGCGCGCTTTTACTTCGAAAAGGTGCTCCCGGAAATCGAACAGCTCAATAGCGATATCGATTCCGGCAAGGCCTCGATGATGGATCTGGGTGACGATCACTGGGTTGCATAAACACAGGTGGGGGCGGTTTATCGCTGCTCGTTTCGTCGCATCAGATACCAGGCGACAAAAGCGATCAGCGAGACCGCCAGGATAATCAGCGCAGCCAGAGCGTTGATTTCCGGCGACACACCCATACGCACGGACGAGAACACCACCATGGGCAGTGTTGTTGCTCCGGGGCCGGAAACAAAGCTGGCGATCACCAGGTCATCCAGAGACAGGGTGAACGCAAGCAACCAGCCGGACACCAGCGCCGGTGCGATAACCGGCAGAGTAATTACGAAAAAGGTCTTCAGGGGAGTGCAGCCCAGGTCCATAGCCGCCTCCTCAAGGGAGCGGTCCACTTCCCGCAGGCGGGCGCTGACCACCACGGCCACATAGGCGCTGCAGAAGGTGGTGTGGGCAATCCAGATGGTGGCCATACCGCGATCCACAGGCCAGCCAATGGTCTGTGCCATCTGCACGAACAGAAGCAACAGAGACAGTCCGGTGATAACCTCCGGCATCACCAGCGGCATGCTGATCATGCTGGAAAGTAGAGTACGACCGCGAATGCGTTTGAAGCGGGTCATGATAAAGGCACACAGGGTGCCCAGGCACACCGCCATGCTGGCGGAGTAGAAGGCAATTCTCAGGCTCATCCACACCGCCGAGAGAATCTGCTGGTCCCGAAACAGCTCGCCGTACCAATGAGTGGAAAACCCCGCCCATACCGACACCAGCCGTGAGGCATTGAAGGAATAGACGATCAGCACCAACATGGGCACGTAGAGGAACAGCAGGCCCAGCACCAGCATCACTGTCGAGAAACTCATCGCCCGCGACTTAACCATGCTTTTCCATCTCCCGTGCCTGGAAACGATGGAACAGGATGATGGGAATCAGCAACAGCGCCAGCATCACAATGGCCAGAGAAGACGCCACCGGCCAGTCCCGGTTGTTGAAGAACTCCTCCCACAGAACCTTGCCGATCATCAGCGTATCTGGCCCACCCAGCAACTCCGGAATCACGAACTCCCCCACCGCCGGAATAAACACCAGCATGGAGCCGGCTATGATCCCGGCCCTGGACAGCGGTAATGTGATGGTGCAAAAAGTGGTCAGGCTGCGACAGCCCAGGTCCGAGGCGGCCTCCAGAAGGCGACCGTCCAGCTTCACCAGGTTGGAGTAGATCGGCAGCACCATGAATGGCAGATAGGCATAGGCAATGCCGAGCACCACCGCAAAGTTGGTGTTCAGCATTTTCAGAGGAGCATCGATGGCGCCCAGCCACATAAGCAGATTGTTCAGCAGGCCCTGGTTGCCAAGGATGCCCATCCAGGCGTACACGCGAATCAGAAACGAGGTCCAGGAAGGCAGCATCACCATCAGCAGCAGTACCATCTGCATGCTGGTCGAAGCCCGGGCCATGGCATAGGCCATGGGGTAGCCGATCAGTAGACAAACCAGAGTCGAGATCAGGGCGATCTTGATCGAGCTCCAGTAGGCGGCGATGTAAAGGCTGTCGGACAGCAGAAACAGGTAGTTGCTGAAATTCGCCACCACCGTGAAGGTGTTGTCCACGAAGTTGAACACCGGCTGGTAGGGCGGAATAGCCATGACCGCCGAGGAGAAACTGATCTTCAATACCAGGGCGAACGGCAGCAGGAAAAACAGCAGAAGCCACAGGAAAGGAATGCCGAATACCACCCGGCGGTGGAACACCACTGCGCGCACCCGCTCCATCAGCGGGCTGGACATCAATCTTCTGACCATGGCATCAGTTCCATAGCAGGATGGGGCTGGAAGCTTCCCAGGAAACAAACACCGTGTCGCCCCAGGTGGGCCGCTCGCCACGACGTTCCACATTGGCCATGGTGGCCTGCACCCGCTGGCCGCTCGCAAGCCGGACGTAGTAGCAACTGATGTCTCCCAGATAGGCGATGTTATCGACCATGCCCCGGCTCCAGTTGTTCTCGCCTTCCGGCTTTTCCCTTGAGAGGTAAACCTTTTCCGGTCGCAACGCCACGAGCGTCGCGGTACTTTCCGCCGGTGTGCTGACACCCCGGTCGATAAAGACCGGCGCGTCCAGCGCGGCACTTTCCAGGGTAATACTGTCGGATTCGTCCGCCAGAATCCTGGCCTCGAAGATATTCACCGAGCCGATAAACTCTGCCGTCATACGGCTGTTCGGGCTCTCGTAGATATCGATGGGCGACCCTACCTGGGCGATCCGCCCGTGGGACATGATGGCGATGCGACTGGCCATGGTCATGGCTTCTTCCTGATCGTGGGTGACCATCAGGCAGGTGGCGCCGACCTTCTCCAGTATCTCCACCAGTTCCAGCTGCATCTCGGAGCGCAGTTTCTTGTCCAGCGCCCCCATGGGCTCGTCCAGCAACAGCAGTTTCGGGCGCTTGGCCAGGGAACGGGCCAGGGCCACGCGCTGCTGCTGGCCGCCGGAGAGCTGCTCGGGTTTGCGGCTACCATAGGTCTCCATCTTGACCAGCTTCAGCATGGCTTCGACCCGGTCGCGGATTTCAGTCTTCGGCAGCTTGTCCTGTTTAAGACCCATTGCAATGTTCTGTGCCACCGTCATGTGGGGGAACAGGGCGTAGGACTGAAACATCATGTTGGTGGGCCGCAGGTAGGGCGGCAGGGCCGTAATGTCCTGGCCGTCCAGCACGATACGACCGGCATTGGGCACTTCGAAGCCTGCCAGCATGCGCAGCAAGGTGGACTTGCCCGAGCCGGAGCCACCCAGCAGGGCGAAGATCTCGCCCTTGCGGATCTGCAGGCTCACATCGTCCACGGCCAGGGTGCTGTCGAAACTCTTGGAAATGCCTTCGATGGTAAGTAATACCTCCGCTTGCGCGGAGGTATTGTTGCCGTTGTCCACCCCTTAACGACCGGACTTAACGTTGGTCCAGGTGCGGGTCATCAGGCGCTGGGCGTCCTGGGGCCGGCCTTCCATAACGTACAGCTTCTTCATCACCTCGTCGGTGGGGTAGATACTGGTATCGCCGAGGATTTCCGGGTCCACGAACTCATTGGCCGGCTTGTTGGGGTTGGCGTACCAAACATAGTTGGTCACGTCCGCGATGATCTCCGGGCGCATCAGGAAGTTCATCAGCTTGTGGGCATTCTCCACGTTCGGAGCACCCGCGGGAATGGTCATCATGTCAAACCACAACACCGCGCCTTCCTTGGGAATGGTGTAGCGGATCACATTGCCGTTACCTGCTTCCTCGGCGCGGGCTGCGGCCTGCAGGATGTCGCCGGAATAGCCGGCGGCCACGCACAGGTCACCGTTGGCCAGGTCACCAATGTAGCGGGAGGAGTGGAAATAAGTGACGTTCGGGCGAATGGCCCTGATCACATCGCCGCCTTTTTTGATGTCGTCGGCCTTGTTGCTGTTTGGATCCAGGCCAATGAAGGCCATGGCGGCGCGCACCATTTCTTCGCCGGAATCCAGCATGGCAATGCCGCAGCCCCCGGCGGCGAGTTTGCCGGTGACTTCCGGATCAAACACCAGGGCCCAGGAATCGGTAGGGGCGCTGTCGCCCAGGATTTCCCGGATGCGGCCTTCGTTGTAGCCGTAACCGTTGGTACCCCAGAGGTAAGGCAGAGAGAACTGACTGCCCGGGTCAACGTTTTCCAGATCGTCCATCAGGTCCGGATTCAGGTTCGCCATGTTTGGCAGCAGGGAGTGATCCAGCTTCTCGAACGCGCCAGCGGAAATCTGCTTGGCCACGTAATGATTGGAGGGCACCACCAGGTCATAGCCTGAGCGGCCGGAGAGCAGTGCCGCTTCCAGAATCTCGTTACTGTCGTAGACGTCGTAGATGACCTTGATGCCGGTTTCCGCGGTGAATTTCTCCAGCGTATCCTCGGCAATGTAGTCAGACCAGTTGTAGACACGCACTTCCTCCGCGGCCAACACGGAAGAGGCACCCAATGACACGGCTATAGCGGCGGCCAGCGCCGTCGGCTTGAACAACTTCAACATCGGAAAAGTCCCTCACAGAAAAGGGATGGATACAAAGCGTGCAGGACGCACGCAGTATTTTGCAGGTCTCTCGCGCGATATTTATCACGAGACCGCCCGGTACGCTACAGATTTTTGTGCAAATTCACGTCGCCCACAGACGACTCCCGGCAAAGGCTTTTTTTTGCACCTGCACGCTGCTGTACAATGTGGCGCTCTGCCTGACTTGCCTGGCCTGAAAACCGGAGAGATACCGTGACCGACAACGACTTCCAGTTCCGCTTCGGCGGCATTGAACGCCTCTATGGCCGCACGGCATTAGCGTCGTTCCGAGAGGCGCACATCGCCATCGTCGGCCTTGGCGGCGTCGGGTCCTGGGCGGCAGAAGCACTGGCGCGCTCCGGCATTGGCACCCTCACACTGATCGACATGGACGATGTCTGCGTCTCCAACACCAACCGCCAGCTTCACGCCCTTGACGGCCAGTTTGGCCACACCAAAACCGATGCGATGGCGGCCCGGCTACGGGCCATCAATCCCCACGCCGATATCCGCGTGCATTTCGGGTTTGTCACGCCAAAGAATGTGGCGGAACTGATTACCAGTGACCTGTCCGGTGTTGTCGACGCCATCGACAGCGTGAAAGCCAAAGCCTCGCTGATTGCCCACTGCAAACGCCAGAAAATTCCGCTGATCTGCGCCGGCGGCGCCGGCGGCCAGATGGACCCCACCCAGATCCGGATCAGTGATCTGAGCAAAACCACCCAGGACCCGCTGCTGGCCAAGGTGCGCAACCTGTTACGCCGGGAGTACGGTTTCTCCCGCAACCCTAAACGCCGCTTCGGCATTGAGGCCGTGTACTCCCTGGAACAGCTGACGTATCCTGCCGAGGACGGTGAAGTCTGTCTGCAGAAGCCGGCAACCGACGGCCCGGTAAGACTGGATTGTGCTACCGGCTTCGGGGCCGCCAGCCCGGTGACCGCGAGCTTCGGTTTTTTTGCTGCCTCAAGACTGCTGGCACGGCTGGCCCGCAAGGCCAACACTACACACTAGGAACTACCAGAGGGACCTGATCGCATCATGACCGTCAGCACCGTTTTTCTTCTCGCCTGCATCGGAGTCATTTCCCTCGTCTGCCAATGGCTGGCCTGGCGTGTGCGGATGCCCGCCATCCTGTTCCTGCTCGCCGGTGGCCTGGTCGCCGGCCCTGTGTCGGGGCTGCTCGATCCCGAACTGGTATTCGGGGACCTGCTGTTTCCGCTGATCTCCCTGTCGGTGGCGATTATTCTTTTCGAGGGTAGCCTGACGCTGCGTTTCAGCGACATCGCCGGTCACGGCAAGATGGTTCGCAACCTGATCCCGGTAGGCTCGGTGGTCACCTGCGTGATCGGCACCCTCTCTGCGCGCTGGATACTGGGTGTGTCCTGGGAGGTTGCTTTGCTGTTCGGCGCCATCTCCATTGTTACAGGCCCGACGGTAATCGTGCCGTTGCTAAGGTCCGTGCGGCCGCAGTCAAAGCTGGCCAACATCCTACGCTGGGAAGGTATTGTCATCGACCCGGTAGGTGCACTGCTGGCGGTCCTGGTGTTCGAAGGCATTGTTTCCTGGGGTCAGGGCAACGTATTTGGACACTCCATGTGGATCTTCGGCAAGACCCTGGCCGTGGGTTTCGTGATCGGTGCGATTGCCGGGTGGCTTAACGGGGTCGTTCTACGCAACCATCTGATTCCGCAATACCTCCACAATGCCGGTACGCTCACCTTTATGCTCGGGGTCTATGCGCTGTCCAACGAGATGGCCCACGAGTCCGGCCTGCTGACCGTCACCGTCATGGGCATCTGGATGGCGAACATGAAACTGGTGCCGCTGGAAAGCATCCTGGAGTTCAAGGAATCCCTGAGCGTACTGCTGATCTCCGCCCTGTTCATCATTCTGGCGGCGCGGGTGGAATTCGAGGCCATTGCCCAACTGGGCTGGGGCATGGTGCTGGTGCTGGCGCTGCTGATGCTGGTGGCCAGACCGGTGAGTATTTTCCTGTCGGCGATTGGCACTTCGCTGAACTGGCGAGACAAGCTGTTTCTGAGCTGGATTGCGCCCCGGGGCATCGTGGCGGCCGCGGTGTCTGCGCTGTTTGCGTTCCAGCTTCAGAAGCTGGGTTACGAGAGTGCCGGGGCCCTGGTACCGCTGGTATTCATGCTGATCATCGCCACCGTTACCATCCAGAGCCTGACCGCAAGGCCTCTGGCCCGGCTCCTCAAGGTGGCCGAGCCGGCGTCCTACGGCTTCCTGATTCTGGGGGCCAACCCCATTGCCCGGAAAATAGGGGCGGCCCTTCATAACCTCAAAGTACCCGTGGTCCTCACCGATACCAACTGGGAAAACGTCAAACTGGCGCGAATGGAAAACCTTCAAGTGTATTTCGGCAACCCGGTGTCAGAGCACGCCTATACCCATCTGGACCTGACCGGCATCGGCAACCTGCTGGTGATTTCGCCCTACAAGCACATGAATTCGCTGGCCACCTACCACTTCCTCGACTGGTTCGGGACCACCCACGTATTTACGCTCTCCGACGGCGAACAGGATCAGAACGCCCGGCACCGGACCGCTGAAAAAATCCACATGACCCGCGGGCTCTTCAATGGCCTTAGCTACGCCAAGCTGGCGAGCCTGGCGGCAAAGAACTACACCATCAAGACTACCCAGCTGAGCGACGAGTTTACCTTCGCGGATTTTCAGGCCAAGTACGATCAGCAGGCCTGTGTGTTGTTTGTGCTGGATAGCCGGGACCGGATTTCACCAGTCAAGGACATGGAAAGCCTGAAGCCGGAAAAAGACTGGACGCTGATCAGCCTGGTTCCGCCTCAGCCCAGCCGGGAAAAGGAAAGAAAAGAGAAGTCCGAGGCGCCGCCGGCAGAACCGGCGAAAACCTGACAGGGACCGTCAGGCGCGGCAGTCGAGCACCAGTTTGCCACGGACGTGGCCGCCCTCAAGGGTCTGGTGCGCCTGCTGCACTTCATCCAGAGTGAAGGTGCCGTCGATGTGGATTCTTACATCCCCGTCCTCAATCAGCTCGGCAATTTCCTCCAGATGGAAGACATCGGGTCTTACTGTCATTCCGTGGGCTCTGAGCCCCATGGATTCTGCTTCGGTAATGATCTCGTCAGCGGTCACGGTAGGCACTGTCACCAGCACCCCATGCTCACTCAGGGTATGCAGTGAACGCTTGCCCACCTCGCCGCCGATCAGGTCCAGCACCACGTCCAGACCATAGCACTCATCTTCAACCCGGGTAGTGTGGTAGTCGATCACCTCGTGAACCCCGAGCCCGGCCAGAAAATCCCGGTTGGAACCGGAGGCGGTGGCAATCACATGGGCGCCGCGCTCCAGGGCAAATTGCACGGCAAAATGGCCGACGCCACCAGCACCGGCATGAATCAGCACCTTCTGACCCGCCTGCAGTTGCGCCACCTCAAAAAGCGCCTGCCAGGCCGTCAAGGCCGCCAGTGGCAAGGCGCCAGCCGAGACCAGGTCAAGCTCTTCCGGCACGATGGCAAGGTCAACCGCCGGGGCGATCACATACTGGGAATAACCACCGCCGCCGGCGGGAAATCCAATCATGCCCATCACCCGGTCGCCGGGTTCAAGCGTTGTCACGTCGGAGCCTACAGCCACCACTTCCCCGGCCATGTCATAGCCCGGCGTCCAGGGCAGGCTGTTTTCGATCTGCCGCGCGGCAAAACCCAGGCCCTTACGGGTTTTCCAGTCGATCGGGTTCAGGCCCGCGCCGGCCACCCTCACCAGTACCCCGTCAGGGCCGGGCTCTGCGATTGTCGCCTGCGCCACCCGCAGCACGTCGGCCTCACCAAAGCGGTCATAGACAACGTGACGCATGTGGGTCTCAGAACTCGAATCCGTGGTGTTTTGCATAATGCTCTCCGGGCACGGGTTAACAGTGTTCAGATTAGCAGAAGTCGGCGGCGCCGTGATTACCGTCCACCATGAGTATCAGCCATCAAGGCCCCGACCGCCTTCTACCAGAACACTGGCGAGAATACGCTTGAATTCCGGCGGCATCCGGGACGGACGCTGGCTTTTCATATCCACGCAGGCATGGGTGGAAAGCGCCCGCACCAGAGTCTTGCCATCGGATTTGCGGATCAGCTGAAACTGTCGGGCAGAGCGGAAACGGCCGTCAAAATCCGTCAGCCAGGTGCCCAGTTCAAGCACATCGCCGGCGTTGGCCGAAGCCAGATAATCAATTTCCGTACGGGTGATGGCCATCGCCTTGCCGGTCTGTTCGTGCAGCGCCCAGGTCATTCCGAGGCTCTCGATATGGGCCCAACTCACTTCCTCGAGCCAGCGCAGATACACCACATTGTTGGCGTGTCCGAGGCGGTCAGTATCCTCAGGCGACACCCTTATTTGCTGAGTGAACGGTGATGGCAAATCCCAGTGCAGTTCTGGCTGGTCACTCATTGTTACCCTCCGTCAGACCCGGAACCGCTTCGATCGGCAGTCGCCCGATCCGGTCGTTGTGCAATGACCCGAAATACAAAATGCCGTTGTGGGGATTCACCGAGGTGATCTCCTGCAGATGCTTGCCGTCGGTATCGTGAAGACTCGCCAGCACCTCCCCCTGCTCATTGAACGCGAGCGCCAGGCCGTATTCCCGGGGTTTGGGCCGAAGAGCCTCCGGCATCTTGGCGATCAGCTCTTTGAGCCAGGGTCGGGGGTGCATGGTATCAATCTGACTATTGCGGAGCGTGGGAAAAGCCACCCAGTAACGGCCGGCGCTGTCCACGGCCAGGTTGTCCGGAAACCCTGGCAGGTTATCGGCGAATACTTCGGTGCTGCCGGGTTCACGCTTGCCGATCCAGTACTTGAGGATCCGGTATTTCCAGGTCTCGTTCATCAGCAGGTAGTCGCCGTCCGGCGATACCGCCACGCCATTGGCAAAGTAAAGGTCGCGGAGCAGTACCTCGGTTCTACCGGTTGCCGGATCATAACGCAAAAGGCGCCCGTGGGGCCGCATTTCCAGCAGGTCCAGCATGTACTCGGGCTGATTGAAACGGGAACTGGCGTCAGTGAAGTAGATTCGCCCGTCCGGGGCGATATCGACGTCGTCAGTGAAACCGAATGGCAATCCTTCCGCCTCGTCCGCCAGCACTGTAACCCCCTTGTCCGGCGCGATGGAAAGCAGGCCTTTCCAGGCATCGGCCACGATCAGGTTACCTTCCTGGTCGAAGACCATGCCCAGGGGGCGCCCACCGGTATTGAGCCAGTTTTCCACCCGGCCATCCGGCCAGACCCGGACAATCCAGCCGTCCTGGGTGCCGGTATAAACCACGCCATTAGCGTCTACCGTAGTGTCTTCCGGGCCGTAGACCTGACCTTTGGCAAGCAGGCCTGCAGATTCCAGGTGTTCATTGGGCGCCAGATTGCCGGTCATGGGTGACGCTTCAGGCGGGCTCCAGGCGGCACTGTCGACGGGGGACTCCGCCAGCAGAAAACCGCCGAGTACCACAAAGACCACCAGTACAAAACCCGCAAACCACTTCATGATGTTTTTCCGTCTTATTGTTTGGTTGCCTAACCTTACCAGACAGCCAGGGCTAGCCGTCCAGAAAGCGGCGGCAGAGTGCTATAAAAGTGTCCGGCTTTTCAGCGTGCAACCAGTGACCGGTGCCATCGATAATCCGCAGATCGGCGTTCGGGAACAGGCCCATGATGGTATCCCGGTGCTTGGTCTGGATGTAGGCCGACTCCGCGCCCTTGATAAACAGAACCGGCCCCTTGTAGGGGCCCTGACCCTCGGGGGCGGCAGACAGCGCGGCATAGCTCTGGTCGATCACCGGGAGGTTGAGCCTCCAGCGATAACGGCCGCCTTCCTCCTGCTCCGACGCCGGAACCGGCGCAAGGTTTTTCAGCAAAAACTGCCTGACTCCCGCTTCCTCGACATACTCCGACAGTGCCTGATCCGCGTCTTTGCGCGATTCGATGCTGCTGGTATCGACGGCTTTGAGTCCCTCCAGAACGTGATCATGACGGGGGTGGTAGGTTACCGGCGAAATATCGGCAACAATGATTTTCTCCACACGCTCCGGTGCCTTCAGGGCTAGCTGCATGGCCACCTTGCCCCCCATGGAGTGTCCCAGAATGCTCGCTCTGTCGATTCCCCGGGCATCCATATAGGCCAGCACATCATCGGCCATTTCCGGGTAGGTCATGGTGTCAGTGTGTGGTGACCGACCATGATTACGCTGATCGAGGGCGTGAATCTGCCAGCGATCCTCAAGCCCCCGGGCGATCACACCCAGGTTGTCCAGCGATCCGAACAGCCCGTGCAGAAGGATCAGCGGCTTGCCTTCGCCCGTGACCCGATGATGAAGCTCAACACTCATTAATAGATTCTCCAGTCGAAAGGCCTCAGACAGAAAAATGTCAGACGTAGAATGCACGGACACAAAAAAGCCGGGCAAGCCCGGCTGATAAAATGTCAGGTAAACGTATGATCAGCAATAGTAGATGCTGTCCAGGTACTCTGCCAGAGCCATCACGTTGATACGTTCCTGCTCGCTATGGGGGACAAAAATCTCACGCTCCATAAAACACCTCCTGATGAATGAAACCCGATTGCTTTGTTGACTGGTTACAATGCTATCTTTAGTGGCAACCGGGACGATTGACAGGCTGTCCCATTCCCTTGACAGTTTGTGACACCCCTTGTGATATTTTTCTCTACGGGGCGACAACGTCTCTACCAAAAGCAAAGGTTATCGTGAGCGCCGAACACGCTGATTCCAGAACATCACCCATGATTGCCGCTTCCAGCACCCTGGCGCTGGTGCACTACCTCAGGTGCCAGGGCGTTCTGGACCCGGCAGCGGTCGAGCAGATCACCGGTTATCCGCAGGAAGCGCTGACCGATCCGGATCTGATGATCCCGGCGGATCAGCATTATCATCTTTGGGAATACGCGGAGGCGGTCACCGGAGACCCGGCCGTGGGACTGCACGTGGGGCAGATGGTGGACCCAGACCGCATGGGCCTGGTCGGACACGTGTTTTTCAACTGCGATACCCTGGGCGAGGCGGTGACCCAGTATGTAAGACTTCATCGTCTGATCAACGAATCCGTCCGGCTCAGCTTCGAGCAGACCGGTGACCAGGCGGTTCTGACCTGGCAGGCGGACTCGCCCGGGCACTATTGCCGCCAGGACATGGACCGCACCATTGCGTCGGTGTTGTGCCGTACCCGCCATTTCATCCACCCGGGCATTGTCGCCGACTGGGTGGAAATTGCCCATGCCAGCCCCGACTACGCCGGGGAATATCGCGAGCTGTTCGGCGGCACGGTGCGATTTGGCTGCAAATCTACTCGGCTGGCCTTCGACAGCCGTCACCTTCAGCACCCCATTCCTCATCGCAACCCCTACGTGTATTCGGCAGTTCTCAAACAGGTGAATACACTGCTGTCGCGGCTTCAGAGCCGCCGGACTTTCGGCCGCAAGATCCGTCGGCTGATTTCCCAGCAGATGTCCACGGAACGGATTGATGCCGACACCCTGGCCAGGCAGTGTCATATGAGCCGCCAGACACTCTACCGCCGGCTGAAGAAGGAAGGTCTGGGCTTTCACGACCTGGTGGAGGAGGTGCGCAAGGACAAGGCCATGCGCTATGTCGCTTCGGATCACTATGCCCTGGGGGAAATCGCGTTTTTGCTGGGTTTCTCGGAGCTGAGCGCGTTCAGCCGGGCGTTCAAACGCTGGACCGGTATTGCCCCGGCGCAATATCGGGCCCGACACCTGGCTGACCAGAGCCGACGGGGCGGATCATGAATGCAGCGGACCCAACCTGGATCATCCTTGGGCTGATCGCCCTCTACACCGTCGCAATTGCCTGCATCTACCAGATACTGCTGAGCTACCGCACCGCCCAGGGCGCCATCGCCTGGATACTGGCGCTTCTTGGCCTGCCCTACCTTGCTGTGCCCTGGTTCCTATTGTTCGGCCGCAACCGCTTTGGCGGCTACCTACACGCAAGGCGGCCAGGCGAGGAAGCCGTCGCTGGCGCCATCACACAGTTCGAAAGCCAGAACCACCTAATCGACTGCCCCGGTCAGTCTCGGGACAGCAACGAGCTTCAGGTGCTGTCCCGGCTCGGTCGGCAGTCCTTTACCCGGGGCAACCGATGTGACCTGCTGAAAGACGGCGCGGCCACCTTTGATGCCCTGTTCGAGGCCATGGAGGACGCCCGCCACTACATTCTGCTGGAATTCTACATCGTGCGCTCCGACAAGGTCGGCCAGCGTATCAAGTCGATCCTCAAGCGGAAACTGGCCCAGGGTGTCGAGGTCTGGTTTCTATATGATGACATCGGCAGCGTGCTGCTGCCCCGCAAGTACCTCAGGGAACTGGCGGCAGCCGGCGCCCACGTGGCCTCGTTCGGTGATGGCAATCTCCGCCGTATGAAACTGCAGGTCAATTTCCGCAATCATCGCAAACTGCTGGTGTGTGATGGCGACGTGGGGTTTGTCGGCGGGATCAATCTTGGCGATGAATACCTCGGTGCCGTGGGCGATGAAGAGCCCTGGCGCGACACTCACTGCCGCATCCGCGGGCCCGCCGCCCAGGGCCTGCAACTGGCCTGGCTGGAGGACTGGAACTGGGCCAGCGAAGACATGCCGGACCTTGACTGGAAGGCTCCTGCGACAGCCGATGAAGACGAGGAAGTGCTGATTCTGCCGATGGGGCCCGCCGACACCTATGAGACCGGCGCGCTATTTTTTCTCAACTGCATCAACAACGCCCGTGACAGGATCTGGATAGCCTCACCCTATTTCGTGCCGGACTTTCAGATCCTCAATGCCCTGCAACTGGCGGCTCTGAGAGGGGTCGACGTCCGCGTGATCATTCCACAAAAAACCGACAGTTGGCTGATTGGCCTGGCGGCCTATTCCTACCTGGTTCAGGCCTCCCAGGCCGGTATCTCGATTTACCGTTATCAGAGGGGGTTTATGCATCAGAAGACCATCCTGGTGGATGATCGTTACGCCGCCGTGGGTACGGCCAATCTCGACAATCGCTCAATGCGGCTGAATTTCGAGATCATGGCGATCAATACCGCCAGGGCTTTTGTGGAGCGGATGGAAGAGATGCTTACCGCTGATATGGAGAACTGCCGCCTGATGACAGAACAGGATTACCGGGATCGCTCGATTCTCTTCCGCCTTACCTGCCGCGCCACCCGTCTGGCCGGGCCACTACTGTAATGCCGATCGGGTCTCAACACGGGCCCTGCCCTCGTTTTCCGGGCCAGGGGAATGTGAGAGTATTCAGCAACCAGCCATCAAACGTGCGAAAACAAACCACAAAATGACACTATTCAAACCCCGTGAAACCCTGACCGAGCAGGTGGCCCGACATATCGAAAACCTGATTGCGTTCGGTCAGCTACGTTCCGGTGAACGCATCTATGAAAGCACCATGGCTAAACAGATGGACGTCAGCCATGGCTCCATCCGTGAAGGGCTCCTGCTGCTTGAAAAGCGCCATCTGGTTCAGAACGTGCCCCGCAAAGGTGCCTTTGTGACGCCCCTGGACGAATTCTTTGTCCACAGCCTTTACGAAGTCCTGCAGCTTTACCTCACCCATACCGGCCGTAAACTGGTGCGGCAGTGGCAGCAGGCTGATATGGACAGGCTGGAATCCCTATACGGGCAGATGAAAGCCTGCCACGAGCGCAATGACCTGATGGCGTTTATGGAACTGGGGATCGAATATACCCAGGCGTCGCTGATCTACGCGGACAACTACTTCATCGTCTCCGCGATCCAGGATCTCTGGCCCTCCGCCAAGCGCTGTGCCTTCGTCGCCTTTCAGACCGGCGGCGGGCGGGTACTGGAAGACAACCTTGCCCATGTTCGCGAATCCATTGACGCCATCCGCGACCGGGACGAAGAACGCATGGCAGGGATTCTGGCAGGCTACGCAAGACAGCAGTGCGACCAGGTGTTGAAAGCCATCGGTGCCACGCCGGTCACGGCCTGAGATTGCTCAGTCGAACAATCGGGTGAACGAAAAACCAATATTGAGGTAAGCGCCCCAGTCGTCCTCATTATTGTAGGCGGTGGAGAACTGCACCGGGCCGATGACGGTCTCCACGCCGGCAAAGAGGCTCCATGAATAAAGCAGGTTGTCCCAACGGGCATCACCCAGGGACGACCACGCATTGCCCGCCTCGGCGCCCACGCCGGCAAACCAGGGAACGAACGGCCCCCCGAACGAGCGCCGCACAAAAGCACTGGCCAGGGCGGCATCCTCACCGGCAATTTCCCCCTGACTGAAGGCCGACAGCCGTTTAAAACCGCCCAGGGCCACGGAATTCTCCACACCAGCGACACCGCGGGTAACCGCGTTGGCAAACAGCAGCCCCGTCAGTGTGGTCCTGTCCCAGGTTTTTGCCGCCAGGGCCATGGTCCGGACGGAATCAAAGCGACGATCGGAGCCCAACCCCGGGCGCTCCAACCGGCCACGGACACCGGCGAAGGCGCCCGATTCCGGCAGAAATGCGTCGTCCAGAGAATCATGCTCGAAAGCCAGGTTGATACTGCCTTTCTGGATATAGCGATAAGGAACCACCTGGGCGCCTAGCTGCTCATCCACCGTGGCATAACCGCGCCGGTAGGTAAGCCGCACCTGGTTGTCCGAGCCAACTTCCATGCCGAGGGTGAGATCTGCCTCGCTGGTCGAAAGGTCAATTTCCGTTATTCGCTCGCCGTCTCCGTTAAAGGCGCTGAAAGTCTCTCGACGATATTCCGTGCCCAGGGTCAGATAACGCTCATACCCGTAATCCAGAGGCTGGAACCATTCCGTGCGAACCCAGGGTTCCGTACCCAGCTGCAGCCCCGTATTCCACTCCGCACCCAGTGCGTTCAGTTCCGTCATCCGCAGCGAGGCTGCGACATTGAACTCGGTGCGGCTCTCGAAGTTGTCCTCGTAGTTCAGCCCGAATGCCAGGTAATTTGGGCCCCAGCTTTTACGGCGAACCTGAATCAATAGCTCTGCACCCTCGCCCCCATACTCGCCGGACACCGGCCTGAGGGAATAGGACACGGTCTCGTAATAGCCGAGGCCATAGATTCGCTTCAAATCCTGCTCTAGCTGGTCCGGGTCCAGCGGTTCACCCAGTGTCTGGGTAATGCGGGAGCGGATGAAATCGGAAGCCAGCCGGTCACCGCCTGACACCCGGATGCGGGTGATGACCGAGGGGGCATCCGCCTCTTTCTTGAGGCCCGCCCGATAGGCGGCCCACTGCTCGTCACTGACAGACAGATGGTTCAACTCGACCGCATGATTGCGGGCCTCACTGGCACCCAGCTCAAAAAAGGGCGTGGCCTGGTAGAAGTCGGCCGAAGACAGGGTGCCCAGGTCCGGGCGGATCAACACATCACGCTCATTCAGCAGGTCAAGCTGGCGCACGGTATTTCTGCGGGTCAGTAGGGTGGTGAGCTGGCCGATTACGTTAAAGGCATTCTCGAGCTCGTCGCTGCTCATCAGGGGGTCGGTGATATCCACGGCGATGATTACGTCAGCGCCGAGTTCACGGGCAACGGAAACCGGCAGGTTGTTTGCAACGCCGCCGTCGATCAGTAGCCGTCCGTCTCGGAAAACCGGGGCGTAAACCCCCGGGATACTCATGCTGGCGCGAATCGCCTCGGCCAGGCTTCCGCTGCCAATCACCACGGCATCGCCGGATTCCAGATCCGTCGCCACCGCGCGAAAGGGCAATGGCAGCCGGTCGAAGTCCTCCACCAGGGCCGCATCAAGGGTGAGTTCGTTCAGAATGAATCCCAGGTTCTGACCGGCGATGAACCCACCCCCCAGTTCCAGGCCCTCGGCGCTGACGCCAATACCGGGGGTGATGGGAAAGCGCCAGTCCTGGCGCTTACGGCGGACGGGCTTGAAGACGCGGCCGGGGTCATCACGAAAGCTCGACAGCCAGTCCAGATTGATAAACCGGTCCTCAATCTCTTCAACTGTCATGCCCAGGCTGTAGAGGGCTCCGACGGCGGAACCGGCACTGGTGCCCACCACAATATCCACCGGCACCTGAATCTCTTCCAGCACCCGCAGCACGCCCACATGAGCCATGCCCTTGGCACCACCGCCACTGAGCACCAGGGCAACGGTGGGCCTCTCAGCGGCGGTCACCGGGCCCACCATTACGGCAGCCAGCAACAGAGCCAAAAGAACCGGAATCTTCAACCGAAGGATCAACATCGCTGACTGCCAGCAATCACTCTTTGCGTCCCGATCCGTCTTCCTGATCCGCCAGTGACAGGTGGGAGATATCCGGCACCACCGGAGGTGGTGACTCGCGGGATTCCACAAGTTCAGCGCCGGGCGGTGCCAGGGTCCACTCATCCAGATGTTCAAACATCGGGGCTTGCGCCTCTTTGTGCTCCTCCAGAGTGACCCCTACCGGGTCCAGAGTCAGGCCAGAGCCAGCCAGAATGCTGTCCACCTTTTCGCCGGCCACATTGGGCCTGTCGCCCGGCTCGACTTTGACTGACCCGCCGGCGCGGGAAGGAGTGGAATCGGAAGCAGAAGACCGGGGCGGCGCTGAAGGTTGCTCCGGAGCAGAGGGTTCTTTCTGAGCTGAGGGCTCTGGTCTGGCCGAAGACGGTTTGGGTGCCGTCCCTTCCATTGGCTCGACGTAGGCAACCATGCCGTGTTTTTTGAGGACGCCCTTGTACTTCTCGGCCTGGACTTCCTCCAGCCGGTTGCGGATAACCACCGGCTGGCCGCTAAACATCTTTGTGATCTGGTCAGCATTGGCCTTGAACAGGGTTCTGGCGTTGCTGCGGGCCTCTTCCGGATCGGTGCCGGGTGTGCACTCACCTTTGAAAACCAGTTGGAACATGATCCTACCTCTGACCTTGACTGAATACCCACATCATAGTTGAAAGCCGGGACCTGGGGGAACTTTGAACCGACCTCGGCCAACGGCCCAAGACTGTGAACAATTGAAAAATGTGGACAAAAAATGAACACATTTGCTGGAATTCCGACAAAAAGATCAGTAACCTTTAGTTACATAGTGTTACCGGATCGCTTTATCTGTCTGAAATTTGGTCTTGTCTGAACATTGCTATCTCACGAGAATACCGGCCATGAACATCAACCGCCTGATCTGCGCCTTCACACTTCCCCTGCTTTTTGGAGCCGGGTCAGCCTCGGCTGGCAATCTGGACGTGCTGCTGAGCGGCCTGTTCCCCGAAAACCAGGCGACCTACATCGGCTATGAGAGCATCGAACGTGAAATCATACCGGTCAGCGCCCCGGTTGAGCGCAAGTACCTGATCGTGGATTTCCGCTTCAACAGCGAGCCCGGCACAGAACAGCTCCAGGCCAGTGTTCACAAGGTGTGCATGGCCATGCTCAAAGACCGCGACCTGATCCGTGACCTGACCAACCAGGGCTATGACATGGTGTCGGTCGCTTTTGACCGGCGCTCCCAGTTCGACTGCCTGTAACACGCTAGATTTACTGCTCGCGGCCCAATAGCCGGGGAAAGGCTTCGAGGGCACTGTTTACCGCATCCAGGTTGAATGCTTCAACATCTGCCAGCAGCTTTTCGCCGTACCGGGTCACTGACGGCGATCGCACCCGTTGACCCCATTCGATCACCCGGCAGGCAAAATCTCTCATCTGCTCAGGATCGCCGCTTTCCCGGACCGTCTGCCATTCGTTACCGAAGTCCCGCTCCAATTGCTCTCTTAGCCAACCGCGCTCCTGCATGCTCAGAGTCTGGGCGAGCAGGCGGTCGGATTCCTGGGGCTGACCATCCTCCTCTGCCTGCTCGTCCGTTACCTCCACATCCGGCAGCCGCACGGTAAAGGTGGACCCGACGCCTGGTTCACTCTCCACATCCAGCTCGCCGCCCATCATTCGCACCAGCTTGCGGCTGATGGCCAGACCCAGGCCGGTGCCGCCATAGCGGCGGCTGTTCTGGCCTTCCTGTTGTTCGAAGGCGTCGAAAATCTGCTGTTGCTGATCCTCCGGAATGCCGATGCCGGTATCCTGCACGATGACCACAAGCTGAGAGCGGGGCATGCGCCCTTCCGCCTCGTCGCCGTCACTGCCCGCCTGCGGCGTGGCGGTGGCCCGCACCGTCACACCGCCTTCATGGGTAAACTTGATGGCGTTACCCACCAGGTTAAACAGCACCTGGCGCAACCGGGTTTCATCCAGCCTCATGGCCGCCGGCATGCGGGAGTCAACGCTGACTTCCAGGGAAATTCCCTGCTCGGTGGCCCGCAGATCGAAGATATGACGCACATCGCTAAGCAAGCGGCGCATGGACACCGCAGAATAATCCAGCCGCATCTTGCCGGCCTCGATCCGCGAGAGATCCAGAATGTCGTTGATCAGCATCAGCAGACTGCGGCTACCCGCCCGAATGGCGTTGAGGTAGTTTCGCTGCTGGGGGTCCTTGACGGTGTTGCTCAGCAGATCGCTGTAGCCGATCACGGCATTCATCGGGGTGCGGATTTCGTGGGACATGTTGGCCAGAAATTCACTCTTCGCACGGCTGGCCGCCTCGGCCTGACGGGCCAGACGCTCTGCATCCTGCTTGGCGGATCGCAGCTCATCCTCACTCCGTCTTAGCGCATTCTCCGAGCGGATACGCTCGTCCACTTCCCGGGAAAGCTTGCGGTTCCAGTAGAGGAAGATCAGTACCACCACCAACGCGATCAGCACGATGCGCCGAACCACGGTGTAGTCGGTCTCCTGTTCGATATCCAGATGAATCCAGCGGTTATAAATGGCTTCGGTTTCACTGGCGTCCAGGCTCGCCAGGGCTTTGTTCAAAATGCCCAGCAGTTCTGGTCGATCCTTTGGTACCGCAAAGCGAAGCTCATACTGGTAAGGGGTAATACTGGTAATCCGGAGGTTGGAGAGACCCAGCCGGGCCACGGTGTAACTCACCGCGGGAATATGGGTCACCATCACGTCGAGATCACCGTTGGACAGCGCCAGCAGGCCCTCTTCAACCGAGCTTACCGGATAAAGATTCAGGTCGGGGTGGTTGATCAACAGGTAATCGTGGCCGGCCTGCCCGTTTACAACGCCCACACGTTCATCCCTGAGTTGCCGCAACTCACCGATAAACCGACCGTCCTCACGAATCGCCAGCGCGATAGGTACAGTCAGGTAGGGGCGACTGAAAAGGAAGGATTCTTCCAGCTGAGGCGTTCGGGTCATGGCTGGAAGGATGTCGATCCTGCCCTGGCTCAGCTGCTCTTCCGGCACCTGCTCCGGCGCCAGCATGCGGCGTTCGAACTGCACTGACTGCTGTGACTCCAGCCGGGTGACCAGATCCGGGACCAGGCCACGTGGCTCGCCATCCTGGGTAAACTCGAAGGGCGGCCAGGCGGAACGGAACCCGATTTCAATATCCGGATTCTGCTTGAGGAACGCTATCTCATCGTCCGACAGACGGATGGCTCCATCTTCGGTTTCCTCCACACTGGATTGCAGCCAGGGCTGACGTATCGCCCGGTGCTCACTATGACTTATCGCCAGTACCGCCTGGTTAAGTACACGAAAAACACGATCTTTGTCGGCGGCCACCTCAAACACTACGTTCACCGACTGATTGCTCATCAGCCGGGCCAGCCGCACCCCGTTCACCATGGCAGAGCGCAGATAGTCCGACACTACGGCAACGGGCCCGACAAAGGCATCTGCCTGCCCCGAAAGCACCGCACTGACGGCCTCGCCTATGGTGTCCACCGGTACCGGCGTGAAACTTTTCACCGGGTCCAGCAGGGAATACTGGTTAGCATCCCGGGCGACAAGAGCGATACGGGTATTCTCAAGATCCGTAAGTTCGCGAATTCCGGCATCACCGGTGGCAACGAAAAGGCCGTAGGTCAGTGACATGAGAGGCGCGGATAGTTGTGTTTCACCCTCGTCGGGCTGCCGCGCCGGCCGCGTATTGAGGCGGGCGTCAATGATGCCGTCTGCCAGCCACTGGTCAAGCTGAGCTTCGGTGCCGGTCACCTGCTCAACCGGCACATCCAGTTTGGCGGAAACAGTGTTCAGGTAATCAATGAAAACCCCGGCCAACTGGCCTTCCCCGGTATCGAAGACCAGTGGAATCTGGTCGCTGCGTACGCCCACCCGAATGGACTTCCGGGCGCTCAGCCAATCCAGGTCCCCACTGCCCAGCACTGGTGAAGGTGAGGGTTGGGGCGGCTCTGCCATCAGAAGGCCAGGCGAAAGCAGGCAGGCCACACACAACAGTAGATGCAACGCCGCCTTCACTGGATATCCTCATACGTTAGACTAGAGTTCTGGGAACGATACCGACTAAATTCACTGATTGCATGCAGGAGTCGTACAACCACCATGGATACAAGCAAACACACACTGGCTACCCTTTTCGAACAGCTTGGCATGCCCGCGGATGAGGCAAGCATCGAGAATTTCATCGCCAGACACTCGCCCCTGCCGGCGGAAATTGCCCTGCAGGATGCGCCCTTCTGGTCTGACGCCCAATCCAACTTCCTGGAGGAAGGCCTGGAAGACGACTCGGACTGGGCCGAAGTCATCGACGAACTGGACGCACTCATGCGTCACTGAGCCGGGCGAACCCCGATACAGACCTGATCGCGACCGGTTTCCTTGGCGTGATAGAGAGACCGGTCCGCACGGTCGAAAACCTCGTCCGGTTCATCATCCGTGTCAAAGCAGGCCACGCCAGCAGAGAAAGTCACCGAAACCGGTTCACCTCGAAAATGAAACGGCAGCGCCTGGATATGCCCTCGCAGGCCGTCGAGAACGGCTTTGGCAGCCTCAGCGGAAGTTTCCGGAAACAGCAATACAAACTCCTCTCCGCCGTACCGGGCAATGAAGTCGGTCTGGCGCAGGCGATCCTGTAGTGCCTTGGCCACCAACTGCAACACCCGATCGCCAGCCTTGTGGCCGTAGGAGTCATTGACCCGTTTGAACAGATCAATGTCCAGTACCGCCAGGGTAAGGGAGCTGCGATAGCGCCGCCAGCGCTGATATTCAATGTCGAGGCGGTCCTTCCAGGCTTCCCGGTTCGGCAATTGAGTCAGCACATCGGTCATTGCCCGCCGACGCTGTTCCCGCAGTTCGACTTTGACACTTTCCGCCTGGGTTTCCATGGCTGCAAGTTTTTCCTGCAAGGTACCCAACTGCTCGGCCAGATACTTTTCCCTTTCAGACTCTTTGGTTCGAAACCGCCCCACGGCCTCGCGAATAGAGGTCAGATGTCCGGAAACCGACGCCTTGAGTCCCTGAAAATCCTGGCTGGCCTCAACTTTCTGCCCGAACGCATCCAGCTCCTGCTGTATTTCCTGGTCCAGTTCGGCAGAGGCGCCAAGCCGGCCGGCCTGGGCGTTCTCCTGTTCCGCAAAATACTTTTTGAGCGTATCCAGGCGCTCGTCGAGCCTGCGCAAGAACGCTTCAAAGTCTCGCTGACTACGGGTGACAGCCGCAATGACCAACTCAGCAACGCCGCTTAGACCTTCTCTCAGTTCGCCCCAGTCATCACTGGACAGCAGGCTTTCCTGAAGGCGCCGCGCCCGGGCCTCCGAGGCCGGCTCCAGAACCACCTGTTCCAGTAGCTGGCCCAGAAGCTCGCCGACCCGACGCGCTATCCGCAAACGCTGGTCAGCCTCTTCACCACAGGGTGGTTCCAACTCAACGGGTGGCGCTTCAACACCGGTCGACGCTGCCGGTAATGCTGGCTCCCGACCCTCATCGTCACTGGCATCGCGATCAAACAGTCGCCCGAACAGGCCTTTTTGCGGAGAGCGCGCTGCCTGCCGGCCAGCGTCGCTGTCTATTCCGGCCTGCAGAGCAGAGGCAAAATCCACTAGCCACTCGTTGAAAGATGCACGGAAGGTTTCCGGTTTCCGGAGCCGCTTTTCAAGGTCTTTCAGGCGATCTTTGACAGGCCGGAACGCGCTGTGGTGGCGTAGGTCTGACAGCAGTTTTTCAAAGATGCTCCGCAGCCGTCTATCCGACTCCGACTTGCGATCATCCAGTCCTGACACGTTGCGATCAATGCGTTCCTGGAGTTGCTGCCAGCCACTGGTGTCGAGGTGGCCCTTGCGGATATCTTCCCTCAGCCGCGCCAGCAGTGTATCCAGCTCGGCGCTCTGTCCTTCCGACGCCAGGCTTGTGCGAACCAGCATGCGCAGTAGTAGGTTTTTCTCAGTATCCCAACGCGCCTGCTGCGCTTCGGTGGCTTCGAGTTCCCGGAGGTATTTGTCTTTCCAGGACGCATCCGATGACATCTGGGTCTCCTGCTGTCCGGCGGGCCTGTCATTCATATCTTGGTGTCATCTGATTTACGACCCCGGCGGGCGCGGGGATGGCTTTGATCGTAAACTTTGGCCAGATGCTGATAATCCAGATGAGTATAGATCTGGGTGGTACTGATGTCCGCGTGGCCAAGCAACTCCTGAACCGCGCGCAGATCACCACTGGATTCGAGCATATGGCTGGCAAACGAATGTCTCAGCAGGTGGGGGTGCAGCGTCTGGTCGGCACCGTTCTTTACTCCCCAGCGTCGCAGACGGGACTGGATACTACGGTTGCTCAGGCGCTCTCCGCGGCGGCTGACAAACAGGGCCCGCTCGCGCTCGTCAGCCAATGCGGGGCGCGCCGCAAGCCACTGCTCCAGGGCCTCAAGCGCGCGCCGACCGACTGGCAAAATACGTTCCTTACCGCCCTTACCCAGCACTCTTACTTCACCGCCCCGACGGTCAACCGATTCCAGATCCAGGCCAGCCAGTTCGGACAAACGCAGGCCCGATGAATAAAGCAGTTCGAACATGCTCAGATCCCGCGTTTCCAGCGGATCATCTGGACTGGCATCCAGAAGATGGCTCAACTGATCCACGTCCGCCACCCGGGGCAGTCTTCGGCCCGCTTTGGGTGCTCTTACATCCAGCACCGGATTGTCCGTAGCGAGATGCTCCCGCAGCAGGTAATCATAAAATCGACGAACGGCGGAAAGATGACGGGCAATGCTGCGCCCTCCGAGGCCGGCGCGACTGAGAACGGCGACATAACGCCGCAAGTCATGGGAGGTCATATCACGCCATTCCGAGCGCCCCTGCGACCCGGCGACCCAGTCGCCAAACCGGCGAATATCATCCTCATAGTTGGCGCAGGTATGACGGGAATGGCGTTTTTCGGAAGCCAGGTAGCGGATAAAACCCCGAAGCGGATCTGCAAGCGCGGCAGCGAGACCGGCTTCGGAATCGGACGGTACGCTACCCGAAAAAGACACGCTCAGCGCGACTCCGCAACCGAGTCCGCCAGGGGTGCGGCGGCGGTGTGCTGCCGGAGAATCGGGGGCAGCAGCCGACTCAGGGTATCGCTGATATAGGTCAGGAAAAGCGACCCCATGTTCTGGTCGAAGTAGCCGGCTTCGCAGCTTCCGACCGCGAACACGCCCACCAGTTCGTTGGCTCCGCCAGTGAGTTCATGGGCAGCACGCAGGGGCACCAGCGCCACCGAAGCGATGGGATCTTCCCGATCCGGAAACAGGAAACTGCGTTCGCTCTCACGGAACTGGCCGCAGACCGCACGGTCACCGTCCAACAGACCCCCGAGGCGCTTTCTGGCGTCGTCCGGAGACACCACATGCAGCGCCCCATGACCGTTGCCGGGCAGTTGATCGTCGGTAAACAGAATAATCGAGGCCGCATCCAGGCCGAAATCACCACGTATGCTGTCATCAACAGCCGCGGCCATATCATTGAGATTGCGCGCTTCAATCACCTGCATCAGCAAACGCTTGCTCTTCTCGAACAGGCGGTCGTTATGCCGTGCGATAGACAGCAGCTCGACCAATTCCTGGCGCAAGGTGTCGCGCTGCTCGCGGAACAGGTGAACCTGACGCTCCACCAACGAAATGGCCCTGCCGCTGTCGTGGGGCAAAGTCAGAGTGCGCAGCAGCTCGTCCTGATCCAGAAAAAAATCGGGATTCTCGCGAAGATACTCTGCAACCGTTTCCCGGCTGATCTCACCGGCCTTCTGGCGGGCCGTTTGTTCTGTCATGCTGATCTCCTGACGGTCACTGCCTTGAAGCGGCCGTCTGGCGGCCACGTTGTTGTCGGTTCTGGGCAGACTTGCCATCGCCTTGTCTGGGGCCTCTGCGCCGACGTGGCGACGGATCTCCGGGCAGTCGCAACTGGCCTTCGAACACACTGGTCGCGGACCCTTCCATCATAACAGGCGACCCCTCACCCTGCCATTCCACCACCAGGTGTCCACCCAGCAGCTCCACATCCACCCGGGCATCAAGCAATCCGCGCAGGCGCCCGGCAACCACCGCGGCACAGGCGCCGCTGCCGCAGGCGAGCGTTTCACCGGCACCGCGCTCGAATACCCGCAGCCTCACGTGGCGGCGGTCCAGAATCTGGAGAAAACCAATGTTCGCGCGGGCGGGAAAACGCGGGTGGTTTTCCAGCCTGGGCCCCAGCTCCGCCACCGGAGCCGTATCTACGTTGTCCACCAGCAGAACGCCATGGGGGTTACCCATGGAGATCGCGCTCAGCTCGACGGTTTCGCCACCTACTTGCACGGTGTACAGCTCTTTGCGCTGGTCCGCGGCGAAGGGGATTGCCGGCGGGTTCAGCTCGGGCACGCCCATATCGACCGTTACCAGACCACCCTTGCCAATACGCAGTTCGATAACGCCCTTGGCGGTCTGCACGCGGATAATCTTCTTGTTGGTCAGCCGCTGATCCCGCACAAAACGGGCAAAGCAACGGGCACCATTGCCACACTGCTCGACTTCTGAGCCGTCGCTGTTGAAAATCCGGTAGCGGAAATCCACGTCGGGCAGGCCCGGGGGCTCCACCACCAGCAACTGGTCAAAGCCCACGCCAAAATTGCGGTTTGCCAGTTCCCGGATGGACTCTGCGCTCAGGCGGAACGGCTGGCTGATGGCATCCACCACCATGAAATCATTGCCCAGACCGTGCATCTTGGTGAAGCTCAGAAGCGAGCCGCGTCGTGACTGATTCATTTCCGGCTCCCCACTCATAACGGCAGGCAGCTTTCGGGTGCAAGCTGCTCGTCGAGGGTTTCGCGTCGGCGCACCACGTGTACATCCTGTCCGTCCACCATCAGTTCCGGTGGGCGGTTACGGGTGTTGTAGTTGGAACTCATGACAAAACCATAGGCGCCAGCGGAGCGCACCGCCAGCAGATCGTCGGCCTTTAGCCGCAGCGGGCGATCCTTGCCAAGGAAATCACCGGTTTCACACACCGGCCCCACCAGATCCCACTGTTTTTCGTCCACATCATTGCGGGGACGGACTGGAACAATCGACTGCCAGGCGCTGTAAAGCGCCGGGCGGATAAGATCGTTCATGGCAGCGTCGATAATGGCGAAATTACGGTGCTCGGTGCACTTCAGAAATTCCACCCGGGTCAGCAGAATACCGGCGTTGGCGGCGATGGACCTGCCCGGCTCCATAATCAGCTCCAGCTTACGGTCTCCCAGGCGTTCCGCCAGGGCCGTTACATAGTCCGATGGCTGGGGCGGCTGTTCCTGATCGTAGGTGACACCCAGGCCGCCGCCCATGTCCAGATGCCGTATCACAATCTGCTTTTCCGCCAGCGCATCAATCAGCACTAACACCCGATCGAGGGCATCCAGAAACGGCGCAACCGTAGTCAGCTGCGACCCGATATGACAGTCAACACCCTGAATATCCAGGTTCGGCAGAGTCGCTGCGCGCTGGTATACCGCGGGCGCCTCGGCGATGTCGATGCCGAACTTGTTTTCCTTGAGCCCTGTAGAGATATAGGGATGGGTACCCGCGTCCACATCCGGATTCACCCGCAGGGAGATTGGCGCTTTCACACCCAGCTCGCCAGCCACTTCGTTCAGACGGTCCAGCTCGGTATCCGATTCCACGTTGAAACAGCGAACCCCCGCTTCCAGTGCCCGGCGCATTTCCCAGCGTTGCTTGCCCACGCCGGAAAAAACCACCCTTGACGGTTCGCCACCGGCGCGAATGACTCGCTCCAGCTCGCCGGCGGAAACAATATCGAAGCCCGCGCCCAGGCGAGCCAGCACGTTCAGAACCGCCAGGTTACTGTTGGCTTTGACGGCGTAACACACCAGGTGGGGTCGCCCGGCCAGGGCATCGTCATAGGCCCGGTAATGTCGCTCCAGCGTCGCACGGGAATAGACATAGGCAGGCGTGCCGAACCTGTCAGCGATGTCCGCAACAGGAACGTCTTCGGCATAGAGCTCGCCGTCGCGGTAATTGAAATGATCCATGGGGCTCTCTGATATTTTCCGGGCTGTCGGTTTTCGGGTGCTACCAGGCACTACTGATCAGCGGCGCTCTCACGATCGGCCTGTTTTTCCGGCATGGTCGCGTTCTCCGCACCGGTCTGGTCGGATGCTGGCAGGTAGAGCGGACCTTTCTGCCCACAACCGGCAAGACCCGCAGCCA
The DNA here is from genome assembly GCF_008795985.1 of Marinobacter halotolerans. Lineage (NCBI taxonomy): Bacteria > Pseudomonadati > Pseudomonadota > Gammaproteobacteria > Pseudomonadales > Marinobacteraceae > Marinobacter > Marinobacter halotolerans. The sequence goes on along the minus strand of NZ_VMHP01000001.1, from coordinate 2,098,640 downwards.
TCACCAGAAACACCATCGTGATCAGTCCTGCTTTCATGTCCGCAGCCCCAATGAGTTTCGATAGACCCAGTATACCTGAGTGAAGCCCCGCCCGGCGAGACACCGCGGTGGCTCACTCCATCAGATAGCGGTTCAGGGATTCCTCAAGCACGGCACGGTAGTAAAGATACTGGATAGTCTGGATATCCTGCTGATAAACCTGAGGGTCCAGGTCATGGGGAAGGTGAACGTCCGTCAGATACACCGGGTAGGCTTCGTTGCCGCCACGCAGGGAACGGATGTAGTGGGCCACGGCCGGAATCAGCTGGTCTCCATACTCCTGAACCGTGAACTCCTGATCGGCGCAGAAAATGTCGAAGCGAACCCGGGCACCGCCTTCCTGAACGCCCACAGCCTGAACCTCCAGTCCGGACAGAGACAGTCCCTGCCGACTGGCGTCCGGGCGGGGCTCGGCCCGCCACTGCCCTTCCATCGGCGTCAGTTCGTAGCAGCGCACACCCGTTGGCCCCGCCATAACATCAAGCTGACGCAGCTGTTTACGCTCCAGCAGATTTTCAAGGAATCGCAACAGGGGCACCAGCAGGTAACGCCTGGAACTGAAGGCCTGCTGCCAGGAAAACACTCCCCCCAGCTCGTCCACCGCCCAGAGCTGAGCCCTGTCACCGGTGATTCGGTAGAAGATCTGGACATTGGACGGCTCGGCGGCGTGGCACACTATCCGGAGTTGTGGGTCGTCGGTCATCGCGTAGTGATCGAAAACCACCGGCAGATAACCTTCCTGGGGTCGCGCCAGGCACTCCAGCAGGGCGGATTTGCTGTCCACGGCGATAAAACCGGGCTCGGTGCCGTTGAAACTGAGCAGAAAATACCGCCGGTCCATCTCGATAACATACCGCAACGGGTGTGGCCCGGTACCCCCGGCAAAAAACGATCGCATCACCCCGGTAAAAAGCTCCTGCACCCGGCGGGCAATAGCGGCACCGTGACCGGCGCTGTGACAGTGCACCTGAATCTCCGGCAGCTGATCTGGCGCCGCGGCCACAGAGGCCAGAATATTCTTCAGACACTGGATGAGCGTATCGCCGGCGGCGTAGTGCTGAAGACTGACCTCATGCCAACTGTTGTAGGTCACCTGATCAATGGTGATCACCAGGTTTTCGCGGCCGCCACTGAATCCGAGGGAATCATGCCGGGCGCTGAGTTTGTGCAGGCCCCGCTCGGTCAGATGGGCCTGGGGGTCAACACCGACGTTCACGAACAGCAGATGGCGCAGGGGTCGAACACCGCGGGCGAGGGCTTCCCGGGAGACCGGCTCCACCGGCATGGGCAGACAGCCCGCCAGCGCGTCCAGCATATCCCTGAGCTCAGCCACCGAGGCATTGCTGGTGCCGCTGCGCACATTCAACCGTGTGCTGCGGGTCAGCAAGCCATTACAGAAACACCACACCATCAACTCAGTAAGGTTGCCGGAACGGCGGATCACCGGCTGCCAGAAGGCATCCGAGGGGTCTTCAAGATCCCGGTAAAGGAGCCACCCGCCCTGAGACGAACCATCCCCCTGCTCGGACTGGTGATGAAACGACAGGTTCTCCTCCGCCAGGGAGGGCGCCAGGCCCGGGTTGATCAATTCGATCTTCCCGGCCTTGCGCTGGAATGCCGCGTAAAGCTTTCGCCCCAGCAGGTTCATGTCGTTGTCGCTGATTGCTGCCTGGCTGCCGTGTTCACGGGCCAGCCGGGAAAGCAATCGGTAGCTGTGGGTTAGTTCTGCAACCACCTGACGGCGCAGCGACATGACATCTTCCGCCCGCCAGCGGGCGCGGTTGTCCAGTACATGCAGATCGTCCTCTGACCATTGCCACCGGCCCACCAGCGAATCCAGCAAAGCCGCGCGCCAGCCTGCACTGGCACGATTAACCCGGGTCAGCGGCAGCCCCGACTTCAGATAAAGACTCTGTCGAACGAGGCCCAGGCGGTCTTCCGCGCCGCTTTCAGCCAGCCATTGCTCCAGCCTCTCATACAACAGCATGTAGGGGTCCAGCCGATTGGCGTCGGTAACACCAGAAAACACCGCCTGCTTGAACACCCGGGACAGCAGCGGCCGGTCTTCTCCCATGGCGTAACACTCAATCAGCAACAACTTGAGCAATGCTTTCCAGGGCGCATCGATGCCCTTATAGAGCTGCCAGACCCCCGCCCCAAGGAATTCTTCCCGGGGGATTGAAGGCACCGCGCCGAAGTCGATGTATTCGTCCGCCCGGATAAACCGGCACTCCACCAGTTGCCGGACGCGCTCGTCGTAGCGGTGTTCGTCCTCCGGTGGCACCAGCCACCAGAGCGGATAGCGTCCGCCAAGATGGATGCCGGTTCGATAGAACTCGTCCAGCAGCAGATAATGCTGGGCACTGCCACAGTTTTCTCCGGTCACTTCGGTACCCTGGCGTCCCTCCCGGAATTCCGCGGCACAGAACACGAACACGTGAAGCTCCACACCCAGGCTCTGGGCCCATTCGCCCAGCCGCGAGGCTTTTCGCTCCAGACAAGCCACACCCCGGGTGCTCAGATCCGCCCGGTGACAGAGCCAGACGTCCAGATCGCTGGCTACCGAATGCCCGAGCGTGCCGGGACTTCCCATTAGAAACATTGCCTCCAGATCCGGTCGCCTCCGACCCTCATCTTTCAGACTGAAGGTGCGCGCCAGGCGTCGCGCGGTGTTCAGCACATCGTCGGAAGGCCGATAATGGCTAAGCCCGTAGGGACAGTGAGCGTCGGCGTAACCGGGCAGCGAGGGGTGATTGAGGTGGAATACCAGCGGCAGAATCTCGAGAACCATCTGCTGGCGATAAGTAAGCGCCGACCTTGCCCGATCCCAGCGCTGGAGGTTGATTCCCATGAACCGGTCCCGCAACCTGCGCAGCGTTTTGCGATCTATACCTTCATCAAAATCAAGGTCAATCCGGGCAGTCTGGACGGTCACTTTGGCTCCGGGGGAGAGGTTCTTTCAGTCTTTATTATGAGTATGATGACCGAATCGTGGCAAAACCGACAAAAAAATAAAAGCGGGACGCAGGTGACACACCCACCTGACCCGCCGTGGACATGGCGGAGGTTCTCCTTCTGTGAAAGAATTTTTTATTCGTCGCAACCCCTCAGAGAAGTCACCGGACAGCGAACGCCGGACCCTGATCCGGGTAAACGACGACGGCGAGATTGTCTCGGCGGACAGCCATAGCGACAGCGTTCTGGGGTACGAAAGCGGCGAACTGGAGGGCAAAAAAGTCCAGAAGATTCTGGCTGCGCGGCAGGACGACCCCTTCGCTCCCGCCCACCGCCAGAAGCTGGAAAATGGCGAGTCAGTGCTGATCACCTTCCGCCACAAGGAAGGCTTTTTCTTCACCGCCGCCCTCGGCCTGAGCGTCAATATCAACGATTCCGACCAGGCCGCCAGCGCGCAGATCAGCCAGCGCAACCATACCCCGATCGACCATCGTCTGATGCGCCTGGCCGAGAGCTCCGCCGGCTTTGGCGTCTGGGAGCTGGACATACTCAGCAATGAAGTCACCTGGACCGAAGGCCTGTATCACCTGCTGGAGCTCCGCCCCGGCAGCCGGATAACGCCTGAACAGGCCATGTTCTACTGCCAGGAAAGCCAGAGCCGGATTCGCGCCTCGATCCGTCGCTGTATCCGCACAGGGCAGCCATTCTCCATTCCGGTAGCGCTGGCAACCGCACGCCAGAATATACGCCGGGTCCGGCTGACTGGGCGGGCCCTGAAATCCGGTGACCGGGTCAAATCCGTGGGTGGCACAATGGTGGACCGCACTCATGAATACCACCGCGTGCTTGACCGCGAACAGGCCGACAGGCTGCTGAACGCCACCATAAGCGCCACCGACGACCTGGTTCTGGCGGTGGACCGGGACCTCAACTTCCTGCGCTTCAACCAACCGTTTGGCCACAAGTTCCAACAGATCTTCAATAAAACGCCCAAACCCGGCGACAACCTCAGCACGCTGCTTGCGGATTTTCCCAACGAAAGACGACTGAGTGAACGCTTGTGGCGCCGTGCCTTCGAGCGCGACGGCTACGTGGTGGAATTGCCCCTGTCGGCGAACAATGAGCGGCTACCCCTGTATGAGATTCACTACCAGCGCCTGGAAAATGGCAACGGTGAAGTCACCGGTGCCGTTCAGGTAGCCCGCGATATCAGCGACCGCGTGCAGCACGCAACCTCCGGCGAGCATCACCTCGAGCATGATCCCACTACCGGCCTGATGAACCGCAAAGCGTTTTTGTGTCGGCTCAAACGATCATTACAACAAAAGGCCCGCCGTGACGGCGCGGACAGCCTGCTGTATCTGGACCTGGACAGCTTTGAAAACTTCAACGAAATGGCTGGCCAGGGCGTTGGCGACCGTTACCTGCGGGAGCTGGCCAGCAACCTGGGGGTAAAAGTGCGACAGCGGGATGCGCTGGCGCGACTGTCTGGCAACACCTTCGCACTGCTGATCGAGAACTGCCCGGACGCGCGAGCCCGCAAGATTGCCGATGATATTCTGGAAATGATCCGCAACTTCGTTTTCAGCTGGCAGGGCAGCCAACTTCAGACCACCGCCAGCGGCGGCCTTCTCTTCATGGGCGGCAGCACCCCGTCTGACCCGGAGCAGTTGCTGACCCAGGCGGCGGATCTCTGCCACACCGCCAAGACCTCCGGCCGCAACCGGATTCATGCCGCCCCTGCGCTTCAGCAGGACATGGACGAGGGCACAACCAACCGTCTGGTTGAGCGGATCCAGAAAGCGCTGGAGCAGAACGGGCTGATTCTGGAGTACCAGGCCATGAGACCCGTTGCCAGCGTTACCTGGGGCGACCACATCGAAATTCTGGCGCGCATTCCTGGCGATGGTGAACCTGCTCTTCAGCCCCACCAGTTTCTGCCTGTTGCGGAGCGCTTTGACCTGTCAAAACGGCTGGACCGCCAGGTAATCCGCGAAACTCTGGCCTGGCTGGGACGACAGCGCTTGCTGGAACCCAGACTCAAGTACTGCGGCTTTAACCTGTCACTGGCCAGCGTACTGGACGACCGATTCGCGGATTTCATGGCGGAGGTGCTGAAAGGCTCGCCCTATGCTCCGGAGGTATTCTGCCTGGAAATTCGCGAAGACCACGCCACCCAGTACCCGGATGAGGTGGCCGTGCTGTGCGACACCCTGCATTCGGTAGGCTGCCGGGTGGCGCTGGAAGGCGCTGGCGCCTCGGTGGAAAGCTATCGGCTTGCAGCCAGGCTGCCGGTGGACATCATCAAGCTGGACCACAAGATCATGGAGCATCTGAACGATGACCCGGTGCAGCAGGTAATGGTGGAAGCCCTGCACAAGATTGCGGAGGCCGCCGGTAAAGCGACCGTCGCCACCTTTATTGAGGACGACGACACGCTCAGAAAGGTCAGAACCCTGGGCGTTCATTACGGCCAGGGCTTCCGCCTTTCCCGACCCAGACCGCTGGAAGAGCTGAAGCCGGCTGAAGTCGCGCTTACCACCGGCAAGATCGGCGGCTGATCACCCAGGGCAGCTATCGCCCCTTTCGGGCCCGGGCCACGGCCGCGAGCACCTGCTCGGGCGCCGTGCCGCCCAGGTGATTGCGGGCCTGCACCGAGCCGTCCAGCGTCAGCACGTCAAACACGTCCTCGCCGATGACATCGGAGAATCGCGCCAACTCGTCTGTGGTCATTTCCGACAGGTCCCGGCCTTCGGCCACACCAAAGGCCACCGCCTTGCCCACAATCTCGTGCGCGTCCCGGAAGGCCACGCCTTTCTTGACCAGGTAATCGGCCAGGTCGGTTGCCGTCGAGAAGCCCCGCTTGGCGGCCACGCGCATGTTATCGGCTTTCGCTTCAATGGCGGGAATCATGTCGGCGTAGGCCTTGAGGCAGCCCTTGACGGTATCCACAGTATCGAACAGCGGCTCCTTGTCTTCCTGATTGTCCTTGTTGTAGGCCAGAGGCTGGCTTTTCATCAGGGTCAGCAGGCTGACCAGGTGGCCGTTCACCCGGCCAGTCTTGCCACGCACCAGCTCCGGCACATCCGGGTTCTTTTTCTGGGGCATGATGGAGGAGCCGGTGCAGAAGCGATCCGGCAGGTCGATAAAATCGAACTGGGCCGATGTCCACAGCACCAGTTCCTCGCTGAAGCGCGACAGGTGGGTCATCAAAAGGGCGGCAAAGCTGCAGAACTCAATGGCAAAATCCCGGTCGCTGACGGAATCCAGCGAATTCTCGCTGGGCCGGTCAAAGCCCAGCAGTCCGGCAGTAATGCTACGGTCAATCGGATAGGTGGTGCCAGCCAGCGCCGCCGCACCCAGCGGCATCACGTTCACCCGCTTGCGGCAGTCCTGCAGGCGCTCGGCATCGCGCACCAACATTTCATACCAGGCCAGCAGATGGTGGCCGAAGGTGACCGGCTGGGCAGTCTGCAGGTGGGTAAAACCGGGCATGATGGTGGCTGCTTCCCGCTCCGCCAGATCCAGCAGGCCGCTTTGCAGGCGATTCAATTCCTCAGCGATCACGTCGATCTCGTCCCGCAGGTACAGGCGGATATCCGTGGCTACCTGGTCATTGCGGCTGCGCCCGGTGTGGAGTTTCTTGCCGGTGATACCGATGCGGTCGGTCAGGCGTGCCTCGATGTTCATGTGGACGTCTTCCAGACTGACAGACCACTGGAACCGGCCCGCCTCGATGTCTTCCCTGACGCCCTTAAGACCTTCAATGATGGTGTCACGCTCCTCATCCGTCAGCACACCCACCCGGGCCAGCATGGTGGCATGGGCAACAGAGCCGGTAATGTCGTGATGGTAAAGCCGCTGGTCAAAGCCCACGGAGGCTGTGAAACGCTCAACGAAAGCATCGGTGGGTTCTGTGAATCGACCGCCCCAGGGTTTCTCGGCGCTCTTGTTCTGATCCGTCATGGTCTATCTTTCCTGCTGACAGCCCGGCATTATTCGGCGGGAGCAATGAATGAAACAAGGCGGGATTATAGCATTGTGCAGCAGGCCAGAGAACGCGCTCTTCCCCTTCCCCGTGTAGGCGATGGTGATTTTTACATTCCGGATCTTTGCCGGGTGCGATCGGTATTCATGCTGGTGGTTACCGGCGAGTTGCTGTCGCTGGTACTGGCCGTGGTCCAGGCCGATGAACGCTGGATCGAGTGGAACTATTTCGGTTTGCTGTCGCTTTTCGTGCAGTGGACACTGCTAACCAGCGCCGCCGGCATCTGCCTTCTAAGGCGCTGGCTTGCCCGCCAGACCGTACCGCTGGCAACCGCAATCGTGGTGCTGATTGTATTATTCGATGTTCTGGTCTTCAGCCTTTTTGCCGACGGCATTATCAATCCGGCGCAGTCGGACAGGCCCTGGCAGGGCGTGGCCAAGAACCTGCTGCTCTCCCTGCTGATCACACTCATGGTTCTGCGCTATTTCTACCTGCAGTTCCAGTGGCAGCAACAACAGGAAGCCGAAATGCAGGCCCGCCTGACTGCCCTGCAGGCGCGCATTCATCCACACTTTCTTTTCAACAGCATGAACACCATCGCCAGCCTGATCAGCGTTAACCCGGAACGGGCCGAAGATGCGGTTCTGGACCTGTCGGAACTGTTCCGAGCCAGCCTGAGGGCCGATGATCGGCTGATCCCCCTGGCCTCGGAGCTGGATCTTTGCCGGCGCTATCTGGCCATCGAGCAGCTGCGACTGGGCGACCGGTTATCCCTGGACTGGCAGATCGAGGAGGGGCTGGATCAGCAGGCCATTCCTCCCTTGACCCTCCAGCCACTGGTTGAGAACGCCATCTACCACGGCATACAGCCGCGGCCTGAAGGTGGCATCGTACGTATCGAGGCCTATCGCAAGGGGGAGTCTGTCTACTTGATGGTGCAGAATCCCCGACCCACGGAAGACCAGCGCACCCACCAGGGCAACCGCATGGCCCTGGCCAATATCCAGTCCCGCCTGCAGGCGCTGTTCGGCGAACCGGCGATCCTGAAACACAGCCACCAGAATGATATCTATACTGTCACCATGCGCCTGCCCTGGCAGAAGACAGGCGACCGACGAAACCCCGCTGGCAAAAGGTAAAACCAGCGTATGTCCGAGACACACAGCCGCAGCGTACTGATCGCCGACGATGAACCCCTGGCAAGGCAACGTATCAGCCGACTGGTCGAGGCGATGCCGGGCTACCATGTCTGTGGCGAGGCCGCGGACGGCCATGAAGTGCTGAAGCAGATTGCGGCACTCGGCCCGGACCTGCTGCTACTGGATATCCGCATGCCAGGCATGGACGGAATGGACGCGGCGGAACGCATTGCCCAGCTGGACGCGCCGCCGGCGGTGATTTTCTGCACCGCCTACGACCATTACGCCATTCAGGCCTTTGATGTTCACGCCATCGCCTACCTGCTCAAACCCGTCCGTCGGGAGGCACTGGCCGAGGCCCTGAGCCGGGCAGGCCGGGTCAACCGTGTGCAGCTGCAAAGCCTGAGCAGCCGGGTAGAGCCCGCCGACGAGCAGCTTGCAATACGCACCCATCGGGGCACCGAGCTGATCGACCTCAATGCCATCGTCTGCTGCCAGGCGGACCAGAAATACGTCACCCTTCATCACGCCGGGGGCGAAACCGTCACCGATTTCACCCTCAAGGAACTGGAGAGCAATCACCCTTCGCATTTTCTGAGGATTCACCGGCAAACGCTTGTCGGCACCCGCTACATCCGCGGGCTGATACGCCAGCGGGACGGCCAGCACGCCGTTGAGCTGAGCGGAGACCTGGGACAGCTACCGGTCAGCCGGAGGCACACCGCCCAGGTTCGACAATGGCTCGAGGAGCAGTCAGCGAGCCCCTGAATTCGACGGTGCCCGGCTCCACAAATCCCCCGACAAAGAGTACCCTTGTCAGACATTTTTCAAGACGCGGTATCAGGCAACATGACAAACCGAACCCTTCGCATCGCAACCCGCAGCAGTGCCCTGGCCCTGTGGCAGGCGGAATTCATCAAAGCCGAACTGGAACGCCTGAACGATGGGGTGACCGTTGAACTGGTCAAGATCAAGACCCAGGGCGACAAGATTCTGGACGTGCCCCTGGCTAAAATCGGCGGCAAGGCCCTGTTCGTCAAGGAACTGGAAGAAGCTATGATGGACGGGCGGGCCGACCTGGCGGTGCATTCCATGAAAGACGTGCCCATGGAACTTCCCGAAGGCCTGGGACTGGTGGCCATCTGTGAGCGGGAAGACCCTACCGACGCGTTTGTGAGCAACGATTTCGACAATGTGGATGCCCTGCCCCACGGGGCCATTGTGGGCACCGCCAGCCTGCGACGGGAAGCCCAGTTAAGGGCTTATCGCCCGGACCTCGAGATTCGCAACCTGCGGGGTAACGTCAACAGCCGGCTGGCCAAACTGGACGCCGGCGACTACCACGCCATTGTGCTGGCCAGCTCCGGTCTCAAGCGTCTGGGCTTTCACCACCGTATCCGCTACGGCCTGCCGGATTCCATTTCTCTACCCGCGGTCGGCCAGGGCGCGCTGGGTATCGAGTGCCGCCTTGATGACCAGGAACTGATCGATATGCTAACGCAGCTGGACCATGTCGACAGTTCGGACCGAGTAAAAGCGGAACGCGCCCTGAACCGCCGCCTGGAAGGGGGATGCCAGGTGCCCATTGCTGCTTATGCCCTGCTGGAAGATAACGACACCATCTGGCTTCGCGGGCTGGTGGGGGCGGTCGACGGCACCCAGGTGTTCCGCGTGGAAGGTCGAGCGCCCCGCAAAGACGGCGAGAAGCTGGGCCGGGAACTGGCCGAAGACCTGCTTGCCATGGGAGCGGACAAGGTACTGGCCGAGATCTATGGTCACACCCCCACCTGATGCGCTGAAAGGCCGACGGGTTCTCGTCTGCCGACCCAGGCCCGAGGCAGAGCGCCTGGCCGGGGCTTTTGCTGAGGCCGGGGCCGAGGTCCGCGTTCTGCCCATGCTGGAGCGGGAACCGATCACCGACGATCCGGCCATTCGCACACAGATTCTGAATATCGACGAATTCGGCCACGTTATTGCCGTCAGCCCCTATGCCGCGGGGCTTCTTGTAGACTGGCTCGATACCTGGTGGCCACAAACCCCCAGCGGGATTGTGTGGTACGGGGTTGGCGCCGGCACCGCCGCCGTGCTGTCCGCTTACCATCTTGATACCCGTCAGCCGGAACACGGGTACACCAGCGAGGCGCTGCTGGAACTGCCGGAACTGTCCCGACTGGAGCACGAGAAAGTGCTGATTGTACGGGGTGAGGAAGGACGGGACCTGTTACCGGACACACTGCGGGCCAGAGGCGCCCGGGTCACTCTATTGCCCCTGTATCGCCGCTTTGCCCCGGAACATGATGCAGCTGCCCTGAAGCACAGCATCACCGGCTTTAACCCTGAGGTTGTGGTCACACTGTCGGGAGAAACATTGAACAATCTCATTTCACTCGGTAACAATACCGGCCATAATCTTAAAAATTGTTTAATGGTTGTCCCGGTGGAGCGCATTGCCGATCAGGCTCGCAAAGCCGGATTGCGGTACACCTGCGTACCTGAAAGCCTTGCCGACCATGCCATTGTGGCGGCCGTTGCAGACCAACTGGCCAGCCTTGACGCAAGCCCCGGAAATACCAAGTAAGGATGCCCGTGACTGAATCAAACGCCCAACTGCCTGCCACAATCAACCACGCCCCCTCCAAACCACGACGGCTATGGCTGCTCTGGATACTGGCCCTGCTGACCTTTATCGCCGTTGTTGCGCTGGCCCTGTGGAACTGGCAACAGTGGAATAATGCCCAGGCTCTGCAGCAGTCCGTGGCCAATCTCAAGCAGGAAACCTCCCAGCTGGACCAGCTTTACGGCAAGACCGGCGATCAGCGCAGCCAGCGCCTGCAGGCTCTGGAAAACAAACTGGCCAGCCAGCGAGAGCTGATCGCCACCCAGCAGCGGCAGATTGATCACAATGCCCGGGAATTGCTGGAGGCCGGCAATCGCACCCGCACCGACTGGTTGCTGGCCGAGGCGGAATATCTGCTGCGCATTGCCAACCAGCGTCTGATGATCGAAAAGGACATTCGCGGCGCGCTGGCCGCCCTGCAGGCCGCCGATGAGGTACTCCGGGAATCCGACGACATTGGCGTGTATCCGGTCCGTGAACAGCTGGCAAAAGAAATACTGAAGCTCAAGGAGCTGACGACTGTGGACCGCACCGGGCTCTACCTGACCCTGGAAGCGGCCATCGACAGCATTCATGAACTGACCGACAACGCCCTGGCCAGTGACCGGATGGCCAGCACCCTGGAGCAGTCCGGTACGGATTCCGGATCGACGTCGGACGCCAGCACCAACTGGTGGATCGAGGCCTGGAACAAGGTCAAGTCGACCCTGTCGCGAGTAGTGGTTGTGCGGCGTCTGGACGAACCGGTCAAACCACTGTTGTCGCCGGAACAAAGCGCCTACGCCCGTCTCAATCTCCAGCTGATGCTTGAAGAAGCAGAGCTTGCGGTGTTGCGAGGTCATCAGGAGCTCTATACTCGATCGCTGATCAAGGCCAGCAACGCCATCGAGACCTGGTACGACAGCACCAATCCGAAGATCATTGCCCTGTCCGAGACACTGGAAGGCCTGGCCGATGAAAATATCGACCCGGAACTGCCGGACATCAGTCAATCTCTTCAGCTGTTGAAATCCCGTCTTGCCGGGCGCCTTAGCACCGAGGGAGAGGGCAACAACGGCAGCAACAGCACCGAGGGGGATAACTCATGATCCGCCTGCTGCTGATCATCCTCATTGCCCTGCTGCTTGGAGTGGGCCTGGCCATCGGGCTGCAGTACGACCTGGGCTACATCCGCATCAGCCTGGGCAACATACTCATCGAAACCAACTTCTGGGTGGGGCTGGCGTTGCTGATCCTGCTGGTCGGTGCGCTGGTCACCGGCATCAGTCTGCTGCGCCGCATGCGCCAGGGATCGGGCGTGGTGGCCGGATGGCTGGCCCGGGGTCATGAGCGGCGTGCACGGCGCCGCACGACCCAGGGCCTGCTGGCGCTTGCAGAGGGCAACTGGCCACGGGCGCGCAAGCTGCTGGTCTCTTCCGCTGAGCACGCCGATACGCCACTGATCAACTATCTGGCGGCGGCCCAGGCCTCCTTCGAAACCGGCGACCACGACGCAGTGGACGATCTGCTGCGCCGCGCCTTCGAGAGCACTCCGGGCTCCGATATGGCTGTGGGCATTACCCAGGCTCAGCTGCAACTGGCGGGCAATCGTCAGGAACAGGCGCTGGCAACCCTGCTTCGATTGCGCAAGCAGGCCCCTCATCATCCGTTTGTGCTCAAGCTGCTGAAAAACGCCTATGTGAAACTGGAGGACTGGCGGGAGCTATCGCGGCTGCTACCGGAAATCCGCAAGCGCAACCTGATTGATCCGGAAGAACAGGGCAGCCTGGAACGCCTGGTCTGGCAGAAACTGCTCCAGCGCGCTGCTGACGACTGCCGCCGCCAGGTGGAAACCGGTTCGCCCAGCCTTGAGCCACTCACACGCCTGTGGGACGAGCTGCCGGGATTCCTGCGCCGGGACGAGCACACGATTCGCGAATACGCCCGTCTGCTCGCGGAACTTGGGGATGAAGAGCAGTCCGAAACCCTGATCCGAAAGGTGCTGCGCAATCACTGGAGTGACGAACTGGTCAATCTCTACGGGCGGATCAAGGGGCCCAAGCCCGAAGAGCAGCTATTGGTCGCCGAGCAGTGGCTGAAGGACCGACCCAACAACGCGGAGCTGTTACTGGCGCTGGGGCGTCTTAGCCTACGGAACGAGTTATGGGGCAAGGCGAGAGAGTATTTTGAAACCAGCCTGAAAATGCGCCGCAGCCGTGAAACCATGGCCGAGCTCAGCCGCCTGAACGCCCATATGGGTGAGGGTGAAAACAGTGTACGGCTGTTGATGCAGGGGTTGGTGAAGGATAGCGGGCTGCCGGATCTGCCCATGCCCAAGGCCTAGCCCCGGGGAGCGTATTCCAGAACATCGGAGAAAAACGCTTCCTGCGGCAGGCCCGCCTCGACCAGCGCATCCATCAGGGTATACACCATGGTGGGCGAGCCGCTGGCGTGAACTTCCACATTTTTCCAGTCCATGCCCGAGGCCAGAACGGTGCGAACCAACTGGTCATGATGCCCGGCCCAATCGTTGTCCTCGTCATCGCCCACCACCTGCTTGAAGGTGAAAGGTTCCCACTCTTCCTGCCATTTCTGGGCCAGGGATTTCAGGTACATGTCCTCGTGGCGGCGCACCCCCCAATAAAGGCGGACAGGCTTGTCGAAACGGGTTTCCCGCAGGTAGTCCACCAGGCTCTTCATCTGGGCAAAACCGGTTCCCGCCGCCACCAGCAGCAGGGGTTTATCCGGAATACTGGCCAGGCAGGCACGACCATTGGGCAGCTCGACGGTAACGTCTTCCCCCGAGGTCAGGGCATTGATCACCTTCTGGGCAGACACCCAATCAGGCGTCGCCTGAATATGCAGCTCAATCAGCTCCGCAGACGGGCTGCTGGCGATGGAAAAGTAGCAGGGATCTTCACCCGGCAGGTTGACCGACAGGTACTGACCAGCATGAAAAGACAGCTCGCGGCGGCGCGGCAGTTGCAGCTCCACCAGGTAGACATCGTGGCTGATGGAGCGAACGTCCACCACCTTCGCCTGGAACTTGCGGGGCTGGTTGTTTCCGGATGCCATAACGGCGTCTGTCTCCAGTGTCAGGTCACTGAGCGCGATGGTGAGGCACATCATCAGTCGCCCGGTGACGGGAATGATTTGTTGATTGCGGGTATTCAACGCTTTGCCGCTGCCGAGGCGGGCTTCACATAGCTCGCAAACACCGTTTCGGCAGGCTGCCGGAACCGCAATACCGGCACCGTTGGCAGCGCTTAGCAGCGTTTGCTCCCTTGCCGACTCAAAACAGAGTTCGGCAGGAACAATGGTGATACGAAACCCGGCCTCCGCCATATCACTCGGGGCGGCCGGTGGAAAGATCAAGCCCCAGGCTGTCCCAGAGGTCATCAACCCGTTGTTTGACGTCGTCAGACATGGCGATGGCTGTACCCCACTCCCGATCTGTCTCGCCGGGCCACTTACTGGTGGCGTCCATTCCCATTTTCGAACCCAGGCCGGACACCGGCGATGCGAAGTCCAGATAATCGATGGGCGTATTTTCCACCAGGGTGGTATCCCGGCTTGGGTCCATCCGGGTGGTCATGGCCCAGATCACATCTTCCCAGTTACGGGCATCCACGTCGTCGTCGGTCACGATGACAAACTTGGTGTACATGAACTGTCGCAGGAACGACCATACACCCATCATCACACGCTTGGCATGGCCCGGGTACTGTTTCTTCATGGTCACCACTGCCATGCGGTAGGAGCAACCCTCCGGTGGCAGGTAGAAATCGACAATCTCGGGAAACTGCTTCTGCAGAATGGGAATAAAAACTTCGTTCAGCGCTACGCCCAGAATCGCCGGCTCATCCGGCGGACGCCCGGTGTAGGTGCTGTGGTAGATGGGGTCGCGCCGATGAGTAACCCGCTCCACGGTGAATACCGGAAAGTGGTCCACTTCGTTGTAGTAACCGGTGTGATCGCCGAAAGGGCCTTCCGGCGCCATATCATCGGGATAGATAAACCCTTCCAGCACAATCTCCGCGCTGGCCGGCACCTGTAGATCGCTAAGCTCACACTGTACCAACTCGGTCCGACTGCCCCGTAACAGGCCCGCAAAGGCGTATTCCGACAGGCTATCCGGAACCGGCGTCACCGCCCCCAGAATGGTCGCGGGATCCGCACCCAGCGCTACAGCGACGGGATAGGGCTTTCCGGGGTTCTGTTTCTGGAACTCCTGAAAATCCAGCGCACCGCCACGATGGCTGAGCCAGCGCATGATCAGCCGGTTACGACCAATCAGCTGCTGCCGATAGATCCCCAGATTCTGCCGTTCCTTGTTGGGGCCGCGGGTAATCACCAGTGGCCAGGTCACCAGGGGCCCGGCATCCCCCGGCCAGCAGTGCTGGACCGGAATTTTATACAGATCCACCTGATCCTTGTCGTAAACCACTTCCTGGCAGGGCGCCGACCGCAGCACCTTGGGACTCATCTTCATGACTTTCCGAAAGATCGGAAACTTTTCGATGGCGTCCTTGAATCCCTTGGGCGGGTCCGGCTCCTTCAGAAACGCCAACAGCTTGCCAATGTCCCGCAGCGCCGTGACGTTGTCATGCCCCATACCCATGGCAACCCGTTTGGGAGTACCAAACAGGTTGGCCAGCACCGGCATGTCGTAACCTTTGGGGTTTTCAAACAACAACGCAGGCCCACCTGCCCGCAAAGTGCGGTCGCAGATTTCGGTCATTTCCAGGTGGGGATCGACTTCCACTGAAATTCGCTTCAGCTCGCCCAGCTTTTCAAGCTGGTCTATGAAGTCACGAAGGTCGTTGTATTTCATGTTTTGCTCCGTTCAATGCGTGGCAATACTACGGAGATAGGCAGCAGCTGGACTGCTTAACAGAAAGTCTAAAAACGGATGCGCGCACAAAGTCTGAACGGCGAAGCCGGGGAGAGCATCCCCGGACCGTGCATTGCCAGGGATGGCAATGCCGAGCCCCCAGGGATGGGTTCACGGCGTGTCCGGGGAGGCTCATTCCCGGCTTCGACCGCCCCCAAGCACTGAGGCGCTGAGCTACGAACTAACGACGCTTCATAGACTGGAAGAATTCGTCGTTAGTCTTGGTTTCCTTGAGCTTATCCAGCAGGAATTCGATGGCCGCAGTGTCGTCTTCCATGGAGTGGAGAAGCTTGCGCAGAATCCAGATGCGCTGGATATCCGCCTCACTCATCAGCAGATCCTCACGGCGCGTGCCGGAGCTGCGGATATTGATCGCCGGGTAGACACGCTTCTCGGCAATCTTGCGATCCAGATGGATTTCCATGTTGCCGGTGCCTTTGAATTCCTCGTAGATCACCTCGTCCATCTTCGAGCCGGTGTTCACCAGTGCCGTCGCCAGGATCGTCAGGCTTCCGCCTTCTTCCACGTTACGGGCCGCGCCGAAGAAACGTTTGGGCTTCTCCAGGGCGTGGGCATCAACACCACCGGTCAATACTTTGCCGGAAGAAGGAATCACAGTGTTGTAGGCTCGAGCCAGACGGGTAATGGAATCCAGCAGGATCACCACATCCTTCTTGTGCTCAACCAGACGCTTTGCCTTCTCGATGACCATTTCCGCTACCTGAACGTGACGGGCCGGCGGCTCATCAAAGGTGGAAGCAATTACCTCGCCGCGCACCGTGCGCTGCATTTCGGTCACTTCTTCCGGACGTTCGTCAATCAGCAGCACCATCACGTGGCACTCCGGATTGTTGCGGGTAATGGACTGGGCGATGCTCTGCATCAGTAGCGTCTTACCGGCCTTGGGCGGAGAGACAATCAGACCACGCTGACCTTTACCGATCGGAGAAACCAGATCCAGCACTCTTGAGGACAGATCCTCAGTGCTGCCATTGCCCGCCTCGAGCATCAGGCGCTCGTCGGGGAACAAGGGGGTCAGGTTCTCAAACAGAATCTTGTTACGGGCGTTATCCGGTTTATCGAAGTTGATCTCGCTGACTTTCAGCAGCGCGAAATAACGCTCGCCGTCTTTCGGCGGCCGTATCTTGCCCGCGACCGTGTCACCGGTGCGAAGGTTGAAACGGCGAATCTGGCTGGGGGAGACATAAATGTCGTCCGGCCCGGCCAGGTAGGATGCGTCAGCGGAACGCAGAAAGCCGAAGCCATCCTGCAGAATTTCCAGTACGCCGTCGCCGTGAATGTCTTCGCCGCTTTTAGCATGCTTCTTCAGGATGGTGAAGATCACATCCTGCTTGCGCGAACGAGCCAGGTTATCGAGGCCCATCTCTTGCGCAATATCGAGCAATTCGGGCATGGAATTCTGCTTGAGTTCAGTAAGATTCATAGGTTATTAGATTGTCAGGAATGGAAGTAAACGATCATTGGAATGACAGGAAAGCCCGCGAGCATATTGTTCGGGTACACGTTTGAACTAGGTGCTGGCCAGATGGAGCAACCGGTGGAGATAGAATCCGGAAAGTACTGAAGCCAGAGACAGGAAGAACAACCGTTCGCCGGGCAACAGCGATAATCAGCTACCTTCAGCACCAATGTCAAGTGAAGTTGGGCAGTTTTGAACCAATTTCCGGTTTTCCACCTATAGATGTTTCCGGGCAGGCCGGATTTATCGCCCCGGGGGTGTCTGTGACCTGCCTCCAAAGGGTTACTCCCCTTCCATTTAACATCGCCGATACGGATACTGGCTCTATGACCTTTTCTGACATTGGAGCACACCCATGAGCAGTAACATCACCAGCGAGCTGAAGCCCCTCAGTGTTGGCCTGTTAACCGTATCCGACAGCCGTGGCGTGGCAGAAGACACGTCCGGCCAGTTTCTGGAAAACAGCGTGATCGAAGCGGGCCACAAACTGGTTGCACGGCGAATACTGCCAGATGATGTCTACCTGGTGCGGGCACTGATATCTGCCTGGGTCGCGGATCCGGAGATCAACATTGTTATCATCACCGGCGGCACCGGCTTTCACGAACGCGACAGCACGCCGGAGGCACTTATCCCACTGTTTGACAAGAGCATCGAAGGTTTTGGTGAGGAGTTCCGCCGCCTGTCTGCCGCTGAAATCGGCTCTTCCACCATTCAGTCCCGAGCCTTTGCCGGGCTGGCCAACCACACCATGATTTTCTGTCTGCCCGGATCCACCGGCGCCTGCCGTACCGGCTGGAACGGTATTCTTAGCAGCCAGCTGGACAGCCGACACGCACCGTGCAATTTCTCAGCCCTGGCCCTGCGCAAGCCCGACAAGCCCGTTAACCGGATCAACCAGCCCATCGGCGAACGGGCGGAGCGGTAAGCCATGGCTGCTTCAGACCTGACCTCCGTTGACGATGCCATTCGTCACCTTGTCAGCCGGGCCCGTCCGGTTTCAGACACGGAAACTGTCGCCCTGACCCAGAGCCTGGACCGGATTCTGGCGACCGACTATCAGGTGCCCGCCGATGTACCACCGGCGGACAACAGCGCAGTGGACGGTTATGCCGTGCGGGCGGGGGACCTGTCCGGCAACACCCGTTTGCCGGTATCCGGACGCGTTGCCGCCGGGCATGCACCCGGCTCCCTGGAGGCGGGAACCGCGGTGCGCATCTTCACCGGCTCGGAAATTCCCGCCGGAGCGGACTCGGTTATCATGCAGGAGCGGGTAACGGTGTCCGACGACGGCATTTCAGTCGACGCCCCGGTCAGTGAAGGCCAGAACATCCGGCGCCAGGGTCAGGACCTGGCCCGGGGCGAACTGGCGCTCGCCAAAGGCACCAGGATCCGACCCCAGGAAATGGGTCTTCTGGGCTCTATTGGCATCGGCAAGGTGGAGGTGTTCGCCCGGCTGAAAGTCGCCATTCTCAACACCGGCGATGAACTGGTGGACCCGGGGCAGCCGCTGGGTCCCGGGCAGATCTACAACTCCAATCGGTATACCATGCTGGGGTTGCTTGCGAAGGCAGGCTGCGACGTGGTGCTCTGCGAAACCCTCGCTGACACCCGTGAAGATACCCGCAAGACCCTCAAAAGGGCTGCGGCCGAGGCGGACCTGATCATAACCAGCGGTGGCGTATCAGTAGGCGAAGAGGATCATGTGCGGGCGGTACTGGAAGAGTCAGTTGGCCTGTCTCTGTGGAAGATGGCGATAAAGCCCGGCAAACCCGTGGCGTTCGGAACGATCGACGATACACCACTGCTAGGCCTGCCAGGAAATCCGGCGTCGGTTCTGGTGTCCTTCCTGGTGGTCGGCATGCCGTTTATCCGCGCCTGTCAGGGGCGACCGCCCTTTATGGTCTATGGTGAACGGGTGCCGGCCGGATTCTCCACGGAGAAATCCTCGTTTCGCCGGGAGTATGTCCGCGCCCGTAAAAGCCTGAACAATGGCACGCTGGCGATAAACGCCTACCCGAATCAGAGCTCGGGTGTACTGAGCTCTACCTGCTGGGCGAATGGGCTTGCGGTAATACCGGAAAACCAGACCGTCGAGCAGGGTGACACTGTAACCTACTATTCTTTTGCGGAGCTGCTTGAATAAACATGGCGACCGATAAAACCATTACCGTTAAGTTCTTCGCCCGCCTGCGGGAAGAACTGGACACCTCAACGCTGACGGTAGACGCCGAACCCGGTCTGACCGCCGGCGCCCTGCTGCACTCCCTTGCAGCCAAAGGCGGCAACTGGGCCCAGTTGGACGGAGACCTGCCGGTGATGATCGCCGTCAACCAGGAGATGACCAAACCCGAGCGGGCATTGCACCCCGGTGACGAGGTGGCATTTTTCCCGCCGGTGACAGGGGGCTGACCATGATTCGCGTGCAGCAGGAAGATTTCAACGCCGCCGAGGAATACCGGGCGCTCCGCGACAGCGGTTCAGGCACTGGCGCCATTGCCACCTTCACCGGACTGGTTCGTGACAGTGGCGACATGAAAGGCGTGACCGGGCTGTTTCTGGAGCACTATCCGGGGATGACGGAACAGGTCATCGAAGGGCTCATCAATACCGCCTCGGAGCGCTGGGATGTGCGTGAGGCGCGGGTTATCCATCGGGTTGGGGCACTGTCGCTGAGCGAGCAGATCGTGTTTGTGGGGGTCTGCAGCGCCCATCGGGGGGATGCGTTTGCGGCCTGCGAGTTCATCATGGACGCCCTGAAAACCTCGGCACCCTTCTGGAAGAAGGAAATTACCGGAGACAGCGAGCACTGGGTGGAGCAAAAGACATCGGACCTGGAGCGGTCCCAGACCTGGGATGATTGATTACCAGACACAAAAAAACCGCTCCTGAACATCAGTCCGGGAGCGGTTCTTGCCATCGGCTGCAATCAGAGATTGCTGTCGAGGAAGGCTGCCAGTTGTGACTTGGACAGGGCGCCCACTTTGGTGGCATCCACGTTGCCATTCTTGAACAGCATCAACGTGGGGATGCCACGGATGTTGAACTTGGGCGGCGTCTGCTCGTTCTCGTCGATGTTCAGCTTGCAGACTTTCAGTTTGCCTTCGTATTCCTCGGCCATTTCCTCAAGAACCGGGGCAATCATCTTGCACGGGCCGCACCACTCTGCCCAGTAGTCAACCAGCACAGGAACGTCTGACTGCAGCACGTCCTGCTCAAAAGATGCGTCGGTTACGTTTACAATATTTCCGCTCATTTTATCTTCCCAGTTGGTGCGCTGAGCGACAGTGTCTGCCGTCTGATCAGCACAGTTGACTCAATTCCAGAACCGGCGTTGCACACGGCACGCCATCATTAAATCCATGTTAATAGCCGCTACTTTACGCGATTGCCTCGGCAAATGTGAAGCAAATCGGCGGCTGCCCTACCTTCGGATTTCCCTGACGCCTGGCCGCCGCGGTCATTGCGTTACAGTTCATATCGCTTATAGTAACGGCTGAAACAGGCGGCCCGAATCTGCCGCATAAGCCCTGCCACCGCGCAGGTCGGCACTCTGGCCCAACCCAGGGCTCAAGCTGTCTATACCACTTTAAATTGAGCCTGGCAGAAGGAATTCAAGACACGTGACGGTTTCATCTTCTCCAGCCGCTTCCGCCACCATTCCAGGTACCGCCCCTGAATTGCTTGCCGCTATCGACATGGGCTCCAACAGTTTCCACATGGTGGTCGCGCGACTGGTTCACGGTGAAATCCGCACGCTGGAAAAAATGGGCGAGAAGGTTCAACTGGGCGCAGGGCTGGACAGCAACAACCGCCTGACCGAAGAAGCCATGGAGCGGGGTCTTGCCTGCCTGAGCCGGTTTGCCCAGCGATTGTCCGGCATGCCACCGGAAGCCGTACAGGTCGTCGGCACCAACGCGCTTCGTGTCGCCCGCAATGCCCGACAATTCATGGCCAGGGCGGAAAAGGTACTGGGCTACCCGGTCGAGATCATTGCCGGACGGGAAGAGGCTCGCCTGATCTATCTGGGCGTTTCCCACACCCTGTCCGACGACAGTGGCCGCCGCCTGGTGGTGGATATCGGCGGCGGCAGTACTGAATTCATTATCGGTGAGCGCTTCGAACCCCAGGATATGGAAAGCCTGCACATGGGTTGCGTGTCTTTCCGTAATCGCTATTTCCCGGATGGCAAGATTACCCGCAAACAGATGGACCGGGCGGTAACCCACGCCGAGCAGGAGCTGCTGAATATCCGTCAGCACTATCGGCAGCGGGGCTGGCAAAGCGCAGTGGGCTCATCCGGTACCATCAAAGCCATTGCCAGCGTTCTGTCGAGCCTGAAACTGACCGATGGCACAATCACCATGGAGGCCATGACCGAGCTGCGCAAACGCCTGGTGGCCATGGGCAAGATCGACAAGCTTGGCGACCTTGGCGTTCGCCAGGACCGCCAGAGCATTTTCCCGGCGGGCTTTGCCATTCTGATGGGGGCGTTCAACTCCCTGAGCATTGCCGATATGACCTTTACCGACGGCGCCCTGAGGGAAGGCCTGCTGTACGACATCGCCGGGCGGATCCAGCATGAAGATGTGCGCGAACGGACGATCCAGGCATTGCAGGAACGTTATCACGTGGACCAGGAACACGGCGCCGCGGTTGAGCGGACGGCCATGGCTGCCTGGGACCAGGTCGCCGACGCCTGGGACATCAACACGCCGGGGAATGAAGAAGTGCTGCGCTGGGGATGCCGCCTGCACGAAATTGGCCTGACCATCTCCCACAGCCAGTACCACAAACACGGCGCCTACCTGCTGCGGTATTCGGATCTGCCGGGCTTCAGCCAACAGTTCCAGCGGGAACTGGCCACCCTGGTACGCGGGCACCGCCGTAAATTCTCGGCCTCGGTTTTCGAAGGACTGGATGCAGACGATCTGCCGCGGCTGCGGTACCTCTGCGTACTGGTGCGATTGGCCGTGTTACTGCAGCATCCACGGAACCATGAAAACCCACCAGACTTCAGCCTTGAGGCAAGAACCAACGGGCTGACGCTAACCTTTCCGCCGGGCTGGCTGGATGACCGGCCACTGACCATGGCCGATCTGGAGAACGAGCGGGACTACCTGTCAAAGCAGGATTTCGAGCTGAACGTCAACGCCTGACACTCTGCCGGACGCTATGCCTGGGCCTCCAGCTCGGACTCCATCTCCTCGACTTTTTCACTGACCTCCAGCCACTCGGCCTCCACGTCGGCCAGCCGGCTCTTGGCGCTGCCCTGCTCGGCCAGGCTGGCTTTCAACTTTTCCCTGCCCTGTTCGGCGTAAAGATCAGGATCTGAGAGCGTCTCTTCAAGGGCGGCCAGTCGGCCCTGAAGCTGGTCCATTTCCTTCTCGAGCGCCGACTGCTTTTTGCGATAGGGGCTCAGCTTCTGACGCAGCGCCGCCTCTGCCCGCTTTCTGGCCTTCCGGTCGTCAGCGGATTCGCCGATGGTGGCCTCTGCTTCCGGTTTTTCGGGCGCACTTGCCGTGCCGGCGGCGGCCGCCCTGCGGGGCGCCTCGGTTTCATCTTTGCGCCGATCCGCCAGCCAGCGCTCGTAATCCTCAAGGTCACCTTTGTACTCGGTCACCCGGCCATCGTTCACCAACCAGAACTCATCCACCGTATTGCGCAGCAGATGCCGGTCGTGAGAGACCACCACAATGGCGCCATCGAAGTTCTGCAGTGCCATGGTCAGTGCCTGGCGCATTTCCAGGTCCAGGTGGTTGGTGGGCTCGTCCAGCAGCAACAGATTGGGCTTTTGCCAGGCGATGACCGCCAGGGCAACCCGGGCCTTCTCACCACCGGAAAAGGAGCGGATGGCACTCAGCGCCTCGTCACCGTGAAAATCAAAACCACCCAGAAAATTGCGGATACTCTGTTCAGAAGCCCGGGGCGACAGACGCTGCAGGTGGAGAAACGGGCTTGCATCCAGGTCCAGCGACTCCAGCTGGTGCTGGGCAAAGTGCCCGATGGCCAGATGCTCTCCGCAGATGCGCTGGCCTTCCAGCAAGGCGTCCTGTTGTCTCAGGGCGTCCATCAGCGTGGATTTACCGGCGCCGTTAGGTCCAAGCAGTCCGATCCGGCTGCCCGGCAGTAGCGTCAGGTTGATGTCCCTGAGAATCACCGCATCATCGTAGCCGGCAGCGCCATGACGAATAGACAGTAACGGGCTGGACACTTTATCGGCCACCGGAAACTCGAAACTGAAGGGCGAATCCACATGGGCAGGGGCAATCTTTTCCATCCTCTCCAGCGCCTTGACGCGGCTCTGGGCCTGCTTGGCCTTGGTTGCCTTGGCCTTGAACCGGTCGATGAAACGCTGGATTTCGGCGATACGCGCCTGCTGCCGTTCAAAGCCCGCCTGTTGTTGGGCCAGTCGTTCACTACGCTGGGCCTCGAAGGCTGAGTAATTACCCGTATACAAATCGAGTCTGCGCTGGTCGAAATGCACCAGATGAGTGGCCACACGGTCCATGAAATCTCGGTCGTGGGAGATGAACAGCAGCGTACCTTCGTAGCGGCGCAGCCAGTTTTCCAGCCACAGACAGGCGTCCAGATCCAGGTGGTTGGTGGGCTCGTCCAGCAGCAACAGGTCGGACGGGCGCATCAGCGCCTGGGCAAGATTGAGACGAATGCGCCAACCGCCGGAGAATGCCGATACCGGCCGGTCGGCGTCGGCATCGGTGAATCCCAGGCCACGGATCAGCGATTCCGCCCTGCGCGGCGCGGACCAGGCTTCGTGCACGTCCAGTTCACCGTGGATACGGGCAATCTCGTGGTCGTCGCCTCTGGCCTCGGCAGCGGCCAGATCCGCCTCGAGCCGGCGCAGGTCAATGTCGCCGTCCAGCACGAAATCACGGGCACTGCGCCGGGACGCCATGACTTCCTGGGCCATGTGGGCAATCCGGCAACCGCCGGGCAAAGAGGCGCTGCCCTGCTCCGGCGCAAGCTGGCCGAGCAGCAACTGGAACAGGCTGGACTTGCCGGCACCGTTGGCGCCGACAATCGCCACACGCTGACCGGGCTGGATGGTGAGGTTGACGGATTCTAGCAACCAGACTCCACCCCGTTGTAAACTGAGATCGGTTATCGTTAGCATGGCGTAATGATATCAGGGCTTAGCAATCAGGGGTAAGAGTGTGTCCAGCGAACCAGCCATACCATTGGACCTCTGCCTTGACGGGCCACTCTGGCAATTTGCTGGTAGCTTCTGGACCCGTCCAATTGCCCGTGAAGCCGCTCTCGCTCTTCAGGACGAGGGCTGGAGTGTAACGGACATTCTTTGCGGGTTGTGGCTGGCCCTGCGAAACCGCAAGTTCCCGGGCTTTGTCTCGGGGCCGGTGGTTACCTGGCGACATCAGGTAACGGAAGCCCTCAGACAGGTTCGAAAAGCCATTGCAAAAGGCAACCCGGCGACCGAACAGGCCAGGGGCTACGTGGCACAAAGTGAACTTGAGGCGGAACGGGTAGAGTTGGCACTGGCCTACAGGGCCCTCGATTCTGGCACTACCGCTGTGACCGGCCTGAATGAACGATCAACAAGGATTCTGGCGCTGGAGAACCTTCAGGCGGCCGCACCGGAGAAGGCCATGGACAACGAAACCCGCTTACTGCTGAATAGCCTGATCGAAGAGTTGCAGGTGTTTGCCGAGGGAGACAACCCGCCATGATGATGAAATGGCTTATCCGGCTGGCCTTTCCTGCCCTTGGTGTTCTGGTGGTGCTGATTTTTTTCGGCGTTGGCGGTCCGGTAAACACAAAGCCCGCGTCAGACAACACAGGGGCTACCCAGGATATTCCCGCCTTCGAAGGCCTGGTGCCTTCACCTGTCCCCACCGACGGACCAGAGATTGTCTTTAAATGGCAGGATGACAAAGGCAACTGGCATTACGCTGATTCGCCCCCGGAGACCGGCCACTGGAACGCGCTGGCTATCGAACGAGCGGACAAACCACCCCGCCCAACTGCCAGCGCAGACCCGGAGCCAGACTGGCAATCCCCTTACACCGCACCCTTTTCGCTGGACACCAACCCCGCAAATAATGGTAGCTGACCACCGGACAACGCAGGCCACCCCGATCCTTAACACATGTTCAGTAGCATCTGCGGCCTGAACCGGTTACGGTCTGGGGTTTCGAAAAATCCAATCGGTATCAATACAAAGGACCCTCCATGAAAAGAACTCTGATCGCATTGACCGTCGCTGGCGCCCTTGCAGGCTGCTCTTCAGCCCAGGAAACGGCGCCTGCCCCGAAGCTGGAAACCACTGACCAGAAGGTCAGCTACGGCATGGGCCTGGTGATGGGCGAAAGAATGGGCAACGACCTTCCCGACCTTCAGATGGAGCAGTTCCTGCAGGGCATCAGGCACGGCCATGCCGGCGATGAAAAACAGCAGCGAATGACCCGCGAGGAAATTCAGCAAGCCCTGATGGCCTACCAGGCAGAAATGCAGGAAGAGGCCGCCGGCCAGCAGAGCGAACTGGCACAGAAGAACCTTGAAGCGGGTCAAACCTTCCTGGCTGAAAATGCCGAGCGCGAAGGCGTGAAGACCACCGAATCCGGCCTGCAGTATGAAATCCTCGAAGAGGGCGAAGGCGAATCGCCAACGGCTGACGACCGGGTCAGGGTTCACTACACGGGTGAGCTGATTTCCGGTGAGGTTTTCGATAGCTCCCGCGAGCGCGGCGAGCCGGTGACCTTCGGCCTGAACCAGGTGATTCCGGGCTGGACTGAAGGCCTGCAACTGATGAAGGAAGGCGGTCGTGCCAAGCTGTATATTCCGGCAGATCTGGCTTACGGCCCGGGCGGCAATCAGCGCATTGGCCCCAACGAAACCCTGATCTTCGACGTGGAACTGCTGGACGTTAACCCGGAGCAGTGATCGACTAGCCTCGGAACCCGGCCTCCGGGTTCCGAGCGATTTCCTCAGGCCGAGGACATCACTTTTTCAGCGTGAGCGTTATGCAGATGCTCAATCAGGAAGTCTTCCATCTCAAAACGCGTTTCCAGCGTTTCTCCCAGCTCGGATAGCTGCCCGAACAACTCCCGCGCCTTCTCTTCTGTCAGGGACTGACCGTTAAGCTGATCGTTGAAGTTCAGTGCCGTTTCGGTGGTTTTCTCGATGCGGGGATAGACCTTGGCTGCCAGTTCAATACCACCGTCATCGAATTCACGGGCTTCCTGAATCAGTTGCTCGTAGATTTCGAAATGCCCGGCAGACACGTAATCCACGAGAACCTCGCACAGCCGTACAAATTTCTGATGCAGTGACTCGGTCTGGGAAAAGTCCGTGGTGCCTGAAAGATCGCAATAGTGGACCAGCAGCTCCTGTCTTTCCTTGAGCCAACGGTCAATCAGCTCGCTGACTCCGCCCCAACGCTCCCTCGCGTTCTCGCAATTTTCCAACATAACGCCTCTCCGATCACGGGTTCTGCTTCTACGTCTTATTGTTCGGTCAGGAATCAAGTTACCCCATGGCCACAACCTGCCGCAACTGGTTTAGCCGCCGATCCAGTCCGAGCGTTTCGGTGTGCGGAATATCAACACCAGCCCGACAACAATCACCAGGGTGAAAAAGACCGCCGTCCATCCGGGAATACTCAGCCCCAGAAAGCGCCAGGTCACCTCTGCGCAATCGCCGGTGCCGCGCAACGCGGTGGTCAGTACTTCCATCCAGGGCAGCACATCCAGCATGTACTCCACCGAGGGGCCACACGCCGGCACCTGATCCGCGGGCAGGCTCTGCAGCCATAGTTGCCTGCCCGCCACCGCCAGGCCGGCGCCGGAACCCACCACCATAAAAAACGCGTAGATTCGTGTGCCAGCCGTGCCCGGCCCGTGCACAGCCGCCAGCAGGCTGACAAAACCGGCGGCCATAAAGCCGAAACGCTGGAGCCAGCAAAGCGGACACGGCTCGAGCCCCATGAAGTGCTCCATGTAAAACGCAACGCCCAGCAAACCGGCGCAAAGCAGAAAAATCAGGAAGAAAACCAGTCTGGAACTCAAAGGACCACCTCGGATTAGGGACGGGCTGCAAGCCGGCGGCGAGCCTGCTATTCTCCAGACAACAATACCGGCCACGGCCAGGTTACTTAACCGCAAACCAAATCGAACTTCAAGCCTATGATGCTCAATCTGAAACGCTTTTTGCTGTTCATCGCCCTGACTATGACCCTGTACCCGACCGCGTACGCACAGGAAGAGGCCGCCGGGGATGAACAGGCTGAAGACGTGGCCGAAGAAGAACCGGCAGAGCCGTCGGTCACGGACTACATCTCAATGAACCCTCCGTTCGTGACTCACGTCGGCAAGCCGGGGACTTCGCTGGTCTATCTGAAAGCAGCGGTTACGCTTCGGGCCTCAAGTGCCAGCACACGTCCGGTTGTGGAAACCCACATGCCACGGCTTCGCCATGAGCTGGTGATGCTGTTTGGCGAGCAGACAGATGTGGATGCGCTGGCCACTAACGCAGGCCAGACAGCCCTCAGGCAGGAAGCCAAACAGAGGATCAACGAGGTACTGAAGGAACAGCAGACCGGCGAACAGATTGCCGATGTGCTGTTTACGGAGTTTGTGGTGCAGCGCTGATTTCAGAACAAAGCGATAGCGTCAGGCGATCCGCGAAAGAAAATCGTCGAAGCTGCTCTGGGGCTCCTGGATAACCTGTTCGGCGTCTTCCCAGCCGGCTTCCCAGGCCGCCACAACGACTTCGCCACGATAGGGGCAACGGTCGCGGGGCATCCCCATATTGGCGGCCATGTATCCCTGACGATAGGCTTTGTTCAGGGACTCTACGTCCCATCCAAGCTTGATGTCCCTGGCCATGCTGTTTTCCCCGTTTCTGATTACTGCAACAGATTCTTAACACTGTTTTACAAAAGCTAACAGCGCACCCAAAGGGTGACAAACGCTTTGTGTTGAATCTGTGCAACAGGTCCAGATAACGGGGGAACCTTTTGCTGAAAGCGAGCGTCGCCCGTCGCAATCAGCTCCGCAGGTACTGCTCCAGAAACTCGGCGAAAGGCTGATGATCATCCGCCTCAATGGCGGCCTGATCGGCAAGCGAGTCCGCACTCATGCGTTCAAAATCGCTGCGGGTCTGGCTGGAAAGGCCTTCATCGCGGAGTGTCTGCTGTTGCTGGCGCGCCATCTCCAGCCCCCACTCGCGGTGCCCCATGCCCCTGGCCTCCATATCGGTGAGTACCCTCGCCGAGGGCAGCTGAACCGGATCTACCAGCTTGCCGCGCTGGGATTCCAGGGCCTGACGGTAGGTGTCGCCGCCGGCCAGGGAATCAAGCTGGGCGGCCAATGGTTCCAGGTCGTCCATCAGCGCGCTGGCGGCGGCGCCCACACCCAACCGCTGACCACCGCGGCAGAGGGTCAATGACGGATCCCTGCCCTTTGCAATCACATCCTGATAGTTATCATCCAGCCGGTCGCATTCCGGATCATCAATCCGTGGGCTGTCCGTCAGCAGGCAGTCCAGCAGAAACAGGTCCAGGAAATCGATCTGGCTCTGGCTCACACCGATCGGAGAGAAGGGGTCAAGGTCCAGACAGCGCACCTCGATGTACTCCACGCCCCGGGATTCCAGGGCCTGGATCGGCTTTTCTTCCCGTTCGGTGGTGCGTTTTGGTCGTACCGCGCTGTAGTATTCGTTTTCGATCTGCAGCACGCTGGTGTTGATCTGGATGAACTGGCCATCCCGTCGGGTGCCGATGGCCTCATACTCCGGCCAGGGGGTGTGAATGGCCCGCGCCAATGTCCGGGTATAGGTCTCCAGCTCGTTGAAACAGATATTGATCGAAGACTGGGCATTGTTGTGATAGCCCAGATCGCCCATGCGCAACGACGTGGCGGTCGGTCCATACCAGGTATCGGCACGAAGGCGGCTAAGGTCGTGGCTTACCCCTTCCACAAAACTGGCATCCAGAGCCGGCGAGGCGCCGAACAGGTACATCAGCAGCCAGCTGCGACGACGGAAGTTGCGGATCAGCCAGAAATACTGGTCCGACTTGAAATCCTTCAGGGACTGCCCGCTTTCCAGACGCTGGTGCCAGAGCTTCCAGAATTCGTCGGGCAGCGACAAATTGTAGTGAGCGCCGGCGATGCTCTGCATCATGCGACCATAACGGACCGCCAGACCCTGGCGGTAGACGTGCTTGAGCTGGCCAATATTGGACGTGCCGTATTCGGCAATGGGAATACTGGCATCGCCGTCAAGCTGGCAGGGCATACTGGCGGACCAGAAAAGCTCATCCCCCAGATTCATCTGTACGAAGCGGTGGATGTCTCGGAGGGACGCCAGCATGTCGGTGGTGTTGTCACAGACCGGCGTAATCAGCTCCAGCAGTGATTCAGAGTAGTCCGTGGTAATCCGCGGATGAGTCAGCGCGGACCCCAGTGCCACGGGATGAGGCGTCTGGGCGATAAACCCGTTCCGGTCCACCCTTAACCCTTCTTTTTCAACACCTTTTCTGAAGCCGGTCCATTCGCTGGACGAGAACTGGCGAAACAGATGATGGCGGGATTCCCCCATGGACTACTCCTGCAAGGATGCGGCCGGATAACCGGCCCCATCAATAATAGTGTAATTTGCGACGGCCTTCAGCGGCCATCTTTACGGGCCGAGGCCAGCGCCTGGGCCAGGGCTCCCGCCATTGCACCCTTCTGGTCTGAACCGGTGCCGCTCTTCTGGCCTTTCTGGTGGCCTCCTGCGGTTTTCTGCTGCGAATCGCGACGCTGGTTATTCGCTGCCGGGCGCTTTTCGGACTTCTCCCCGGGCTGGTCGTCCATACGCATGGACAACGCAATTCGTTTTCTGGGGATGTCCACGTCCATCACTTTGACCTTCACGATATCACCGGCCTTGACCACTTCCCGCGGGTCTTTTACGAAAGTATTAGACAGTGCGGAAATATGCACCAGGCCGTCCTGGTGAACGCCAATGTCCACAAAGGCGCCAAAATTGGTGACGTTGGTGACAGAGCCTTCCAGCACCATGCCGGGTTTAAGGTCATTGAGCGTTTCAACGCCTTCCTCGAAGCTGGCAAAGCGGAATTCCGGCCGTGGGTCACGGCCCGGCTTTTCCAGTTCGGACAGAATATCGCGAATGGTAGGCAGACCGAATTTCTCGGTCACGTAATCCTCGGGCTTCAACGATCGCAGAAACGACGCGTCGCCGATGATGCCATCCACTTTCCGGTTGTTCTTGGTGGCAATGGCTTCCACCACGCCGTAGGCCTCCGGGTGAACGGACGAACGGTCTAGCGGATTCTCACCGCTGGCAATCCTCAGGAAGCCGGCGGCCTGCTCAAACGTCCGGTCACCCAGACGGGCCACTTTCAGCAGCTGCTTGCGATTGCGGAACATGCCGTTCTGGCTGCGAAAATCGACGATATTCGAGGCAATGGTCGGGCTCAGACCTGCCACGCGGGATAACAGTGGTATTGAGGCGGTGTTCAGATCGACCCCAACACCGTTTACACAGTCCTCAACCACCGCGTCCAGGCTGCGGGACAGCTGGACCTGGGACACATCGTGCTGGTACTGGCCCACACCAATGGACTTGGGTTCAATCTTCACCAGTTCCGCCAGTGGGTCCTGTAGACGGCGGGCGATGGATACCGCGCCACGGATGGTGACGTCCAGATCCGGCAGCTCCCGGGAGGCGAATTCAGACGCAGAATAAATAGACGCACCGGACTCGCTCACTACAATGCGGGCGAGCTTCAGGTCCGGGTAGCGTTTGCACAGCTCCGCCACCAGCTTCTCGGTTTCCCTGGAGGCGGTGCCATTGCCGATGGCAATCAGCTCAATGTGGTACTCGCGGCACCATTTCGCAAGCTGTTCAATGGACTGGTCCCACTGGTTGCGCGGTGCGTGGGGGAAGATGCCGCCATGGCCGACCACCTGGCCGGTGCCATCGATGATCGCGACCTTTACCCCGGTACGCAGCCCCGGATCCAGACCCAGTGTCGGCCGCGGCCCCGCCGGTGCCAGCAACAAAAGGTCTTTCAGGTTGGCAGCGAAGACATTGATGGCCTCGGTTTCGGCGGCTTCACGCACCTGGGCCATCAGATCGGTTTCGATCTGGGTAGACAGCTTAACGCGCCAGGTCCAGCGCACGACTTCCGCCAGCCAGCGGTCGGCTGGCCGCCCCTGATCCCGAATATGCCAGCGAGCGGCAATCCGATGTTCCGCCGGATGGGGCTGACGCCGGTCGTCCTCGGAATCACCCACTGCGATGGTGTAGGTCAGAACACCCTCGTTGCGGCCCCGCAGAATGGCCAGCGCCCGGTGGGACGGCACCTTTTTCAGCGGCTCGACGTGATCGAAATAATCCCGGAACTTGGCGCCTTCGTTTTCCTTGCCTTCAATCACCGTCACCTTGAGCTGGCCCTGCTGCCAGATAAAGCTTCTCAGATCCCCCAGTAGTTCCGCGTCTTCCGCAAAGCGCTCCATCAGAATGGCGCGAGCACCCTCCAGGGCCGCTTTAGTGTCGGCAATACCGGCTTCCTGATTCAGATAGCCTTCAGCCGTCTTTTCCGGATCCTGGGAAGGGTCGTCATAGAGTGTATCGGCCAGTGGCTCCAGGCCGGCTTCCCTGGCGATCTGCGCCTTGGTGCGACGTTTGGGCTTGTAAGGCAGGTAGAGGTCTTCCAGACGAT
This sequence comes from Marinobacter halotolerans, assembly GCF_008795985.1. Taxonomy (NCBI): domain Bacteria; kingdom Pseudomonadati; phylum Pseudomonadota; class Gammaproteobacteria; order Pseudomonadales; family Marinobacteraceae; genus Marinobacter; species Marinobacter halotolerans. Next base: position 2,066,842 of record NZ_VMHP01000001.1, on the reverse strand, counting down.
TCTTGGTGTCGGCGGCATCAATGCTGGCGCGAAGCTCATCGGTCAGCTTGCCCTGCTCTTCAATGCTGTTGAGGATGGTGGAGCGTCGATCTTCCAGGTCACGAAGATAACGCAGACGGTCTTCCAGGTTCCGCAGCTGGCTGTCATCCAGTGACCCGGTCACTTCCTTACGGTAGCGGGCAATGAAGGGCACGGTTGCGCCTTCGTCCAGCATACCCACGGTTGCGTTTACCTGTTCTTCCCGAACACCCAGCTCCTCGGCGATACGCTGGCTGATACTGCTCATACCCGTCTTCATCTCGCTTGCCATTCAACCCGTCCGTTGCATTTGATCAAAGCGCAAAGGTACAGCGGGTTATAGCTACAGGCAAGCAGCCTTGCCCCGGTTGTTCAGGAATTCGACGAGGCTGTTCCAGGGCATGGGCCGAGCGTAGTAATAGCCCTGGATTTCATCACAGTGGTGTTGGCGCAGAAACTCAAGCTGCCCTTCGGTTTCCACCCCTTCTGCCACCACGCTAATCTGCAGGCTGTGGGCAAGGCTGATAATGGCCCTGATGATATGTTCCGAATCGGCGGAATGCCCCAGCCCCTGGACAAAGGATTTATCAATCTTTACCAGCGAGATAGGCAGATGCTGCAGATTGCTCAGGGAAGAGAAACCGGTCCCGAAATCATCCAGCGCAAAACTGATGCCCAGCTGGTTCAGCTCCCGCAGGCAGCGCTGGGCATACTCAGGGTCATGCATCATGGCGCTTTCTGTAAGCTCCAGTTCCAGAAGACTGGTGTCGATGTTGGCGTTAAAAATAATGCGGAAAATGGTCTCGGTCATCTTGCGATCGTGAAACTGGCGGAACGACAGGTTCACCGCAAAAACCAGCCCCGGGTACCCCATGCCATCGGCTTCCTTCAGCCGTTTGCAGGCCTGTTCGATCACCCAATAACCAATCGGCACAATCAGGCCGCTTCGCTCAGCAACCGGAATGAACTCATCGGGGCCCACCAGACCACGTTCCGGGTGATTCCAGCGCAGGAGGCATTCCACACCACGCACCTCTTCGGTGGCCAGGTCAATACGCGGCTGATAGAACACTTCCAGCTCGTTGCCCCTGAGCGCATTGCGCAGATCGGCCTCCAGGCGCAGCTGATGGCCGGCGGTGATGTGCAGTTCGCGGTCGTAATAACGGTAGCTGGTTCCGGGATCACGCTTGGCCTCGAACATGGCCCGGTTAGCCCGGCGCAAGAGGTTTTCAGGGCTGTCTCCGGCCTCCGGGAAAGTAGCCACACCCAGGCTGGCACTGACCACGACGGCCTGTCCGTCAATCTGCACGGGCTCGCCAAGGGCAGCCACAATCTTGCGAATAAGCAGGGCGACATCCGGGCCGTCATCCACTTTTTCAATGATGATGGCAAACTCGTCACCGCCAATACGCATCAGTGAATCCACACGGCGGAGTTCAGTACGCATCCGGTCGGCCAGTTTGAGCATCAGCTGGTCACTCTGGCGGTAGCCAAAGGATTCGTTAAAACTGCGGAAATCGTCCAGGTTGATATGCAAAAGCGCCAAACGCTGGGACGCGGCTTTTGCCCGGATCAGCGCGTTCTGCAGACGGTCGAAGAACAGATCCCGGTTGATAAAACCACTGGCCACTTCCCGGCCAAGGTGGCCATGGGCCGATTCCGACAGCTGTTGCCGATACCACAGACAGCGCACCGCCCGCCTCAGGGTCCAGCAGTCCAGCGACTGACGGCTGAGGTAATCCGCGGCGCCAATGCGGCACAACGCCACACCACGCTCGGCAAAGGGCTCGGCACTGAGGGCAAGAATAGGTTTTTCGCCACCGGATACGGTGAGGTACTGAAGGAAGGCGGACTCGGAACCACTGTGGAAAACGCAGTCCCAGATGACCACGTCGAAACTGGTGTTGCGAATCAGATCGTCGCAGTCGACAAGATCAGGACACCAGGTCAGATCAGCGTCCATTTCCGTATCACCAGCCAGAAGCGATTCCAGCCAAAGCAGGTCAGCGTATTCGGGCGTCAGCACAAGCAGTTTTACCGGGCTGACATTTGCCTCTGTCGATACCAGAGTCATCAAGAAGCATCCTGTTCTTCAATGGCCGCCATTTCCGTTCTGACAAGCATAGCCCATTGATCAGGAAGATACAGCGGGCCCGGCTCGTGTAGAATGTACGCTTGCGATTCCGAACCGATCTTTCTGCGCTGGCAACCCTATTGTGAACAAGCTCAACCCCCGACAAAGTGAAGCAGTGCGCTACGCCGACGGCCCTATGCTGGTGCTTGCCGGCGCCGGCAGCGGCAAGACCAGCGTTATTACCCGCAAGATTGCCTGGCTGATCGAACAGCTGGGCATTCCGGGCCGACACATTGCCGCGGTCACCTTCACCAACAAGGCCGCACGGGAGATGAAAGAACGCGTGGGCCGGCTGGTCGACCGTAAGCTGACCCGCGGGTTGATTGTCTCCACTTTCCACAACCTGGGCCTGAACATCATTCGCGAGGAACACACTCACCTGGGCTACTATCCCGGTTTCTCGATTTTTGATGCCGATGACGCCAAGGCGCTGTTGCAGGACTTGATGATGCGCGAGGCCAGCGCCGATGCGGGCGATGAGCTGTCGGACGTGCAGATGACGATCTCTTCATGGAAGAACGCCATGCGCAGCCCCCAGGACGCCTGGAGCCGGGCGGCCGACGAGCGGGAACAGCGCATTGCCATTATTTACCGCCACTACGCCGACTACCTGAAAGCCTACAACGCGGTGGATTTTGACGATCTGATTCTGCTGCCGGTGCAGCTGTTCCGCAGCCAGCCGGATGTGCTGGCCAAATGGCGCCGTAAAATCCGCTACATGCTGGTGGACGAGTACCAGGACACCAACCTGTGCCAGTACGAACTGGTCAAACTGCTGGTGGCGGAACGGGCGGCCTTTACCGTGGTGGGTGATGACGACCAGTCGATCTACGCCTGGCGCGGGGCGCGGCCGGAGAACCTGGCGCAACTGAAAGAGGACTTCCCGAGCCTGAAGATCGTCAAACTGGAGCAGAACTACCGTTCCACGGTCCGCATCCTGCGATGCGCCAACACGGTGATTGCCAACAACCCCCACGTGTTCGAAAAGGCCCTCTGGAGCGAGCACACCACTGGCGACGAACTGCGCATCGTGCGCTGCCGCAATGAAGACGCCGAAGCCGAACGCATTGCCACGGAAATCATCGACAGCAAACTGAAAAGGGGCCTGAAGTTCCTGGACTTCGCCGTGCTTTACCGGGGCAACCACCAGTCACGACTGCTGGAAATGAAGCTGCAGGCCTACCAGGTGCCCTACCGCATTTCCGGTGGCCAGTCGTTTTTCTCCAAGAACGAGATCAAGGACGCCATGGGCTACCTTCGGTTGCTGGTCAATCCGGACGACGATGCTGCGTTTCTGCGCGTGGTCAACGTGCCACGCCGGGAGATCGGACCACGGACGCTGGAACAGCTGAGCCACTATTCCCGGTCACGCAATATCAGCCTGTTTAAAGCGCTGGGCGACATGGGGGCGGAAACCCACGTCACCGAAAAAGGCCTGGACCGATTACGCCGTTTCGCCCACTGGGTGGACAGAACCTGTGAGCGGCTGCACAGCGAAGATCCGGTACCGGTGATCAAGCAGTTGTTCACCGATATCGAGTACGAGGAATGGCTACACCAGCATTCCGGGTCGCCGAAACAGGCCCAGAAACGTATGGAGAACATCTGGTATCTGGTGGAATCCATCCAGCGCATGCTCGAAGACGGCAAGGGCACGGCCGACGAAATGGGCATCGAAGACGCCATCAGCCGGCTTATACTGCGGGACATGATGGAGCAGCGGGAAGAAGAGGACGACAGCGACAAGGTGCAACTGATGACACTGCACGCCTCCAAAGGCCTGGAATTTCCCCACGTGTTCATCATGGGCCTGGAAGAGGAAATCCTGCCCCACCGCTCAAGCATTGAAGAGGGCAACATAGAGGAAGAGCGGCGCCTGATGTACGTGGGCATCACCCGCGCCCGGGAAACCCTGACCCTGACCTACGCCGCCCAGCGCAAACAGTACGGGGAAAAAATGGAAACCATCCCCAGCCGGTTTCTGGATGAACTGCCGGAGGCGGACCTGCGCTGGGAAGGCACCGGCGACCTGGACCTGGAAGCCAACCAGAAGAAAGGCAAAGCCACACTCAGCGCGCTCTTGGGCGACCTGGGCAACTGAATTCCACATTTTTTCACATTTTCTGCAACTTTCCTGCCTCCTGATCCGTAGCTGCGAACGGAGCTCTAATTCCGTTAGAGGTTCCGCAAAACACAAAAACAAGATCAGGAGGACACTATGTCCCGTATTCTCAATCGGCCCCATCGATTGTCGACCGTTACCAGCTCATTGCTGCTTGTGGCCGCCGGCTCGGCCCCCGTCCATGCAGGCCTTCTCGGTAGCCTGCTCGGCGGATCATCCGATGACTCGACGACTCAGACCGAAAGCTCTGCCGCGCAGAAGGGCAGTTTCAGTGAGCCGTTCGCCGAACCCACCATCATTGTGGACGGCACCGAGATTCAGACCGATGATAAATGCATTACCCGCGCCGACGGCATGGACGAATGCAAGCCCGCCGCAGGCACCATGGCGTTGCTCAAGGATGGACGCCTGCTGTACCTGAACGCCCTGGAAGGCACGGAAAACGTGGAGCTGTCCATCGTTGCCGAATTTGGCGAAGTTTCCGTCAACGACCAGACCCGGGTGCTGTCACTGGATGAAAACGACAACCCGTCCTGGCTAAAGCCCACTCCACTGGATGCCGGTGCCAACCCGGACGGCAACGACAGCGAAACCCTGTTGAACGACACCAGCCTGGATGGCGCACTGGATACCGCCGACAACACCAGTAAAAACGACGGTGCTCTCTTCTGCTCGGACGTTATCGGCCTGGCCAACGGCGACGTCATGGCCGTGGGTGGCACCGACTACTATTCCGAGCCTGGCATTGATGGCCTGCCTCTGGGCGTGGCCGAGCTGGAAGGCATCAAGAACTCCAGGATCTTCGACGAAGAAACCAATACCTGGACCCAGACCGGCGATATGACCTACGGCCGCTGGTACCCGTCCATGGTGACCATGGGCAGCGGCGAGATCTTCGTTGCCAGCGGCGTCACCAAACTGCTGAAGCCGGTCTATCCGGACGAGCCGCTTAACAGCGGCCGCAATGTGGTCCAGACGGAAACCTTTGACCCCTGCGCCGGCCAATGGACTGAAAACCCGTCCACCGCTGACCGGTCACTACCGCTCTATCCACGGATGCACCTGCTGCCCAATGGCCATGTGTTCTACAACGCAGGCGGCCAGGCCTTTAACCCCTTTGGCCAGGGCTACGACCAGGCACTGTGGAACATCGTTGCCAGCTTCAACCCGGACACCCAGCGCTGGAACGACATCGGCTACGCCGGGCTGCCGCTGCGGTTGGACGAGGCCGGCCTCGGTCAACTGACCAGCACGCTGAATGTGACCAATCTGTCCGTGGATCAGGTCGGCACGCTGCTGGGTGATGTACTGGAATCCCCCACTGATCTGCTGACCAGTGCATCGGACCTCGGGGTCTCCGAAGAGGACCTTCGGATGGCCATTGCCGGCGGAATGCGGGGGTCGACCTCCTCCACCATGCTGCCGCTGAAGCCGAATGCCAACGGCGAATACACTGATGTGGAATTATTGACCGCCGGCGGTGTACCCAGCTATGCCCTGCTGACAAACCCGGGCGGTTACTTGCCGACCGATCAGACCCGTATTGATACCATTACCACCAACGGTGATGAAATCGGTTATGAGAGTCGTCTGGCCGGCCCACTGAACCAGCCCCGCTGGTACGGTACTAACGTCATGATGCCCGATGGCAGCGTGATGGTATTCAGCGGTGGCAACCGCGACGGCGTGGTTGCGCCGGGCCTGGAAGGGCCGATTCGGACTGCGGAACGGTTTGATCCGGAAACCGGTACCTGGACCGAAATGGCCACCGGCCACCGCGCCCGGACCTATCACAACACCGCCGTACTGATGGAAGACGGCCGTGTGATGATTGCCGGCCACTCGCCGATCAACACGGCATACCTCACCTTTGTGGATCTGCAGGATTTCGGCCTGGCGCCCTATGACGGGCGTGACCCCAGTTTCGAAATCTACACGCCGCCCTATGCCATGCGGGATGACCGGCCGCAGATCGAGAGTGCACCGGGCAATCTGACCATTGGCGACCGCTTTAACATCAAGGTGGATCAGGCCGACGCCATCGACAAGGCACTGCTGATTCGCCGCACGGTAATGACCCATGTTATTGACGGCGACCAGCGGGCCATTGAACTGGTGATGGAGCGGGGCCCGGGCAACAAACTGACCCTGACCATGCCGGATAACCATAATGTGGTGCCTGCAGGCGAGTACATGCTGTTTGTCAGCAAGGAATCTGAGGGCATGCGTGTTCCGTCGGTGTCCGCACCCATTACCGTGGTGAACGAAAACCTGCAATGCATGGTGCCCTCTCAGATGGCAACGGACACCAGTGGTGACGGCATTATCGATTCCACACTCAGCTTGTTGTAAGCGGCGGGAGAGATAACATGACACACATCGAACCCACCTGTGCCCGGATCCTGGGCCCGGTGTTGTTCGGCCTTGCGTTCCTGTCAGCCCCCGGGCTGGCAGGAGCCCACGGGGCGCCCGACGTCGAGGGCGTACCCGATGGCATCGTCAAGGCCCGCATCACGCAGCAGCCGGATATTTCCGGACTGAGCGCGATCATCCTTGATGCCCCGCGCCCGGGTATTCTGCTGAGATATCAGGGCGAGGAGACGTTGACCGTGCTGGGCACCGAAGGCGAGGATTTTCTGACCTTCAGCCAGACAGACGTGACGGCCAATCCGGATAGCCCCAGCTGGCAGGCGCTGCCCAACGTCGCCGCCGACCCGGAAGCTGCGGACCCGATACCGCTGTCAGGGTCAGGCAGTTTTGGCTGGCTCGACCCGCGCCTTAACGCCCTGACCGACATTCATAACGCTGGAAATGGACAGGAGTGGAAAATCAGCATCCGAACGGCAAACGGCGACATGACGGAAATTGGCGGCACGCTGACTTACGTACCGTTAAACCAGAATCGATAAATCTGATAAGCACAAAAAAGCCCCCGAGCGCAGAACGCAAGGGGGCTTCTTCATATCGGCAAAAGCCTGTGTTTACTGGCTATCTTCAATAATGTGCTCGACCGCAAGCTTGATTTCTTCATCCGAACAGCTGGAGCAGCCGCCTTTGGCCGGCATGGCATTGAAGCCGTTGATGGCATGGGTGACCAGAGTATCAAGGCCCTTTTCAATGCGTGGCTCCCAGGCAGAGGCGTTGCCCTTCATGGGCGCGCCGGCTGCCCCGGTGTCGTGACATGCAGCGCAAGCAGCGCCGTAGACTTCACTTCCCGACCTGGGGCCGGAGCTGGCAGCCTGCTGAACAGGTGCTGCGCCTTCAGCGCAATCTTCACCGGAAACGCAGACGCTCCCTACCGGTGCAATTCTCGCACGGATCTCGTCTTCAACGCTTGCCGTTACAGCGCCGGCCATCAGACCAAAGCCAAGCAGTACGGCAGCCAGGACTCTCTTCATCATCACATGTCACCTCAATATTGGGCGTTATAAAAATCGTTGGGCGCATTATAGCGATTGCGGACTGGCAAAAAAACCAAATGGCAAAATGAAGCGAAAATACAGGTACCATGGCGCTGCGCTTGCACACGTGGGACCATTCAAAACATCAACTGAAAGGACACCCTACCATGCCAGACCAGAACCCGCTCCAAAGCTGGCGAAAACCGCTGCTTATCCTGGAGTTTTCCGCACTGGCGGTTTTGTTGACCTCGATGGGCTGGCTGTCGAGCCACACCGGTACGAACGCTCCCATCAGCCCGGCCTGGCTGCTGATTCCGGCGGCGGCCAGCCTTGCGGTTTTTATCAGTTTTATTGGCCTGATGTATCTGCGATGGGTGGTTGCGGCATCGGCCCAACGGCAATTACGTCATAAAGTTGTGTTCTCGTTATTGACCATCACCCTTCTGGGGGTCTGGGCGTTCGGCATTGCGAATACCTGGATCAGTCTCTCCGCAAGTTGAGGATACGCACATTGTTCGCTTCCAAGCTTAAAGTTGCCGTCATTCCCGACTCGCCGTTCAGGCGCGGCCTGTTGGCGGTGGTTTTCAGTATTTTCCCTTCACTGGTGGCGGCACAGGAACCGGCTGAAACGACGCCGGACAAGTCTCCGGAGAGTCTGGAAACCTGCGCGATGATCAAGAATGGCGACAAGCGGCTGACCTGCTACGACGAGTTTACCGAGCCCCTGAAAGCGGCCAAGGCTGGCGATAGCCCAGAGGGATCAGAGAAGAGCGCCATTACTGAACCTGAAACCGCCGAAGATGCCGACGACGGCGTTATGACGGACCTGCTTGATCGTTATATGGCGGCGGAGAAAGCAATTTTTTCGTTTTCCGGCAGCTTCGTGGGCCATCGGCCGATGTATATCCTGCCGTTTAGCTACATGAGAAACGCCAACCGGACGCCCACAAGTCCCAGAACCGGCACCACAACCTATGATTACGAGCTGGATAATCAGGAGGCGAAGTATCAGATCAGTTTCAAGGTGCCGCTTTTCACGGGGTTTCTGGATGGCCCTACCACGCTCTGGTTTGGCTACACCCAGAAGTCTTTCTGGCAGGTCTACAATACCGATGATTCCGCCCCCTTCCGGGAGACCAACTACGAGCCGGAAATTTTCCTGCGCTATGCCACCAATTACGATATCGGGCCGGGCACGCTGAATGGTGCCACCATCGGGTTCAATCATGAATCCAATGGTCAGTCTGAGCCGCGCTCGCGGAGCTGGAACCGGATCAAGGCATCTGTGGCCTACAGCTACAATCGCTGGCTGTTTATAGTTCAGCCCTGGTACCGGTTGCCGGAGAGCGACAGCGAGGATGACAACGCGGATATTCAGAGGTATCTGGGGTATGCCAACTATCTTGCCGTCTACCGCTGGACGGAAGATCGCACCCTGTCCCTTAATCTGATGAACAATCTTCGTTCTGATGGCAACAAGACATCGGTGGAGCTGGGATACAGTTTTCCGATGGGGGATACAGTGAAAGGCTATATCCACTATTACAACGGTTATGGCGAGAGTCTGATTGATTACAATCAACGGGTACAGCGGATTGGTATCGGGATTATGCTGAACGACTGGCTTTGAGCTTTTCGGGCTGTTGGTGCATGCCAGGCCGCGGCAACACCCCTGTCAGAAACACGCTCCTTGCGGCACATCCATGTGACGCTTGGGCTCCGCCATCCATGGCTCCGCACAGTTTCTGACAGGGGTGTTGCCCCGCCCTGGCCCATAACTTTAAGTTAGCCTTCCGAGTTCAACCGCTCCATTTCCGCAAGCAGCTCTTGCGTCTTTTCTTTCATCAGCGGGATATTCGCCCGTGATTCCACGTTCAGGCGAACCACCGGTTCGGTGTTCGACATGCGCAGGTTGAATCGCCATTCATCGAATTCGATGCTCACGCCATCCACATGGCTGACGCTTTTTGCGCCTTTGCCGTAGGACTTCTCGATCGCACCGATGACCCTGGCCGGGTCGTCGATGGTGCGGTTGATTTCGCCACTGGCCGGATAGGCTTCAATGCGAGCATCAATCAGTGATGACAGGGTCTGGCCGGACTGGCACAGGCGTTCGGCAATCAGCAGCCAGGGGATCATGCCGCTGTCGCAGTAGGCGAAGTCGCGGAAGTAGTGGTGGGCGCTCATTTCGCCGCCGTAGACCGCGTCTTCGTCGCGCATGCGCTGTTTGATGAAGGCGTGGCCGGTTTTGCTTTCGATGGCTTCGCCACCGGCCTGCTCCACCAGGTCCATGGTGTTCCAGGTCAGGCGGGGGTCATGGATAACCTTTCCGCCGCCCGTTTTGCGCAGGAACTGGTCCGCCAGCAGACCGACGATGTAATAGCCTTCGATGAAACGGCCGTTCTCGTCAAAGAAGAAGCAGCGGTCATAATCGCCGTCCCAGGCGATGCCCATGGCCGCGCCGTATTCGATCACGGCGTCAGCGGTGGCCTGGCGGTTCTGTTCAAGAATCGGGTTGGGTACGCCGTTGGGGAAATGGCCATCAGCTTCGTGATGCACTTTTACGAAGTCGAACGGCAGGTGCAGTTCGAGTTCATCGATCACCAGGCCTGCGCCACCATTGCCGGCGTTGACCACGATGGTCATGGGCGTCAGGGAGGCGGCGTCTATGTAGCCCAGCAGATGATCGATATAGGCGGTGGTGGTTTCGAGCGGCTCGTAATGCCCCTGGGTCGGGGCATTCTGGAAAGGTTCCAGCACCCGGTCCCGAATGTCGTTCAGGCCGTTATCGGAGCTGATCGGTCGGGAATCCGGGCCGACCATTTTCATGCCGTTGTGGTCTTTGGGGTTGTGGCTGGCGGTCACCATGATGCCACCATCCATCTTGAAATGGCTGGTGGCAAAATAGACCTGCTCAGTGCCGCACAGGCCGATATCGAATACGTCGGCACCGGCGGCCATCAGGCCGGAGCTCAGGGCATCGGCAATGTCCGGGCTGGACAGGCGTATGTCGTAACCGACGATCACGCGCTTCGCACCGGTCACGTCCACATAGGCCCGGCCAATCAACTCGGCCAGTTTCGGGTTCAACTGATCGGGCACACGCCCGCGCAGGTCATAAGCTTTAAAGCAGGACAGGTCCATTGTCACCTGGAATCACTCCTGATATCGGTCGTTGGATCTGGTTCAGCCGGTGAGCTGCTTATTCAGCAGTGCCGGACTGAAGCTGGATATAGTTCTGGATGCCCATTTGCGAGATCATTTCAAGCTGGGTTTCCAGAAAGTCGATATGCTCTTCTTCGCTTTCCAGGATGCGACGGAACAGTTCGCGGGAGGTGTAGTCCTTCACCTCATCGGCGTAGGCGATCGCCTCGACGTAATCCGCATGGCCGGCCTGCTCCAGTTTCAGGTCGCAGCGCAGCATCTCTTCGACATTTTCACCGATCAACAGCTTGTTCAGGTCCTGAAGATTGGGCAGACCTTCCAGAAAGAGGATGCGCTCGATCAGCTGATCGGCGTGTTTCATCTCGTCGATGGATTCTTCGTATTCCTTGTCCGCCAGTTTGGTGATACCCCAGTCCTTGTACATACGGGCATGCAGGAAATACTGGTTGATGGCGGTCAGCTCGTTGGCAAGCGCTTTGTTGAGATACTGGATGACTTTCTTATCGCCTTTCATAACCAAAATCCTTGTTTGGAGAATATGTTAGTTACCAAGGATAGCGCTTACTGACGGGAGAAAAAATCGCAAATGCAAACCGGACGCGACAGCACGCGGTTTCCGGATTCAGGCGGGCTGGGCAAGCATGTCAGCAAGGGCAAGGTAATCGGGTCGGCGACACTCGCGCAATATCTCGCGGGCGCTGCAGGCGCACCGACCACATTGGGTGCCAACGCCAAGTTCCCGGCCGAGCTGGCGCATTGAGCTGACGCCATTATCGGCGGCTTCGCGGATTTCGCGGTCAGTGACCCCGTGGCACAGGCACACGTACATAGGCTGTCTCACTAACGATACTAAAGTTAGTGATAATTATTGTTATTACGATCTGGAATTGCAAGCCTGTTGGGTTAATTTTGTGCAAAGAAGTGTTTCACGCACCGTCTGGTCGGGTCAGATTCCGGAAACCTGTGTCCGTAACCACCACATTGTCTTCGATGCGGATCCCGCCACAGCCCTGCAGTTCAGTAATCAGCGGCTGATTGAGATGCTTCGCCACGGGCCCCGCTAACAGCGGTTCAAGCAAGGATGGAATAAAGTACAGGCCCGGCTCGATGGTCACCACCATGCCCGGCTCCAGGGTGCGGGTCAGCCGCAGGAAAGGGGCATCCGCCGGCGGCGGCGTTGGTTTTCCCGCCACATCGTGTACCTGCACCCCCAGGAGGTGCCCCACGCCATGAGGAAAAAAGGCTCGGGTAACGCCCTCGGTGATCATGGCCTCATCATCCAGGCCGGTTACCAGATCTGAGGCACTGAGCAGGGCTGCGATACCCTGATGGGCTTTGCGGTGTATATCGATGTATTCAACGCCGGGCGCCACCATGCTGCAAAGCCGCTGTTGAATCTGGTCAAGCCCGTGGATCAGGGCCGCAAAACGCGGGTCGGAGGGCCCTGCCGTGGTGCGGGTGATATCGGAGCAGTAGCCCCGGAACCGGACACCGGCGTCAATCAGCAGACTGCGGGGCGGCTTCGGGGCATCGCTGCCGTAATACTGATAGTGCAGCGTGCCAGCATGCTCGTTGATACCGATAATACTGTGATAGGGCGCATCGGCTTCCCGCTGCCCCGTTGCCCGCTGGTACGCGAGGTTCACCTCGAACTCGCTGCCACCGGCCAGAAACGCTTCCCGCGCGGCCCGGTGTCCGTCCAGCGCAATGCTGTTCGCCCGCGCCAGGCAGGCGACCTCATAACGGGTTTTATGCACCCGGGTCTCATCAAGTGCGGCCAGCAGGGCCGGCGGGTTATGATCACCGCCTACCCCGGACAGGCAGGCCGGATCACCGATCACCGCCAGCTTGCCTACGCCCTCTTTTTTGCCGATATCGCCCAGTGCCGGCGCCTCGGTCCGCTCACTGGCCTGAATCTCCATGGATTCCTGCCAGGGCTCGCCAGGCAGTTCAGGTGTAGCGTGCCAAAAATCCACCGGTTGATAGAGCCATAAAACTGGTCGCTCGCCAGGCCGGATCAGCAGCCAGCTGTGTTCCTGGCCTGTCAGCCCGGTCCAGTGCAGGAAGGGTCCATAGCCCTGAAAATGCCAGGCCTGGTCGTCGCCGTATCGAAGGGGCGCGGCGCCGGAACTGATCAGCAGCGCATCATAGCCCTCCGCCTCCAGCGCCTGCTGATATCGCTGTTGCAGGATGCGCAGATGGTCCGTCTGGAGGGAGAGCAGCTCAGTGTCAGGCATGTTGGTTTTCCAGGGTTTTCCAGAGAATGAGAAGATCGTCGGAACGGGTCTGGCGCAGGCGAATCAGGCGGATTTCCAGCGGCACGTCCCAGCGCTCATCACCCGCCCGCGCCAGACTGCCAAACTGTTCGCTTTTTTCGGTCATCCGTTTGGGCAACCAGCCCATACCGAACCCCTGTTTCACCAGAGCTTTGATACCGGCAGACTGGGTGTTTTCGTTGAGCGGTAGCAGATAGGCCGGCTCGTTTATCTTCGCCAAACGGGCTTCTATGGCGGACTGCAGGAAGCCCCGGGAATGATAGGCGATCAACGGCACCGGCTGGCCCACGGTCCCCGGCAGGGTAAACCGTGGTTGCCCGCCGCTGTCTGCCACACTCACGGGCACCAGTGTTTCCCGGGCCAGCGTCATCCACTCGTAGCGTTCCGGGTCCAGGCGTTCGCCCCAGGGCAGATCGTCATGCCAGTAACACAGCACCAGATCACACTCGCCGTTGTCCAGCGCGTCCAGAAACTGCTCACCTACCCAGTTGGTGGCTTTCAGGTTCAGCTGCAGGCGTTCCGCCACTCCTGCCTGGCGGGCCCAACTCTGATAATAATGGGAGAATAGCCCCTGGGTGGACCCGACGCTGATGCGGGCCGACGCCTCGGCTTCCATGGCATCAATCCGGTCCCGTGTCTCCCGGACATCCCGGGTTACCCGTTCGCACATTTCCACGAAGGCCTCGCCGGCCGGAGTGAGCGAAAGAGGCAGAGTCTGGCGATTGATCAGGGTGGCGCCCATGGCCTCTTCCAGCAGTTTGATACGACGGCTGAACGTCGGCTGGCTTACGTGCTGCAGCTCAGCGGCACGGGAAAAATGGCGGGTACGGGCCAGCGCCATGAAGTCTTCAAGCCAGCGTATTTCCATGATTCATCCGGAGGAACAGTTAACTGCGGGCATGATAGCCCATGGCAGCAGGACCGTTACAACCTCCCCTCCTGAACGGCGTGACAGGCCACCTGTGTGCCGCTATCGGTGGCGATCAGCTGGGGGATTTCCTGCCGGCAACGCTCGTTGGCGTAGGGACAGCGGCCATGAAACACACATCCGGAGGGCAACTGCACCGGCGTCGGAACTTCTCCCTGCAGGCGGATGTGGTTGGGCCTGTCGTCCTCCAGCTTGGGAATAGCCGACAGTAACGCCTGGGTGTAGGGGTGCCGGGGGCTGCTGAACAGGGTGGCGGTTTCCGCCAGTTCGCACACTCTTCCCAGATACATTACCGCCACCCGCGTGCCGAAATGCTCTACCACCGCCAGATCGTGGGTGATGAACAGATAGGTCAGGTTGCGGGTTTCCTGGGCTTCCATCAGCAGGTTCAATACCTGGGCCTGAATGGAAACATCCAGGGCGGAAATGGGTTCGTCGGCGACGATGAACTCCGGATCCACGGCCAGGGCCCGGGCAATGGCGATGCGCTGACGCTGGCCACCGGAGAACTCATGGCCGAAGCGGCTGCCCCAGTCCGGATCAATGCCCACGGACTGCATCACATCCTGAACCTTGTCGCGAATCTGCGCCTGAGAAACGCCCGGCTGATGAAAGCGGATGGGCTCTTCCAGCGTTTGCTGAATGGTCATGCGCGGGTTCAGCGAGGCATAGGGGTTCTGGAAAATCATCTGCATCTTGCGGCGGTAGGGAAGCACGTCCCGGCCACTAAGATGGTCTATGCGCTGGCCATCGTAATGGACCTCGCCCGCCGTCGGCGACAGCAGGCCCATGACCGTGCGGGCCACGGTGGATTTACCACAACCGGACTCGCCCACAACACACAGGGCCTCTCCTTTCTGTACCTGCAGGTCGACGCCATTAATGGCATGAACAGCTTCCTGCTTGCGGTGAAAGCGGCCGCCTTTAAAGGAAATCTGCTCCAGCAGACTGCCGGAAAGATCGAAGGATTTTTCCAGCCCGCGGATATCAACCAGGGGGGAGGATGGTGACGTCACGATTCCGCCTCCTGCATGCGTTTCTCCTGCTCGATAAGGTTGCTGACTTCATAACAGGCCACGTCCACATTCCCGGAGCGGACATAGTCCGGCATTGTGCGCCTGCACTGGTCCGTGGCGAAGTGACAGCGGGGATGGAAGGGGCAGCCTGAGGGTACGTTTTTCAGGGACGGCATGGACCCGGGAATCTGGAACAGCTTTTCACCCGGCTCACCCATCTGGGGCAACGCATTGATCAGCCCCTGGGTGTAGGGATGCTGGGCATCGTTAATAATCTCCCGGGTCGGCCCCTGCTCGATAATACGGCCGGAATACATCACCAGCATGCGCTGCGTCACCTGGGATACCACACCAAGATCGTGGGTAATCAGCATCAACGCCACGTTCTCCTGTTCGCACAGGTTCAGCAACAGATCCATGATTTCTGCCTGAATGGTCACATCCAGCGCGGTGGTAGGCTCATCGGCGATAATGATTTCCGGGTCCAGCAACAGGGCGATGGCAATGATCACCCGCTGACGCATGCCACCAGACAATTCGTGGGGATACTGGTCCAGCCGGGTGTCCGCCGACGGAATCTGTACCTTGCGCAGTTTCGCCAGGGCAATCTCCCGGGCCGCCCGGGTGCTGATCCGTCGATGGGCTTTGATGGCCTCCACCATCTGGGTGCCGATGGTAAGCACCGGGTTCAGGGTCATCATCGGATCCTGAAAAATCATGGCGATGCGATTGCCGCGGATTTTCCGCAGCTCCCGCTCGCCCATCGCGGCCAGGTCCCGGCCTTCGAACAGAATCTGCCCGCCGGCAATATAGCCGGGCCTGGCGATCAGGTTGAGTATGGAAAACGCCGCCACCGATTTGCCGGCGCCGGACTCCCCTACCAGGCCCAAACGCTCGCCCTTGTCCAGACTGAAGCTGATGCCGCGCAGCGCGGTGAGGTCGCCTCCGCGCACTGCAAATCGCACATCCAGATTTTTTACTTCTAGCAATGGCATGGCTCTTACCCCTTATACAGCCGTGGGTTCATAACATCCCGCAGCCAGTCACCCAACAGGTTGATGACGAGCACGAGCACCACCAGCACCAGGCCGGGAATCAGGGTAATCCACCAGGAGCCACTCTGGATGTAGTCGAAACCGGACTTGATCAGCGAACCAAGTGAGGGCTGGGTTTCCGGCATACCAAGACCCAGGAACGACAGCGCCGCCTCCGAGATGATGGCGTTGGCGATCTGCACCGTGGCAATAACAAAGATGGGAGACAGTGTATTGGGCAGAATGTGCCGGAACATGATCCGCCCGGTGCGGAAACCCATCACCTTGGCTGCGTCCACGTATTCCTTTTTCTTCTCTGCCAGTACCGAGGCCCGCACCGTGCGGGCAATCTGCGGCCACTCCGCAATACCGATAATGAAAATCAGCATGTAGATGGCAATCTCGCCGAACATGAGGTTACCGAAACTGGCCTTGAACACCGCCCCGACAATAATGGCCACCATCAGGGTCGAGAAGGACAGCTGCACATCAGCAATGCGCATCAGCACCGAATCCACCCGGCCGCCCAGGTAACCCGCCAGCAGGCCAAACAGAATGCCAAGGGCCGCCTGCAGCAGCACCGCGCCAAAGCCGATCAGCAGCGACACCCGCGTGCCATACAGAATGGTGGACAGCAGGTCCCGGCCCTGGGCGTCGGTGCCCAGCGGGAAGGCGGGGTCAGCGCCGTCCATGCCCACCGGCGGCAGCTCGGAGTTCATGATATTGATCTGGGCCAGATCGTAGGGATCGGCCGGCGCCAGCAGAGGTGCGAACACCGCCGCCAACACCATGCTCAACAGCACAATAAAGCTGGCGATTGCCACCTTGTCGCGCTTGAAGCTGTACCAGAGGAAGGACTCGCGAAAGCGATCCCAGCGTGAAATCGTCGCCGTCGTCATGCTTTCTTACCTGTCAGTTTTACGGTGGGATTCACCAGCCCGTAGATCAGATCGACCAGGGTATTGGTGATCACGAAGATCAGGCCCACCACCATCAGGTAAGCCACGATCAGCGGAATATCACTGCGGGTAATGGCCTCCAGGAACATCAGGCCCACGCCCGGCCACTGGAAAACCGTTTCGGTGAGAATGGTGTAGGCCACCATGATACCGATCTGCACCCCACCGACGGTGATTACCGGCAACATGGTGTTCTTGAGGGCATGCAGAAAGTTGACCCGGACGGCGCTCAGGCCCTTAGCGCGGGCGTAACGGATGTAGTCGCTTTGTAGCACCTCCATCATTTCTGCCCGGATCAGCCGGATAAACAATGGCAACATGATGGAAGCCAGTGACACCGACGGCAGCACCAGATGCCACAGCCCGGATTCGGAGAAAAAGCCCGAATCCCAGGTGCCGAATAGATGGGTAAGCTCATCGCCGCGGCCGTAGGACGGCAGACCACCGTCGGTACTCAGCGCGCCATTAAGCCAACGACCCCAGCCGGTATCGGCAGGAAACCAGTCCACCGTGACACCGATGGAATACAACTGAATCAGAACAATGGCGGTCAGAAACACCGGGATGGAAATCCCCACGGTACTGATCCCCATAAAGAATTTGGCCAGCCAGGCCTGGGGCCGGATGGCGGCATACACGCCAATTGGTACTGAAAACACAATGATGATCAGACTGGCGCCAATCACCAGTTCCAGTGTGGCGGGCAGATGTTCAAGAATGACGTCCAGCGTGGGCTTGCCATAGAAATAGGACGTGCCCAGATCACCCTGCAGGGCGTTACCGGCGAATCGGAAGTACTGAACTACCAAAGGATCGTTCAACCCCATGTCGTCGCGGATAGCCTCCCGTTCATCCTGGGAGACCGACATGCCGACCATCTGCTGAAGTGGGTCGCCCAGGCCATCCTGGATGGCAAAGGCGATCACACTGATCACGAACATAACCAGAAACGCCTGGGAAATTCGCTGAACCAGAAACGCTAACATTGAGAATTTACCGTTAATAAGTGCCGGAAAGCCTCTCCCCCATGACGGGAGAGAGGCCCGGAGATTGGCAGTGACGCGAGCCGGTTATTCGATAACCAGATCACCCAGGTACGGGAAGTTCATCACGTTGAGGATTGGCTCGATCTTTACGTTTTCCTTGCTGGCCCAGGCCAGATCCTGCCAGTGCAGAGGAACAAAGGCGGCATCTTCATACAGGCGCTTTTCCACTTCCTGAAGCATCGCGGCCCGCTTTTCCAGATCGGTTTCCACGTTGGCCTTGTTCACCAGGGCATCCAGCTCCGGGTTGCAGTAGTTGCCTGCATTGTACTGGCCGGTGCCGGATTCGGCGTCCGGGCAGAAGGTCAGGAACTCGAAGAAGTTGGCGGAATCCTCGGTATCCGCGTGCCAGCCGATCATCATCATGTCCGCTGCGCGCTCATCATATTCCGGCCAGTACTGGGCCTTCGGCAGGGTCTTCAGATCCACCTTGATATTGATCCGCGCCAGCATGGCGGCGACTGCCTGGGCAATCTTGTCGTCATTCACGTAGCGGTTGTTCGGCGCCATCATGGTAATGGTGAAACCGTCTTCGTAGCCGGCTTCCTTCATCAGCTGCTGTGCCTTGGCGACATCGAAGCGCGGCGTCAGGGACTCATTGTGGCCCTGATAGCCCGCTGGAGACATCTGCGCGGCCGGCGTGGCAAAGCCCTTCATGATCTTGGCAGCGATGCCTTCCTGGTTGATGGCGTAAGCAATGGCCTCACGAACCTTCGGGTTCTTGAAGGCTTCAACCCGATCCTGGTTCATGTGGAACAGGATAATACGGGTGCCGCTCATGGTAACCAGGTTCGAATCATCGTCACGACGGATCCGCTCCAGGTCAGTGGGTGGAACCGGGGCGATAAAGCCCACACCGCCGGACAGCAGGGCAGAGACCCGCGTGTTGTTTTCCTTGATCGGGGTCAGCGTGATCTTGCCAACATTGCCCGGGGATTTGGTATCCCAGTAGTCATCAAATCGTTCAAACTCCACCCGGACGCCCTGCTGGCGATCAGTAATGACGTAGGGCCCGGTGCCGGACAGGTTCTCGGAAGCGAAGGAGTTACCGTGCTTGGTGATTGCGCTCTTGTCCTTGCCGTCTTCGGTCTTGCCGGTGTAGAACTCGCTGTCCATCGGAAAAATGTAGGTGGCGGTGTTCAACAGCAACGGGTAAGGCTGCTTGGTGATCAACTCAAAGGTGTAGTCGTCGATCACTTTCAACTCGCTGAACGGCTGGAAAATCGCCTTGTAATCCTGGCTCTGCTTGAGCCGGTCAAAGGTGAACTTCACATCTTTCGTGGTGAGATCGTTGCCGGAGTGGAATTTCACGCCTTCCCGGAGTTCAAACCGCATGGTGTTTTCATCAATGCGTTCCCAGCTTTTGGCCAGGCGCGGCTCGAATTCCAGATCCTTGGTCCAGCGAATCAGGGGATCGAAGGTCATATGGCTTAGCTGAAGCATGCCACCGGACAGTTGCTCGTGAATATCCAGGGTCACGGGGTCGGCGTCGTACGCCATCTTCAGTTCCTTGTTCGCCTCGGCAGACATTGCCATCGGAGCGGCCGCCAGGGCCACAGAACCAACAAAAGCGGTCAGTAGTTTTTTCATCGCGTTTTCCGTCGCTGTTTTAAGAATTTTGATGACCATCGGCGCAAAACAACGGCGCTCAATGACTGCGTTCAAACCTAGTCGCGGAAAACCCTTACGGCAATCGAAATTGCAACATGCGGCTATTCGTGAAGTGAATGACCTGATTCGGGGCGCCCCTAGAACTGGAAAAACAGCGGTAGAATCAGCGCGGTAAATACACCCGTCAGCCCCATACCGAGAGAGGCAAACGCGCCGGCTGCGTGACTGATCTCGAACGCCCGTGCGGTTCCGATGGCGTGGCCGTTCAGGCCCAGAGCAAACCCCAGAATCCGCTCGTCTTCCACTGGCAGCCAGCGCGCGAGCAGGTCAACGAACAGGGTTGCGACTACCCCGGTCACCAGCAGCCCACCCATCATCAGCGATACCGAACCGCCCAGTTGTTCGGTAATGCCAATGGCAATAGGTGCGGTCACAGACTTGGGTGCCAATGACGCCAGCACCAGCGGCGTACCCCCCAGAGCCCAGCCAATCACCACCGCATACACCGCAGCCAAGGTAGCGGCCACCGGCAGCGTGCACAGAATCGGTCGCCACATTGCGCGGATATGGTGCATCTGCTGATAGAGGGGAATGCCGAGCGCAACCGTGGCCGGGCCCAGCAGCACCGTCAGCCAGCGGGCGCCCTCCCGATACTGGTCATAGTCCAGCGCCAGCGCCGCAATCACGGCCGACAAAAAAAACGCGGAAATCACCACCGGCGGCAGCCAGATCGGCCGCCCCAGTCGGGCAAACAGCCAGTTGCCCGCAAAAAAAGCTCCCAGGGTAAGACCGATGGCCAGAGCCGGCGTGCCCGACAGCACATCCGGGACGCCCAGCAGTCGCTCGAAGACACCGTTCACTGGCTGTCCTCCCGCTGTCCACGTCGAACCAGAAAGCTCATCAGCAGGAGCGTGGTGATCACACTGAGAAAGGTGCCAACCAGCAACGCTGCCCCGACCGCCAGCCATTGGCCTGCAAACTGATCCGCCTTGAAGAACACGCCGACAACGCCGGGCATGATCAGCAGAACCAGCACGGAAATCAGTCCTTGGCTCGCCGACGCCAGTTCATTGCTGACTCCACCCAGGGTCATCAGCGTGACGGTCATCGCAATCATGCCCAGCACACCGCCACTGACCGGCAGGGCGAATACCAGCCGACAGGCCTCGCCCAGCAGATAAAACAGAACCAGAACCAGAAAACCACGCAACAATCCCATGCCGCCCCACTCGTCCGAAAGAAATTGCATTACACTGGTGCTTCGATTGCCACTCTACACCAGCAGGAAGCCCATGGCGCTCAAAGCAACCATCTGCAAGGCGACACTTAATATCGCCGACATGGACCGACACTATTACGCGGACCATCATCTGACCCTGGCCCAGCACCCGTCAGAAACCGACGAGCGGATGATGGTCCGCCTGCTGGCGTTTGCAATAAACGCCAGCGACACCCTGGAATTCACCCGGGGCCTGAGTACCGACGACGAGCCGGAATTGTGGCAGAAAAGCCTGAGCGACGAGATCGAACTCTGGATCGACCTGGGCCTGCCGGATGAAGACCGCATTCGCAAAGCCTGCAACCGCGCCCGGGAAGTCATCCTGTACACCTATGGCGACCGCGCCTTTCCGGTCTGGTGGGACAAACACCGGGGCAAACTGGAACGTTTCGGCAACCTCCAGGTTATTCATCTGCCTGGCGAGCCCGTCGAAGCATTTGCCAAGCTTGCCGACCGTTCCATGGGCTTTCAGGTGACCATTCAGGAAGGCGAGGTAACCTTCAGCAACGACAACAGCCTGGCATCGATCACCCCCGAGCCACAGCTGACAATATCCTGATGATTTCTCTTGCCCACGAGGACTGGACAGGCCCCGTGGTCGCACGTACCATAGCGACCTCGAAATTGCGGCATCCGCCGTTTCGTATCCGCCCGTAGCTCAGCTGGATAGAGCGCTGCCCTCCGGAGGCAGAGGTCAGAGGTTCGAATCCTCTCGGGCGGGCCATATCTTTTAAAGGCCTGCGTGAAAACGCAGGCCTTTTTTATTGGGCTATGTCCACATTGTGTCCATCCAGAATCTTGCCAATCACCAGTAGTCGGACATTTGACCTTTACTAAGTTTTGCAAAGACTGTGAGTAAGAGTCTTTTTATTGCCCACACTTCTCAAGTGACTCGCCTCTCAATAGGCCACCTGCAGAGGCATCGGTTCTTACATTCCATGGCCTGCATTCAGCCGAATGACCCCCAGCACCACACGGTAGAGAAAATAGGCAAATTGTAAAACGCCGCAAAACGTTCACGTTTATTAACGCTTTTCTTACAAGAACTTGCATATCTGAGGCTGGCGGTATGTTCGGTTTAGTTACTTTCCGTTAAGGTTCACGGGGCCGGGTAAACGGAAGAACTATTTAAACGAAACCTTAAAATACAGAGGAAGTTATGGGGAAATCAAAAATCGCAGTCGCCGTGTCGATGGGGTCGGTCCTCATGTTGTCGTCTGGCTGCGCAAATTTTTCACAAACCATGAAAGAAAATGCCGGGAAGATAGGTGGCGTTGTTCTCGGTGCCGGCGCGGGCTACCTTGCTTGCGACGGCGATCCAGCTTGTGTCGCAGCTGGTCTGGTTGGCGGCCTGGTCCTCGGCGATCTTTATGATAAGCGCCAAGAGCAGCTTCGAAAGCTGGCGAAAGAGAAGAACATCGCTCTCGAAACCAGAACAGTGAAGACCTTTAACTCCGACGAGGAAAACGGTCTGGAGCTGGCCATCAACGAAGGCGGTATGTTTGAACTGGGATCAGCTGAATTGAAAACCCGATCCCGGCTGGATCTGATGTCTGTCGCCACTGTATATCGGGAACAGACTCAGAAGATTCTCGTGATTGGCCATACCGACGCCACGGGGTCTGACGCGTATAACCAAACCCTGTCAGAAAAACGTGCCAGAAGCGTGGCCAAGCTGTTCAAAGAAGTTGGTGTGCCTGCCGATCAGATCTATTTTCAGGGTGCCGGGGAATCGCAACCCGTAGCCACGAATGACACGCTTGAAGGTCGTTCCACAAATCGCCGAGTGGAGATCGTTGAAATCGACAGTGAGGAATCGCTGTCGGCATACAACCTTCAGCGCCAGAACGATAGCAAGTACCTCGCCCACTCTAACCGGACCACTGAGGAAAAGGCTGAGATCCGTAAGCGCGTAAAGTCTGCACCTGAACCAAAGCCAGTTGAAAAGCCAGAAGTTGCTGAAAAAGTTCCAGAGCCCAAGCCCACGCCCTCATCCATGGCGATGTTGGACTTTGGCGGAGTGCCTGCGTCGTCTGATTTCAGCCAGATCAAGCAAGCGGCAGGGCCTGCCTCAGAGGATAACGGCATCAGCTTTTCTTTGTTCTCAGAGGCCGTGGCCAATGAACCTGCTGACTTATCCCCCTGCTACATGGAAGCCCCTCGCGTCACAGGTGACATTCAGAACCTGGCATCGGGTAAAAAGCTCAAAGCCAGTGATCTTGAAATGGCTGATTACTGGCCTGGCCTGAACGGTAGTGTCTGGTACGACGGTAACGTGAACGGCCATGGCATTGGTTATGTCGACCTTGTTGTAGGCAGAGACACGGGCATTCCGAAAGGCCGGCCTACGGTGAAGATCTACGAAAACGTGAAATCGGAGAACACCCCTGATTTTGTCGATCAGCCTCACATCGAGACCTACCCCGGCGAGAAGGGTCTGCTTCTGCGCACCTATTTCGATGAAAACCACCCAGTTGAGTGCATGGATGTGGTCATGGCAAATGGCCCCAGTCGGTCAGCCAAAGCAGGCGTTCTTTACTACGCCAGCGGAGAGACCATCTATGAAAAAAACATCAACCTGACTCGAATTCGATAACTGGCCTGCTTCAATCGCATTAAACGAGGATTCAAAAATGGATAGCATTCTCAGCGCCATAAACGATTACCGCATCATCCTTGGTGCGATCGTTCTTACCCTGATCGCTTTGATTTTAATCAAGTATTTTTGGGAGCAAGTTTCATTTCACGTCTTGCGCATGAAAATGAACGCTCCCTTGTTTGGCAAGATTAAAAAGCTGGCCAAAAACCCCGCCCGTGATGATGCCGGCTGGTTCCACTCAGAGAAAGACCTATGTAGCGAGTTTGAGCCGTTCTACAAAAAGGTCGACAAAGGCCCTGAGTATTACGACAACTGCAAAAACTATTTGAGCAAAGTCGGCGAGCTTGGGCGTAAGAATCTGGGTTTCTTCGGCTGGCTGGCGATCAGCATTATGGTCTTCATTGAGGCTATGGGTTTCTCCTACGTGCTGGCCGGCTTCACAATTCCGGGTGCCAGTGAGTCCCTGCAGCAGCAAGGCGCGATCGGGATCGCGATTCTGATTTCGGGTCTATTGGTGGCCTTTACTCACTTCACCGGTCATGAGCTGCACAAAAACCAACTGGTTAAGACTGTGCGGGTCTGGTGGCGTCAGGATAATGATCAACCCAATCTCGCGCCTCGCCCGCGGGTGAAGCTTGAAAATGACTATGAAGACGACAATGATCCTGCCTGGCGGATGATGCTAAGCCGGCTGTCTACCAATGCCGAAGTTACTCCGGCCTACTGGGCAACAATCGGAACGGTTATCTTCGTAGTCCTTGTCGCCATCGGCTCAACTTATGTCCGGGGACAAGTTCTCGAATCTGAAGCTATGGAGCAGCATAGAAGCCAGACTTCAGCCGGCCCCGTTGCAAGCTCTGATGATCCCTACGCAACGGCGGTCCCACCTGACCTGGTAGAGAGCCAGCAAGAAACGGACGCAGCCGTTGAAGAAGGCATCACCAACGCAACGCTTAAAGGCGGCTGGGCGACGTTTATCGTGCTGGCGGTAATCTTTATCTTCCTTCAGGCTCTCGGCGTGCTCATCGGTTACAAAACGGGTTTTGCAGGCAAGGAGTCAGGCATTGCCCACAAGTACACCCGAAAATTCAACACGCGGGACGAGTTTGAGGCTCACCATGAGCGCAAGCGTAATCTGGTTGTCCAAATTGCTCAGAGGAATCTCACCAAGCTTCAGGCCCTGATGGCCAAGAAATTGAGCCAGGTGGCCACAGACAAGGGCATGCTCAAAACGCTTGAAGGCGGCAACAACCGCACCTTCCTTGCCTACAACCATCGGAGCACGACTGAGCAAGGTCATCACGACGTGAATGAAGCCGTAGCCCGCAATGATCGTGATACGAAACTGGCACGCGTTTCAGCGCCCCGCGCTCAACAAGCTTCTCCAGCTCAAACAGAGACTGCACAACCTGCCCCGGCCCCAGAGGCGAATTCTCCAGGCGATTCTCACGGCCTTGAGGAGTCCGAAATCCAGCAGTGGATGGATAAGCTGGGATGGGAACGTCAGCGCACTATTGATCTTCTGATCAAACAGCGCGAGAAGAAAGCTGCTCAGGCCAAACCGGAGGTTTCAGAGGAAGACGCACTGCGCATGATGGAGGAATCCAATCAATGATGACCGGTATCAGATCTGGATTTGTAAGAACGCTTACAGCCTGTCTGATCGTTGGGGCGACTTCAGTCGCCCACAGCGCCAGCCGGGATGATTTCCCGACATGCTACGGCTTGCTGGGCAAAGCAGCACAGGAACAGTCGGCGAAACGAGAGCTGTTTGTTGTGATCGATCAAACCCTGGAGTTTGAAGTGGATCTGAAGCGGCATGTTCATGCCAAGGTTCACGAATATCTTCAGCCTGGCGATCGGATCAGTGTTATGACATTTAGCGCCTATGCCAAAGGCCGCTATGCTCAGATGCCACTTACCGGAAAGCTTGATCATCCTCTTGATGAGGACACGCGCTTCGATACTGGCAAGTCAGACCTTCGCAATTTTGATCGATGCATGGAACGGCAGAAGTCCTTTGTAAAAGCCAAGATCGATGAGGTTTTGAAAGCCGCTTTCGAACATGCAAGCTCGAATCTCCCCAAGACAGAGCTGATGGGCTCTTTGGTCAACTTTGGTGAAGGGGTAATCTCTCCGTCAAAAGCGCCGGAGAAGTCCGTTCTGATCGTCTCAGATATGATGGAGAATTCCGAGGCCGTATCCTTCTACAGAAACGGAGGCATCCAGAACCTGGATATTGAAGATACTCTCCGCAAAACTGAAGAAGCTGACCTGATCAGCAACATGGGGGGTGCGTCAGTGAACGTGATCGGTGCGGGCATATCCGGGAACGATGATTATTTGAGTCAGACAGCCATGAGAAATATGCAAAGCTTTTGGACTGGATACTTTGAACGCTCCGACGCCAGCCTTGCTGGCTGGGGACAGCCTCAGCTTTTCGGTGCAATTCGCTAGGGTTGCCAGCCCCCCGCTGCCCTGAAGATCTGGGGCATGCTTAACTTTCGCGCCCCGATATCGGGGCGTTTTTGTGACTGATTTGCTCCCTTAAAACCACGCGCAAGCATGTTCATGAGGTCGAACCTGGACATTGACTGGCTGATTATTCTTGTCCTTTTGACCCCATCCCAATCTCTCAGGCAGTTCCCGAGCCTGGCTCGAACCGCTCCTGCAACCACGCCTTGATAGCATCAGACTCATACACCCATTTCTCACTGTCATTGGCATCAGCAATCAATAAACAGGGTACTTTGACTTGCCCACCGCCATTGTGCAGTGCTTCACGGTGATGATCATCGTGCTGGGCGTTGCGAGTTTCGATGTTCAGTCCCAGGCGCGCTATTTCCTTACGCACCTTGATACAGAAAGGGCAGGCACTGAACTGGTAAAGCGCCAGGTTTTCGCACGCTCTATCCACACGTTCCTGGTCTTCGGGGGAGCGCTCAACGCTCTTTGGCGTGCTGAGTTTCTCGCTGATCAGCATAAACGGGGTCAGGATCAGGCGGAGGCCGCGGAAAAAATAGCGAATGACAATTCTCATGGAAGGAATATGACTCCGGTTAAAGGGGTGAGCCGAATCAGGCGCTCACCCGTGCAGGTATTCGAGATTACCATTCCGCCGGCATCCGGGCCAAACCAGGCCCCCTCATTTCGCAAACAGGGCTGACATATCCGCAAACGCTTTCATTTCCACCGCATTACCACTGGGATCGCGGAAAAACATCGTGGCCTGCTCGCCCGGTTCACCCTTGAAGCGAATGTAGGGTTCGATGATGAAATCCATACCCGCAGCCTTGAGGCGCTCGGCCAGCGCGTGCCACTCGTCCATATCCAGAACCACGCCAAAATGACGCACAGGCACGGCGTGCCCGTCGACGGCATTTTCAGCGCCTTCATCCGCACTATCCGGCGCCAGGTGTGCAACGATCTGGTGGCCGTAAAAGTCGAAGTCGATCCACTGGTCTGAGCTTCTGCCTTCCGGACAGTTCAGCAACTCGCCGTAGAATTTGCGGGCTTCGTTCAAATCATGAACCGGAAAAGCAAGGTGAAAGGGAGGAATTATTGCTCTGGTCATCACGCCATCCTTCGAACGGTTAGTTTCAAATAATGTAACTCATGACATTCGCTAATCGGAAAGCATATATTCTGACCCGATTACTCATTCAGGGTGATTGACGACGAGCCCGTAGCAGCAGAGTCTTTAACCTGGCCGACCAAAGTCAGGCTCGACGTCCGGCCTTTGACATAGTATTGATACCCCATGACTGTGTGGCATCAGGTTGATGACCAACAGCTTTTTCTCCGGAAGCCAGACAGGCGAAACAGGTATACATGACGATTGCACCGCTATTACCGACCCCCGCCGACCCCCGGTTGTCCCGCACCGTCGAGGGCGTTGACGAACATGGCCAGGCAAAATCCATCAGCGTGATCGAAGAACGCCCGCTGACCATCTACCTGAACCGTCAGGAGATCGTCACGGCCATGACCATCGGCGATTACCCGGAATACCTGGCGCTCGGCTTTTTGCTGAACCAGGGCATGCTGAGCGAGGCTGACCAGATCACCGGAATTGATTTCGACGAAGAACTGGAAGTGGTGGTGGTCCGTACCGCCAGCGCCACCAATGTCGAGGATAAACTGGAGAAGAAAACCCGCACGTCCGGCTGTGCCGTGGGCACCGTGTTCGGCGACATGATGGCCGG
The DNA here is from genome assembly GCF_008795985.1 of Marinobacter halotolerans. NCBI lineage: Bacteria > Pseudomonadati > Pseudomonadota > Gammaproteobacteria > Pseudomonadales > Marinobacteraceae > Marinobacter > Marinobacter halotolerans. Next base: position 2,039,052 of record NZ_VMHP01000001.1, on the reverse strand, counting down.
GCTTGAAGGGCTGTCCTTGCCGGACACACCGGTTCATACCAGCACCTTTTACGACCTGTCCTACCAGATCAACCACACGCCCAGCCTTTATATGGAAACCGGTGCCATTCATGGCACCGCCCTGTGCCACGGCCTGGACGTTCTGGCGTATATGGAAGACGTCGGGCGCCATAACGCGGTGGACAAGATCGCCGGGTGGATGCATCTGAACGATATCCAGGCGGCGGACAAGGTGCTTTACACCACCGGCCGCCTGACCTCGGAGATGGTTATCAAAACGGCGCTAATGGGCATACCCACACTGATCAGCCGGTCCGGCTTTACCGCATGGGGAGTGGACATCGCGCAGCAGGTGGGCCTGACATTGATCGGACGTATGCGAGGCAAGAAATTCACCTGCCTCAGTGGCCAGCACCGCCTGGTGTTCGACCAGGACCTGTCCCAGGTGCCGGACGACGACAAAAAAATGCGGCGTAAAGGAGCCCAACGTGACTGAATGCGCCGTGATTCTGGCCGGTGGCCAGGCCAACCGTATGGGTGGTGGTGATAAAGGAAGGCTGATGCTCGGAGATCAGTCACTGATTGAGCGTGTCATCGAGCGAATCACACCACAAGTCCATTCCGTCGTATTAAACGCGAACGGAGACCTTAGCCGCTTTGCGGATCTGGGCCTGCCCGTGGTGGCCGATTCCATCAGCGATTTTCCGGGCCCATTGGCCGGTGTGCTGGCAGGCATGGACTGGGCCGCCGAACAGGGCCACGAGTGGCTGATCAGCGTCGCTGCCGACACCCCCTGCTTTCCCCTGGATCTGGCCAGACGCCTGGCCGAGGGCGACACGCCGGTGGTGCTGGCCGCCACACCTGACCCGGACCGTGGCCGGCTGCCCCAGCCGACCTTCGGTCGGTGGAATGTGGCATTACGGCATGATCTGAGGGCCGCTCTCAAGGACGGCGTGCGAAAAATACGACAATGGACACAGGCCCAGGGGGAATCCCTGGTCGTATTTGGTCAGGACGACTTTTTCAACATCAATACCCCGGAAGACCTGGCCTGGGCGGAGCAGAACCTGAAGTGAATGTTATTGGCATTGTAGGCTGGAAAAACTGCGGCAAGACTACCCTGGTCAGTGCCGTCATCCGCGAACTGTCGAGCCGCGGGTTAACCGTCAGCTCGATCAAACACGCCCATCACGCGGTAGACGTGGACCAGCCCGGAACTGATAGCTATCGGCACCGGGACGCCGGCGCAAGGGAAGTCATCCTGGCCGGCGGACAGCGCATTGCCATCATGCAGGAGCTGCGCGGCGACGCCGAACCAACACTGGATGAACTGTTGGCCCGGCTGACCCCCTGTGACTGGGTGATTGTCGAAGGGTTCAAAACCCATTCCCATCCCAAAATAGAGGTGCACCGCCAGGATTGCGGCCGCGCACCCCTGTTCCGGGAAGACCCCAGTATCATTGCGGTGGCCACTGACTACGCTGCCGACTACCCGGGCCCGAAATACGGGTTAGACGATGTCGCAGGGATTGCGGACTTTATTGTGAGTCAGACAAAGCCATGAAAGAACTTCGCAACGACTGTTTTGCCCTGCCCCCCGGAGTGAACTGGACGCCAGTGGAAGAGGCCCTTGAGCGGCTGCGTTCACGACTGCATCCGGTGGTAGGCGTAGAACAGGCAGTTCCACTGGCACAGGCCAACGGCCGCATTCTGGCCAGCGATGTGACGGCACCCCGGGCCCATCCACCCAGCAACAATTCAGCGGTCGACGGCTATGCGTTCGCCGGCCCGGTAGACCAGGTGCCCTGCACTCTGGCCCTGGTGGATGGCCGCAGCGCGGCAGGCGAACCCTATCTGGGGCAGGTCCCCGCAGGCCATGCCATCCGCATTCTGACCGGCGCGGTGATTCCGGCTGGCACGGATACCGTCGTCCTGGAAGAGGACTGCGAGGTCAAAGACAATCAGCTGCATCTGAACGGCACCCTGAAAGCCGGCGCCAACGCCCGCAAAGCAGGTGAAGACATTCAGACACAGGATCTTATCCTGACCGCGGCAACTCGGCTGACGCCAACCCAGATTTCCGTGCTGGCCAGTGTCGGTATCGAATCAGTGAATGTGTACCAGCGTCTACGGGTTGGCGTTCTGTCCACCGGAGACGAGGTGAAGCCGGTGGGGGCCGCCGTTACCGACTGGCAGATTTACGATGCCAACCGCCCCATGCTCAGCGCCCTGGTAACCCAGCTTGGCTATGAGCTGGTGGATCTGGGGCACGTGCTGGACAACGCCGAAGACGTCAGAGGTGCGCTGGAACGGGGCGCCGAGCAGTGCGACCTGATTCTCACCAGCGGCGGCGTGTCCGCCGGCGACGAGGACCATGTATCGAAAACCCTGAAAGCCCATGGCGATATCAGCAACTGGCGTATCGCCATCAAACCGGGCCGCCCGCTGGCGCTGGCCATGTTCCACGGCACGCCTGTGGTGGGCCTGCCGGGCAATCCGGTGGCCGCCTGGGTCTGCGCACTTCGCTTTGCGGCGCCAGCCATGGCGTTGCTGGCGGGGGGCGAGTGGTTTGAACCCCAGGGTTATGTGATACCGGCGAATTTCTCGAAAAACAAGAAGCCCGGGCGCAGCGAAATGCTGCGAGCCAGGGTGCATAACGGTCAGGTTGAGGTCTTTGGGTCGGAAGGTTCGGGGCGCGTCACCGGCCTGGCCTGGTCCGAAGGGCTGGTGGAACTGGACGAGAGCGCTCAGCAGATAGAGCCAGGCACCCCCGTCCGCTTTATCCCCTACGGCAGTTTCGGACTATAATCATTCCACGCTGCCATGCATTGCAAATGCTTCCAGTGAGGCATCCTGGGGCGCCCGGGAGCGGAAGGTTTCCTCAACGCCCAGGTCGGTCAGCGTACGGCTGACCATCAGCAAGGTGTTTTCCTCGAAGTCTTCGCACATGGCGCGCATCTGATCGATTTCTTCGCTGGCTACGGGGTAGGCGGCGTCAATATCCGGCGCGCCGTAGACATCCACAAACGTCTGCGCAAGGGTCCGCCTCAGCTGTTCCAGCTCGGACTCGGTGATCTGGCAGACGCCCACGAAGCTGGCCCGGCCACCACAATCAATGCTGTACCAGCCGTTGGCGAAGGCCTGTCGGGCCTTGCCGGTCAGATCCGCTTCGGTCCAGTTGGAAAACTCGAATCCACCCGAGATGGCCCATTCGCCACTAAGTGCGGGCCTCTCGTAAACGTTTTCATCGGATATATCCAGTCTCAGGGTTCGGGCCAGTTTCATACTTGCTCCGCGAATTGAATCAGGCTGATGGTCTCGGTCATGGGGCCGTCACGCAGCAACATACGACCTTTTTCGTCCAGGCCAACAAATACGCCAGGTTTGGGCGTTTCCACTTGCTCGCCCAGGGTATCGCATCGAGGCCGCCACTCCTTGTGGATACGCTCTGCGCCCTCATCCAGTAAGTAGGTCAGCCACAACAGTGTGTGCCTGGACCAGCTTTCCAGCAAGGCCATGGGCATTACGTCACTGCAGCCTTCTTCCAGCAGACAGGTTTCGTTCGGGTTCGCACCCGGATCGTCGCCTTGAGGAATAAACGGCAGTTCGATACCCACCACCAGCCAGTTGGGTTGCTCATCGGGATCAGACACATCCGCGGCAAACCGGACCTTGCCACAGACCGCACCGTTGACCTTGATTCGGTCCGGCCATAGAAAATGCACCGGTACCTCAGGCGGGGCCAGCGCCCCCAGGCTTTCCGCCAGGCCGATCTGGGCCACGTAAACTGCCTGGATCGCCTCCTCCAACGGAGTCTCCGGCGCCAGAACCAGCGCTGCCCGTAACGTATCCCCCGCTTCGGAATAAAACACCGTACCAGAATCGACGCCGGCAACAGCGCGGCTGACGGCTTTTTCAAACGGGTCCATATTCCTGGGCACCACTTCTCCCGACAACAGCGGCGGGAAGGTAGGCGTCTCGATCATTGGATGGCCTTAGCGTAGGCTTCGGACGCGATAATCTCGTCGGCGATGTGCTGGAAAGCCCGGGCCTGAGGGCTATCGGGCTTTGAAACCACAATCGGTACGCCGCCGTCCGAGCCAACGCGGATTTCCAGATCCAGGGGGATTTCGCCCAGGAACGGCGAGCCCAGCTTTTCAGCCTCGGCACGAGCACCCCCATGACCGAAGAGGTGATGCTCCTTGCCACATCCGTCGCACACAAAGGAAGACATATTCTCCACCAGGCCAAACAGGGGCACTTCCATACGCTTGAACATATCGATGCCTTTGCGGGCATCCATCAGCGCAATGTCCTGTGGCGTTGAGACGATTACAGCGCCGGCCACGAAAAACTTCTGGCTCAGCGTCATCTGCACATCACCGGTTCCTGGCGGCAGATCCACCAGCAACACATCCAGCCTGCCCCAGTCCACCTGGTTCATCATTTGTTCCAGCGCGCCCATCAACATGGGCCCACGCCAGACAATGGCCTCGCCCTCGGGAGCCATCAGACCCAGCGACATCAAAGTGACGCCGTGGTTGCGCAGGGGCAGGATGGTATTGCCATCCGGGCTGGATGGGCGCCCGGAGACACCCAACATGCGGGGCTGGCTGGGGCCATAGACGTCAGCATCCAGCAGACCAACTTTCAGGCCTTTCGAAGCCATCGCAACGGCCAGGTTGGAAGACACTGTGGATTTTCCTACACCGCCCTTGCCTGAGGCGATGGCGATGATCCGGTCAATCCCTCTGGGGTTCTTGTCCTGTGGCCGGGGCGCATCTGTGCCGATCAGATTGGGTTTTCCGGCATCGACGTATTCAACCATGCTTGTTCCTGTTTGTTATTAGCTGTCCAGATAATCGTCGCTGGTGCGAACCCGTGGGCGCTGGCCAGCAGCCATCGGCGAGTTGTCGCCGTGGTACTGCGCTTTCACCCGACAGTCATCACACATCTTGATCAACTGAACATTGTCAGAATTCGTGTACATCCAGTGCTGGTTTTCCAGCTTCTCCACAATCCGATTGATCGTGCTGGCCACACCAAACGGCCGGCCACAACTGACGCATTCGAAAGGGTCTTCTCCGTGCAACGCTCTGGTGCTCAATGCTTCCTTGGACAGATTCAGTTGAGGCACCAGGTTGATCGCCGTTTCCGGGCAGGTGCTTTCGCACACGCCGCACTGAACACAGGCGTTTTCCGTGAACTGAACTTCCGGTCGATCCGGATGGTCGCTGAGGGCACCGGTGGGGCATAACGACACGCAGGCCAGACAAAGCGTGCATTTATCGGAATCGATACTGATTTCGCCATAGGGTGCGCCCTTGGGCAGCGGAATCGGCGCTTCGATTTTGTCGGACATCGCCGCAACAACCACACGGGTGATATCCCTTCGTCCGCCCACCAACAGCACCGGCTCACTGACCCGCGCTGCGTTTTCACCCTCTACGCTCAGCTCGTCCGCGCCAATCACGCGAACACGGCTTGAAGAGTGATGCGCGCCGTGAAGCATCGCCTGGGACAGCGCAACCTCGGACGCGAGGGCCTCGCGGTCTGCGTCCGTGTCAGCCAGGATAAGCACCTCAGCGAAACCGGCACCCAACGCCGCCATGATCTCGGCGTGCCCAATGCGATCGACGTGTTCAATACCCAGCGGGATCAGATCGTCTGCCAAGCCGTCCCCGAAACGCGCCAGTCGGGCAATCGTGTCACCGCCGGCTCCCATGGTATGGAAGACCAGCCGCGGGGATTGCTGGGTGTGCTCGCGGTAGGTTCGCGCCAGTACATCCACAGCCTTGGTAATGGCCTCGAACGGAGTCTCGTTCATGGTCACGGCGGAGGTCGGGCAGACGGCGGCGCAAGATCCACAGCCAGCGCAGATGTCGGAATCAATCTGAACCGTGTCGCCGAAGGAGAAAATAGCTTCTGTCGGGCAGACATCCAGGCACCGTGTGCAACCGGGTTTGTTAGCCCGTGAGTGGGCACACAGAGATTCTTCAAGGTTGAAATAGACAGTCTTCTCGAACTCGCCCACCCGCTCACGGGCAGTCAGCGCGATGCGCTCAAGCTCGCCGGATTTTGCCGGATCAGCCCAGAAATAGCCGTTGCGTTTTTCGTAACTGGGAAACGCCGGTTCGCCGCCACGCAGGTCAATAAACACGTCGCACTCACTGCGTGCCGTTGCCTGCACTTCGCCGAAACCAAGGGCGCCGCGGCCTGCGGGGTTGAGGGTTTGGAGGTGCTCGAATTCCAGCTTGAAATTACCCAGAGCGCCACGGGCCGATGCCAGCTTACCTTTGGCCATATCGTACTGGTCCGAAGGCAACTGAACGGGGCCGGAATCGCTCACCACACAGGTAACGCCCAGCTCATTCTGCACCAGCTCGGCCATGCGAACCGCCTGCTCCGTCGGTCCGACAATGCAGCAGACGCCGTCTGACTGAATGGTCTTTGCCGGTGCCATGGGCGCTGGCAACCGGGACGCGGCCAGCAGAGCTGCCTGCTTGCCGTTGATTCGCCGGGGGTCGGCGTTGGCCGAACTCCAGCCAGCTCGGTCGCGAATGTCGATGGTATTCAGCGGCGCAGAACGGCCGGTTTCGGCCTGAATCTCCTCACCGAGCCGTTCGAAAAGCGCAGCCTGCTGACCGCAGGCAATCACGACTTCCGAATTGCCGCCGAGGTGCTCGACAGCCTTGCTCATCTCGCCAATGCACAGCTGATCAACAGAAAACACCTGATCAGCCGCGGCCGCCGCCCGGAGCGCTTCTGCGTCCAAAGGCTGCGTCTTATCGCACGAGCACAGTAATAACGTTTTGTTTGCGGTCATCGGAACTTTGGCTCTTTTAGTTGTTCTTATACGTATAACTGGGACTTAATGTTCACCGAGCATGCCACAGCCATCTGGCATTGGACAATTGGATGATTGGATAATTCCCATAGCTCTGCTAGCTTCGCCAGACAATAAGAAGAGAATGTGTATGAGCAGTCGCACAGAAAGCTGGAAAAGAGAATTACAGGTCGGCGCCGTCGTGCGCCGAAAGCCGGGCGTCACTCGCTGGGCCAAGCATGTCTACAAGCCGGTCGCCATTATCCCGGGTGCTCCGGATGCCTTCTGGAAAGAGCTGGTCCATGAAGATGACGTCGTCGATTATCACGCCGGCACGGTCACCATGGAGCTCTTTCGCGCCGACGTGGAAGCCTACCTTGTCTCGCTGAACCTTGCCGTTCCATCCGTCTGGGTCATTCTCGATCGGGACGAATCACAGCGGTCGCCATCCGGATGGGTAGTCAGCGCGATCACGGCCAGTGCCTTTGAAGCACAGGACGCGCTAGACAGCGGAGAGAACATTGTCGAGGCCGTCCCCATCCCTGAATCGCTGGCCGCCTGGATCAAAGAATTTGTCGACATGCACTATATAGAGGAGCCTTTCAAGAAACGCCGCCGCAACAAACACGACATTGACGGCATTGAGGACGGCAAGGGCGATCCTCGCATTCGTCAAACCAGTGACGTGTTCCGCGCTCCAAAGACTAACCGCAAGCCAGGGGTGCACTGATGACAGAATCACGTTTACAGCGGTGGGCAAGAAAGAAAGCAGAAACCCGGCAAGAGGCTCCGCCAGCCCCGCAGGAGCAGGTGAAAGAGGCCGCGGCAGTCCCGGAGACCAGTCCCGTCGAGCAGGAACTTGCGGTCAATGAGGCATTGTCGGAGCAGGAGCTTCTGGCCAAGTACAACCTCCCCGACCTGGAAAACCTGGCTCAAGGCACTGATATTAAGGGCTTTCTTAAAGACGAAATTCCTGAGTTTCTTCGGCGCAAGGCCTTGCGCGCACTGTGGCGGTCGAATCCTATCTTTGGCGTGTTAGACAGACTTAATGAATACGATGAAGATTATTCAAAAGCCATCGTACCTGAAGGTGGGGTAAAAACAGCTTATAAGGTGGGCAAAGGTGGCTTCCTGGACCTCGAGAAACGCGAGAGAGAGCGTCAGGAACGGGCACTGGAGGGCGAGTCAACCGATGACAACGTAAGGCTGTCTGAACCAGAGCCACAGGTGGCCGACGAAGCGCAGCCCGAACCGGACGACGAAACAGTCACTCCGGAACTGGTTGACGCGGCGACTGAGAGCGACCAGCCAGAACCGCAAGCAGCCGTGGGAACAGCTGAAACCGAGGCCGAACCGACGTCGCCGCGTTTCCGCCCGAGGATGCATTTCGAAAGCTCATAACCTAAGTCGAATTGATCCAAAGCACTGTATCGACTATATACATAGTTAGTAACCACGACACGACAACAATAATCAGGAACAGCATTTTGGCCAACACTGCAGAAGTTCAGTGCCCGAAGTCGATCACCGAAGAGGATCGTTCCCGGGCTCAAATGTATCAGTTAATGGGGGCCTTGCTAGGCTCACCGCCCTCTGCTGAACTTTTATCCGGCCTCGCCACACTGAAGGGCGACGACTCCGCCCTTGGCTCTGCTTCCCAGCAGCTTGCGGCACTGGCAGCCAGAACTTCCCCGGCAAACGCGGAGCGCGAATACCATAATCTTTTTGTTGGGCTCGGCCGCGGTGAACTCCTGCCCTACGCCAGCTACTACCTGACCGGTTTCCTGAATGAAAAGCCCCTGGCTCAACTCAGAACCGACCTGATGGCCCGCGGCATCAAACGCAATGACGACGTCAAGGAGCCGGAAGACCACATCGGCACCCTGTGCGAAGTCATGGCAGGCATCATCACCGGCGAATTTCCCTGCGACAGCGACGTAGCCTCGCAGAAAGCCTTTTTTGACGCCCACCTGAAAAAGTGGGCGGAACTGTTCTTCAGCGATTTGGAGAAAGCGCAATCAGCGGTCTTCTATGGTCCTGTGGGTTCCCTCGGGAAAGCCTTCATGGCCATTGAAGCCGAAGCATTTGCGATTCAGTAAACGGGGTCGACCCGACCCCAGCACAAGGTGGAGGAGTCCCATGGACAATCCGAAGGTTGAAAGCCGCCGTCGCTTCTTGCGTCTGGCAGCCGTCGCCGGTCCGGCTGCAGTTGCCATGACCGTTGCACCAAACGCCGCAGCTGAAATGGCGAAACCTGCCCCGAAGAAAAGTCGTGGCATGCGTGAGACGGAGCACACGCGCAAATATATGGAGTCGGCTCGCTTCTAGGAATCGAGTGGTGTTCAAGGTTGCGTGACGCTCTTGAATGGCCGCGATTCCGACAAAACGAGAATAAAAAAAGAGAGAGGTATTCAAAATGTTAAGAAAGAAAACCAACGGGGTAGCGAAAGGCTCCCGTGCTGGATCTTTGCTTTCCTCCCTCGCTGCTAAGACCATGGACCGCCGGGGATTCCTTGCGGCTTCAGGTGTTACAGTGGGCGGCCTCGCGGCACTATCCCTGACATCCAATCGTGTTCAGGCAGCCACCCCCTCGACTGAGGGCGGCAAGGTCGAAGTCAAAAAATCCGTCTGCACGCACTGTTCGGTCGGCTGTACGGTCGAAGCCGAAGTTCAGAACGGCGTCTGGACCGGCCAGGAGCCGGGATGGGACAGCCCGTTCAACCTGGGTGCCCATTGCGCCAAAGGCGCATCGGTACGTGAGCACGCTCACGGCGAGCGTCGCCTGAAGTCACCGATGAAGATGGTGAACGGCCAGTGGCAGAAGATTCCCTGGGACCAGGCGATCAACGAAATCGGCGACAAGATGATGCAGATCCGCGAAGAGAGCGGACCCGATTCGGTCTACTGGCTGGGCAGCGCGAAGCACAACAACGAACAGGCCTATCTGTTCCGGAAGTTTGCCGCGTACTGGGGTACCAACAACGTTGACCACCAGGCTCGTATCTGTCACTCCACCACGGTTGCCGGCGTAGCGAACACCTGGGGCTACGGTGCGATGACCAACTCGTACAACGACATCCACAAATCCAAGGCGATCTTCCTGATTGGCGGCAACCCTGCTGAGGCCCACCCGGTCTCGCTGTTGCACATTCTCAAAGCGAAGGAAGAAAACAACGCGCCTCTGATCGTCTGCGACCCGCGTTTCACACGCACGGCCGCTCACGCCGACGAGTTTGTCCGGTTCCGTCCAGGTTCCGACGTAGCGTTGGTCTGGGGCATCCTGTGGCACATCTTTGAAAACGGCTGGGAAGACAAAGAGTTCATCCGCACCCGCGTATGGGGCATGGACCAGATCCGTGAAGAAGTGAAGCGCTGGAACCCTGAAGAAGTCGAGCGTGTCACTGGTGCCCCAGGCGCCCAGCTTGAACGCGTTGCTCGTACCATGGCGAATAACCGCCCGGGTACCGTAATCTGGTGCATGGGTGGTACCCAGCACACCAACGGCAACAACAACACCCGTGCCTACTGCATTCTGCAGCTTGCACTGGGCAACATGGGCGTTTCCGGCGGCGGCACCAACATCTTCCGGGGCCACGACAACGTACAGGGCGCTACCGACCTGGGCGTTCTTGCCAACACCCTGCCCGGTTACTACGGCCTTGCCGCCGGTTCCTGGGCTCACTGGGCCCGGGTCTGGGAAGAGGATCTGGACTGGCTCAAAGGCCGTTTTGCCACCATGGACAAGAACGGCAAGTCCAAGGCGATGATGAACGAGAACGGCATTCCGGTATCACGCTGGATTGACGGTGTACTGGAAGCCAAGGAAAACCTTGAGCAACCGGACAACACCCGAGCCATGGTTCTGTGGGGCCACGCGCCCAACTCGCAGACCCGTATGCTGGAAATGAAGGAAGCCATGGAGAAACTCGACCTGCTGGTCGTAGTGGATCCCTTCCCGACCGTTTCAGCCGTGTTGCACGACCGTAAAGACGGTGCTTACCTGCTACCAACCACGACTCAGTTCGAAACCCGTGGCTCGGTAACCGCTTCGAACCGCTCGCTGCAGTGGCGTGAAAAAGTGGTTGAGCCGCTGTTCGATTCCAAGGTTGACCACGAAATCATCAAACTGTTCGCGGACAAGTTCGGTTTCACCGATCGTATGTTCAAGAACATCGCGATCGAAGGCGACGAGCCAAACATCGAAGACATTACCCGCGAGTTCAACCGCGGCATGTGGACGATTGGCTACACCGGTCAGTCACCTGAGCGCATGAAGAAGCACATGCAGTACCAGCACCACTTCGACAGAACCACCTTGCGTGCCAATGGTGGCCCCTGTGACGGAGATATCTATGGCATGCCCTGGCCCTGCTGGGGTACCGCTGAGATGAACCATCCGGGCACCCCGAACCTGTACGACATGTCGTTGCCGGTTTCTCAGGGTGGCCTGACCTTCCGCGCCCGCTTCGGTGTGGAACGGGACGGTGACAACCTGCTGGCAGAGGGCGTTTACTCGAAGAACTCCGAGATCAAGGATGGCTATCCGGAATTCACCATGCAGATGCTGATGGACCTGGGCTGGGACGGCGACCTGACTGCTGAAGAACGCGCAAGCATCGAAGCAGTTGCAGGTGCCAGCACCAACTGGAAGACCGACCTTTCTGGCGGCATCCAGCGTGTGGCGATCAAGCACGAATGTGCGCCCTTCGGTAACGCCAAGGCGCGTACGGTGGTCTGGAACTTCCCGGATCCAGTGCCCATTCACCGCGAGCCCCTGTACACCAACCGTCGCGATCTCGTCGAAGACTACCCGACCTACGAGGACAAGGTTTTCTGGCGCGTACCGACCATGTACAAGTCGATCCAGAAAGACGACTTCAGCAAGGAGTTCCCGATCATCCTTACCTCCGGCCGTCTGGTCGAGTACGAAGGTGGTGGTGACGAGACTCGTTCCAACCCATGGCTGGCAGAGTTGCAGCAGGACATGTTCATTGAGGTGAATCCGCGTGACGCGAACAACCTGAACATTCGTGACGGCAATGACGTCTGGGTTGCGGGACCTGAAGGCGGTCGCATCAAGGTGAAAGCCATGATTACCGAACGTGTCGGCGAAGGTGTTGCCTTTATGCCGTTCCACTTCGGCGGACATCTGGAAGGCAAGTCTCTGAGGAACAAATACCCTCAGGGCGCCGATCCGATTGTATTAGGTGAATCCAGTAACACGATCCAAACATACGGGTATGACTCGGTCACGCAGATGCAAGAGACCAAGGCCACCCTGTGTTCGATCATGCCGGCATAACAAGAGGTGTAGATCATGGCACTTGAAGGACAAGCAAGAGCAAAATTCCTGTGCGACGCCGAACGCTGCATCGAATGTAATGCCTGCGTAACGGCCTGTAAGAATGAGCATGAAGTTCCCTGGGGCATCAACCGCCGCCGCGTGGTCACCATCGAAGATGGTAAACCGGGCGAGCGTTCGATTTCGGTAGCCTGCATGCACTGTTCAGACGCGCCCTGTATGGCCGTCTGTCCGACAGACTGCTTCTACCAGACCGAAGACGGTGTGGTGCTGCATTCCAAGGACCTGTGTATCGGTTGTGGTTATTGCTTCTACGCTTGCCCCTTCGGCGCGCCCCAGTTCCCCCAGGCGGGGAACTTTGGCAGCCGGGGCAAGATGGACAAATGCACATTCTGTGCAGGCGGCCCGGAAGAAGACACATCCGACGTGGAGTTCCAGAAATACGGTCGCAACCGTATTGCGGAGGGCAAGTTGCCTATCTGTGCGGAAATGTGCTCCACCAAGGCGCTTCTTGCCGGTGACGGCAATGAAGTTGCTGACATCTATCGCCAACGCGTCGTGAACCGTGGTTTCGGTTCCGGCGCCTGGGGATGGGGCACAGCTTACGAGAAGAAGGGCGCTTAAACCGGCCGGAACCTTCCGGGGCCTTCGGGCCCCGGAATTCATTACGGCAACGATTTCTTCTTGTTGATTCCGTTGGAGTGCTCTAATGAACAAAAAACAATTGAGTGCCGCCCTGCTTCTGCTGGCGACGCTGCTTTTCAACCCTGCCTGGGCACAAGACGTCCCGGAGGTTGATCGCACTTCTACCGGGGGCGCTCAGACCCTGGAAGACATCATGGCTCGTCAGAAGCAATTGGAAGTTGACGAGTCCTTTCGGTCAGAAAACACCGGCAATCCCGCCAACGCTGCAGCAATCGATGAGCCGCTGGGAACGCTCGGTGGAGCTTCTCAGGCCGATGCCTGGCGGGGCGTCCGCTATAACGAGATTGATCTCAGCACAGAGGTGCGGGGGCCAGCGGTTGACGTCCTGATTCAGGACGGCGGCATGCCCTGGTACAAGACGCGCCAAGGGCCGGTCATCACCTACGGCGGGGGCGCCATACTCGGCATCATCCTGCTGCTGGCGCTATTCTACTTCACCCGCGGCAGAATCAAGATTGAAGGGGGCCCCGCAGGCACCACTATTGAACGATTCAAAGCGGTGGAAAGATTCGGCCACTGGCTGCTGGCGGGCTCCTTTGTAGCTCTCGGCATCACAGGCCTGATCACCCTGATGGGGCGAAGCTTCCTGATACCGGTGATAGGACACGAGGCCTTTTCCACTCTGGCGATCGGGTCCAAATGGATCCACAACAACATCGCCTGGGCCTTCATGCTGGGGCTGGTGATGACCTTTGTCATGTGGGTAGCGCACAACATCCCCACCAAACTTGACTGGCAGTGGATCAAGGCAGGCGGTGGTTTCGTGGGCAAACACCATCCATCGGCGAAGAAGTTCAACGCCGGTCAGAAAATTGTTTTCTGGACCGTGATGATTCTGGGCGCCTCCGTTTCCCTTTCCGGGCTGTCGTTGCTGTTCCCCTTCCAGATGCCCATGTTCGCTGATACCTTCGGCATTATGAACAGCATTCTGGGGACCAGCTTCCCTACCGATCTGGCACCTCATGAAGAGATGCAGTACGCCAACATCTGGCATTCGATTGTTGCCTTCGTCATGTTGGTGGCGATCATGGCCCACATCTATATCGGCTCTGTCGGTATGGAGGGTGCGTTTGATGCCATGGGTAACGGCCAGGTGGATCTGGAATGGGCCCGCCAGCACCACGATCTGTGGGTAGAAGAAGTCCAGGCCAAACAAGGCAAGGGGGAGTCACCATGAAAGTCATGATTGCCGCGTTCGTCGCAGCCCTGGTGATTGCCTATCTGGCCCCGGTTACGCTGAACCAGTTCGGCTGGTCCTCGGCGGAACAAACCGCAAGTGAGAGTGTTCGCCTTGGCGAATGAGTCTGCAGCCGAGGAGGCAGAGGTATACCAGATCGACGCCGTCGGTCTGGTCTGCCCCCTGCCTATTCTGCGTTTGAAAAAGCGCACCCGGGATCTGCCCAGCGGCACCCGGGTCGACTTTCTGGCTGATGACCCGAGCGGTCGCCGTGACCTGGAAGTTCTTTGTGAGCTTACCGGTCACCAGCTTGAATGGGTTCGTGAGGAAGACGCCGGCGTTATTCGCTATCGCCTCTGCCTGGCCTGACGCTCCCGAAAATCCCCCAGCTTCCCCAACACCCAGTCCGGATCATCCAGTGGCAGATCGTGCCCAGCCCAGGAGTGTTCGGCAAAACCGCAACCCCAGAGCTTTGCCAGCTTGCCGGAACAACGGCTACTCACCATTGGATCGGCCTGACTGGCCAGCAGCAATACCGGCACCGACGGTGATTTTTCCGGCGGACGGTAGCGGGCAGCGGCACGCATCTGTCTTAGCGCTGTTCGACGACTGACCGGCCTTTGAGTCTGCAGTTCGCGCCAGTGGGCCAATAGGCTCGCCGGATGAGACAAGTTACTCGTCAGTGAAAGAATTGCCGCCTCACGCCGGTCTGCACCGGGATCGGCAAGGATTTTCAGAACAGAGCCCCACTGGCCCGGTTGCAGTCTTTGCCAGGGCGGGCTCCAGCCACTGCTGGTATTAATAGCAACCACGCCAGCGAGCCCCAGCGACTGCTGGCCGGCCCAGTCCATCGCAACCATCCCACCCAATGACAAGCCAACCAGTATCAACGGCGAGGGTAATTCGCCAGCGCATGCCTGAACGGATTGGCGGATTTCGGGAATGGAATCAGGGCTGGCTTCGGTAAACCGTGAGCCAGTGCCCGGCAGGTCCAGCGTGAACACCCGATCACCGGGAACCGCTTTGGCCAACAAAGAAGGAAAGTCACCCCAGTGTTCGCTCTGGCGGGCCAGGCCCCGCAGCAGCAACCAGTTCATGCCGTCACCGGTACCAATGCAGCAGCGCCGCCTGACGCAGGGTGCGCTCCTGGGCAGCATCCGGCAGCCACTGGTGGTAATGGGCGGTGGAACTGAGCAGAAAGTCCAGCCAGACCAGATGGCTGCGAAGAACCCGCTGGTGCCTGTGAGGCAAAAGCGGGTTGAACAGGCCGTCCAGCCTCAGCAGCTGGCGCGGACGCTTGCGTACCCAACGCCAGCTGCCCATCTCCAGGGTCAGTGGAAGGAAACGCCCGTCGCTCTCGCGGTTAATCTGCTTGTAGAAATAGTCCCACAGGTCACCATGTGTCAGGTAATGGGCAGACTGTGGCTCGAACACATAATTGTGATGGGGGTAGGCCTGCTCCCAAAGCAGCTTCAGTGCCATAACGTCGGCAATTCGGCGCATGGGCCGGCGCCGGTAGGCATAGGGAAACCAGATCTGATCCTGCAGCCCAAATCCGGAATGACAGTCCAGCGACACGCTGAACGGGCGCCCCGTCACCAGATCCTGCACCACTGATTCCAGTGCCCGGCTCTCAGCCTCCATCCCCGCTTCCGGCTCGCCCACGTACCAGGGCAGCCTTGCCGACACACGCTGACCACCCAACAGCCAAGTGCTTCTGGACTGGGCCATCAGCGGGGCGTTGCGCATCAGGTCCACGCCGCCGGGATTGCTGCGACGGTTCTGCATCATGCCGCCCGGGTTCAGCAACGGCACGAATACCAGACGCACCCGATCCAACAATTCCGCCAGGTGCTGGTCCCATCGGAGACGGTGGCACAGGCTTTCCAGCCAGGCCAAAACCACCTGGGTTCCAATCCGCTCGAGGCCGTGCACACCCCCAACCACAAGCAACGCTGGCGCATCGTCGGGCGCGTTACCCACATCCACCCGGTAGACCGGCAACGTCAGGTCCCCGGCAGACACACGGGTCAGCACCTGCGCCGTCACGCTGGGCGGCGCTTCTGAAACGATACGTTCCAGGCTCTGCAACTCCGGCAACCGTCGGCGGACTCGTGCCCGGTCCGGCCCGCTGCGGGCTTTCTTCTCGTTTCGTATGGAAGCGGCGTGGGTCAGGTCGGTGAGTTCAGTCACCCTACCCCGCCTTCGCCATGAAGTGATCACGATACCGACGGGATATCTTGTTGACCTCGAGCAGTATGAACACGTCGGCGCAGTTGAAGTCCGGATCCCAGCAGGGTTCACCGGCAATCTGAGCGCCCATCCGCATGTAGGCCTTCAGTAGCGGTGGCATCACGCCGCCGGTTTCGCAGGGTAGTGCCGCTGGCACTGGCAGGCGCGGCACCACCCTGAGGTTTTCAGGGGTCAGGTAGCGTTCACGCAGGCCAGGCATGATACCGGCAACGCCCGCGCCGCCATCAGCCATGGGAATGCTGGCGCATCCAATCAGGTAATCCACCCGGGCGGTAAACAGGTAACGGGCAAGGGCCGCCCATAGCACCGCTATGGTGGCACCGCTGCGGTAGTTCGGATGCACACAGGTACGCCCCACTTCCACCACATGGCCGGGCAGTTCCGCCAGCCTGGCCAGATCAAACTCGCTACGGGAGTAGAAGCCGCCAAGACGACGGGCGGCCTCGCCAGGAAGCAGCCGGGTGTAGCCGATCAGGGCACCAGTGGTTCGGTCTTCCACTCCCAGATGCAGACAGTGGCGATCGAACCTGTCCCGGTCCACGCCGAAAGGACTGATGCGAATTCCGAATTCCTCGGAGAAGGTCCGGCAACGAAGCCGCTGCGCCCGCAGGATATCCCGGCGGCTGGTCAGCCATCGAGCATGCAATTGCGGACTTGCCGATTTGGCCGGCGAACCAAGCCACCGCTTCCCCGCTTTCAGAAATCCCAGCTTTGCCATTCTTACCCCCGTCTATTTGTTCTATATTCTGAGGTGAGAGTGGCGGGCAAATGCTTCATCAAGATGAACGTAGAATGACGTTTTGATGATGGCTGGGCCGAGCCCTGTTAACCCAGCAAATCGGCGGGCCACTGCAGGGCATTGACGAGCACCAAAATCTGAGTAGGGTGAAAGATAAGCGGACAACAAATGCAATGCACGCTAATCAAGGGGACGCGATATGCCCGTTGAAAAACACGACCTCGTTTATGAACTTCCCGAATCCAAGGCAACCATCCAGCATCTGAAATCCACTGACCTTCGTTTCGCGGAGCTGTTCGCGGACTACCATCGTGTAGAAACAGAAGTGCACCGCTACGAAGCCGGCCCCGACAACACGACCGATCAACACCTGGAAGATCTCAAGAAGCAGCGGCTGAACCTGAAGGACCGGCTGGTCAGGATGGTTCATGAGTATGAGTCTTCAACCGGATAAAAGGTCTTCAACCGGGTAGGACACTTTCTTAATCCGCATTACAGAAAGGACCGTACCTTTTCAAAATGTTAACGGAGCCGGCTCATGAGCAACCCTGTAATCGCGGATAACAAACCGAAGACAGTGTCACTGGAAAAAGGTGAGAAGTACCTTTTCTGCACCTGCGGACGTTCAAGCGACCAGCCATTCTGCGATGGCTCTCACGCCGGTACAGGCCTTGCCCCAAAGAGTTTCGTCGCCGAACAGGACGGGGATGCGGTTCTGTGCCAGTGCAAGCACACGGGCGATGCGCCCTTCTGCGATGGCACCCATAGCCGGTTCGACAACGACCAGGTTGGAAAGGAAAGCCCCGACGGGGATGACGACAAGGCATCCGAAAAGGAAGACTCCGGCGAGAGCAAGTCGCCTGAAGCAAAAGCCACCCAGGACGAACCAACGGTTGCTTTTATCCACCAGCTTGCCCGGGAAGGCCTGAGCAAAATGGGCCCCCACGGGCCCACCACCGCCATGGGCGTACCCCGGCATACACTGCCCCACTGGGATGACCTGCAGTTGATGGTAGGTCAGTTGGCCACCCGGCCGCTGATGGAAGACACCGAGGTGGCCACCGAACTGGTCATCGGCCCGGAAGCAAAGAAGCCCCTGACTCTGAGTATGCCGCTGTTTGTCTCGGATATGAGCTTTGGCGCGCTGTCCCAGGAAGCCAAGATTGCCCTGGCCCGTGGCGCCGAAATGGCCGGCACCGGCATCTGCTCCGGCGAGGGCGGCATGCTACCGGAAGAACAGCAGGAGAATTCCCGCTATTTCTACGAACTGGCCAGCGCCAAGTTCGGCTATGAGGAAGAACTGCTTAAGCAGGTTCAGGCATTCCACTTCAAGGGTGGCCAGGGCGCAAAAACCGGCATTGGCGGCCATCTGCCCGGCAACAAGAATACCGGCAGAATTGCCGAAGTGCGCGGCATTAAGGAAGGCGAGCCCGCGGTATCGCCGCCCACCTTCGAAGATCTTCAATCGGTAGAGGATTTCCAGCGTTTCGCTGACCGGGTCCGGGAAGTTACCGGCGGCATCCCCGTGGGCTTCAAGCTCAGTGCCAATCATATTGAACGGGACGTGCAGTTCGCGCTGGATGCTGGCGCCGACTACATCATCCTTGATGGCCGGGGCGGAGCCACCGGCGCAGCGCCGGAAATGTTCCGGGACCACATCAGCGTCCCCACCATTCCTGCCCTGGCCCGGGCGCGCCGGTATCTGGATGACCGTGGCGCCAGCGGTCGGGTCACACTGATTGTTACCGGCGGGTTGCGAGTACCGGTCGACTTCGTCAAGGCCATGGCTCTGGGCGCTGATGGCGTTGCCGTTGCCAACAGCGCCATCCAGTCGATCGGCTGCGTCGCCGCACGAATCTGCAATACCAACAATTGCCCCGCCGGCATTGCCACCCAGCGGGAAGACCTGCGTCAGCGCCTCAACGTCGACAAGTCCTCCAGGCAACTCACGAACTTCCTGGAAGCGTCAGTACAGTTGATGCAGGTTATGGCCAGAGCCTGCGGCCACGACGCCCTGAGCAAGTTCAATCGGGAAGACCTGGCGACCTGGCACCGGGACATGGCCCTTCTGAGCGGTGTTCGCTACGCGGGGGTGATGGACCCCTCAAACTGAGCCTGCATGGTCAACTACTGCCTGCGCATTCCGTTTGGCCGCTGTCGAGATATTTTACGATTGTGCTTACAGGAAAAACCACGGCATCTGGTTTTTGACTAAAAAACAGCCAGCTATAACTCCTGGCTCAGTCTGTGCTTCCGAGTCACCTGAACCAAAAAAATAGTGAAAGGGAGCTTTGATGATGAACTTTAAATTGATCGCGGCGGCGGGCTGTTTCCTGCTGGCGTCCCAGGGGCAGGCGGCGCTGATCAGCGTTAGTGGACCAAATAGCAGCTTTGGCGATGCAGCCAGTATTGTATTGTCCAGTACAATTGTTAATGCCAATGACGATGCAGCCTATAACACTGCGCAACAGGGCTTTGACGAGAAACAAGGTGTATTGTTGGGCTCTGCGCTGAATGTTGATGGCGGATCGATTGCTGCCGGCACCCGGGTAGACAGCCATATGATCTTCCTGAACTCCGGCCCCGAAAACAACACAGCCCTGCTTGAACATTTCAACGTCAAATGGACATTTGACGGCGATATCCTTGGCGTTATGTCTAACTCCAACGGCAGCCTGGAGATCAACTCCACGAGCTTACTTGGCGCCTCGGATGTTCTTTATCCGAATTCAGCCTTTAACGCCCGTGGTTTCGAATCCAATCAGTCACCCTGTGACGGATCTGCGACCAACGATTGCTACGCCATTTTCGGCAGTGAACTCACCGTGACCATGAGAGTGACCGAGCCGGGCGACTGGATTCGTGTAGTGACGCGCACTGCTGAAGTTCCGGAACCAGGCACATTGGGTCTTCTCGGCCTCGGCATTCTGGGGCTTGGAGCAGCAAAAAGAAGAAAGATGGCAAAGAACGCCTGACGTTACTCTGCTTGTACATGTTTGAAAACGATTCCCGGGATGCCCCGGGAATCGTTTTTTGATTATCTCGACACCACCCTCAGTCGGGCACATCCCTCAATCCTGAACCTCAGCCAGAGCAGTCGTTCAAAAATATTGACGGCTTATATCTATATTCTCCGCTTTCAGCAAAAGCCGCTGCCACTGATACTCTCCTCACTAATTTCACCAGTGAGGGGTATTAATGAGCGACATCATGAAGTCTGCGAAATTCTGTGAAGTGGCGTTGCCGAACCGGTTCGCCCTGGCGCCGATGACGCGTACCAGCGCCGACGCCGATGGCACGCCCAATGCGTTGATGGCCGATCACTATGAACGCTACGCCCGAGGCGGATTTGGCCTTCTGATTACCGAAGGCACCTACACCGATGATAAGGCCAGCCAGGGCTACGCCAATCAGCCCGGCATTATCAACGAGGCCCAGATTGAAGGCTGGAAGGTGATTGTCGACCGCGTTCATGCGGCAGGCAGCAAAATCTTTACTCAGCTCATGCATGCCGGCGCCCAGTTCCAGGCGAACCGTTTTACCGACCAGCCGCTAGGGCCCAGTGAAGTCGCCCCGAAAGGCGCACCACTTGGTTTTTACGGCGATCAACAGCTCTGGCAGATCCCTGGTGCCATGAGCGAGGCCGATATTCAGACAGCGATTGATGGATTTGCCCAGTCCGCCACAAATGCCAAAGCGGCAGGCTTTGACGGCATCGAGATTCACGGTGCCAACGGCTACCTGCTGAACCAGTTCCTCAGCACCCATTTCAATAAACGAGATGACGGCTACGGCGGCTCACTGGAAAAACGCCTGCGTCTGGTTGTGGAAGTCGTCCGCGCCGTCCGCAAGGCAGTGGGTGACAACTACCCGGTAGGCATCCGGCTTTCCCAGGGTACGGTGACCGACCCGGACTACCAGTTGCCCGAAGGCGCGGCAGGCTTCCGTCAGATCGTTGAAGCGGTACGGGATGCGGGTGCAGACTTTGTTCACACCACCGACGGCGAGGTGAACCGGCCCCACTTCACGGACGGCGACCAGAGCCTGGCGGGTGTTGCAGCGGATGTACCGGGCATTGGCCTGATTCTTAACGGCGGCATTGATGAAACCAGCTGCCAGGAGATTGCCAACCAGTTCCCTGGTGCGTTGCTGGCAGTGGGCAAAAAAGCCCTCGCCAACCCGGACTTTGTCCAGCGCCTGCAAGACGGTAAGGAAATTGCCGACATCAACTTTGAGATGCTGCAGCCAAAGGCGACGATTTCCAACGAACTGGCGTGGCGCAAAAAGAACGCGGCCTGAGTCAGTTTTCGGGATCGGCTCGGGACTGATCGGAGCTTTCAGACTCTGATTCGCCTTTGCGTACTGGCTGCAGTTCCGACTCCAGCCAGTAGCGAACTTCATGCCGGTCGCGGCGGCGATTGAGCTGCTCACTGTGAATATTCTGAGGAAATATCTGGGCGCCGCCTTCGTGCTCCAGCCTGAAGCTCCGTCGCACGCCGACGGGGTGCCGGCTGGGACCATGAACCACGGCAGCACGGATTTCTACGGCGGTAATGTCCTCGAAAAGATAGTCGTTCTGGGTCTCGCTATCGTCGCTCCTGCGGCCAAGAATGATGTTGCGGAAAGAGCCCAGAACCAGATAGCCACCGGGCTGCAACGGCCCCTGCCTCAGCACCTGGTGAACGTTGCTGTCGTCTGCGCCCACTCGACGATACTCCGTTACCGTTAACACTCTGTCCTCGCCTGCCCTGGAGTGCAGAACCACCTGAACGCACTGCACGTGAACGGTTTCCTTGCCCATGTTCACCAGCAGGCACAGAGCATCCGGGTTCTCGTTCTGGGCGTGGTGAATCACCAGGTAGGGCCGGTTGTTGCGCTGGTACTGCAAAAAGAATAACTGAAAATAGACAATCCAGATGAGCGCCATAACGGCGCTGCTGACGGGTGCGATATATTCCATTTCTGCTTCCGGTCAGTAAATTGTCTGACTACGTTACTCCATAAGCGACAATCTCCACCAGCAATCAGCCCTGCCGGGCAACACCGATCACCGTATCCTTGGGTGGCTTACAGGCGCTATCACCTTATTAACTCAGGCTTTTTTCGATTTCTTCTGCTTGGCCTTTTCGTAAAGCTCCCGCAGCGCCCTGGGCTGCTTGCCCTTGCCGGAGCCATGGGACTCCAGAATGCGGGTCCATATCGCCTGCTTTTCCTCCGGTGAAAGCTGCTTCCACTGCTTTTTTTCCTGGCGTGTGCGTCCGCAGGCCTTGCAGATCTCCTTCTTGTTGAATTCACAGATATCGATACAGGGCTTTTTGGTAACAGGCTCCATGGACAGGAACGCTCCGGCATTGAGAGTGTATTACTGATAGATGCTGGCGATCAGTCGGTCTGTATTCAAGGCAAATGTCAGACTGTCTTATCCCGGCTAGACTGTGGCTTGTACAGACTTTAATTCAAGGATTTGGCTGTTTCCGCCAAGGAGAGAACCATGATGAGCTTCATTGCCTTTCTGGTCGGCGCGGTGGTGATCGTAACCGCTGGTAGCCGGCTCGCCCGTGTCGCCGACGAACTGGCCGATCGCACCGGCATGGGTGAAGCTCTGTTTGGTCTGTTCCTGCTGGCTGGCGTAACGTCGCTGCCGGATTTCGCCGCAACGCTGAGCGCGGCGTTGGATTCTCGCCCTGACCTGGCGATGAGTAATATCATGGGCAGTATGGCAGCCAACCTGGCGTTTCTCGGGATTGCCGACGCCATCTACCGCAAAGCCAACCTGGAGCACGCCGCCGCCTCTTCCACCAATCTGCTGCTGGCGGCACTGCTGATCGTGCTTCTGGCACTGCCACTGCTGGCCATTGTCAGCCCGCCACTGGATTTTCTCGGCGCACACCCGGTTACTCCGCTCATTGTGGCCGCCTATATTTCCGGGTTGTACCTGGTGCGCAGTTCGGAGAGCAGACCCATGTGGTTTCCCCGGGTCACCCTTCATACCGTGCCAGACGAACCTGCCCCGAGCGTGGGGGGCAGCCTTTCCAAAGCCTGGATCCAGTTCAGTACACTTGCCGTTGTAACCGGGGTTGCGGGCTGGGTTCTCATGGAAGGCGCCAAAGGCATTAGCGACCAGACGGGGTTGTCCGACACAGTGGTCGGTGGCCTGCTCACTGCGCTGGCAACCTCATCACCGGAACTGGTCACAACCATCGCAGCAATCCGCCGCGGCGCTTTGACCCTGGCGGTCAGCAATATCTTCGGCACCAACTGCTTCAATATGATTGTTGTCGCCGCCGCAGACCTCGGCTACCCGGGAGGGTCCATCTATCACGATATGGCCCCGGTACAGATGACCTGGGGCCTGATCAGTATTCTGATGACGGCGATCCTGCTGATGGGCATGCTGCAACGTCAGCGTTACGGCATTGGCAGGATCGGTTTTGAAAGCGCGCTGATACTGTCGGTCTATATCGTCGCGCTGGGGATTGTGACAGTTACCGGGTAACCGATTCCGCCAGCATTTCGGCAGTAATCGCCGACAGCGTCCAGCCCAAGTGGCCGTGACCGGTGTTGTAGAACACCGTGGGCAGTTTGCCCTGGCCGACCCGCGGCATCATGTTGGGCAGCATCGGACGCAGCCCTGCCCAGGGGACAACCCGGCGGGTGCTGACGCCGGGGAAGCATTCTTCCACCCAGCGGGTCAGCGGTTTGATCCGGTCATCACGGATGTTGCGATTGTAGCCATTGAACTCGGCGGTACCGGCTACCCGGAACCGCCCGTCGCCCAGACGGCTGGTGACCAGTTTGGTGGCATCGTCCAGCAGGCTGACGGTGGGTGCGGCTTTCTGCGAGGCCTCGTCGTCCAGTTCTACGGTGATGGAATAGCCCTTCACCGGATAGATGTTGACCCGATCGCCCAGCTTGGCAGCCAGGGCACGGCTGCCAACACCGGCACAGATCACCACGCCGTCAAACGTGTCGCGGTGCTGCTGTTCGCCGTCGTGGGCGGTGACCCAGGCGTGTTTCTCGTCCGCACTCAGTTCTGTGACGGTCTGGCCGTAATGGGTCTTGACCCCGAGCCGGACGATGGCATCCGCAAGGCCGTTGGTGAACTTGTGAATATCGCCGGTAGAATCGCTTTCCGTGAAAAAACCGCCGTAGTAAGTGCCGGCGAGCGTCGGCTCAATGTCCTTCATCTCTTCCGGTGTCACGGGGCGTCTTTCGAGGCCGCCAGCGGCCAGCAGCTTGGACACGTGGGCGGCGTGATCAAAGCCGGCCTTGTCCCGGTAGATATGCAGAATGCCCTGCTTTTTGAGGTCGAAATCAATGCCTTCCTCATCGGCCCACTGGAACAGATAATCACGGGCGGCAATCGCCATTCGGGCTGTTTCCGTGGTGTTCTTCTCGTACTGGGGAATGGCCGCGATGAACTCGGCGAACCAGCTAAGCTTGTGCCAGGAGGGCTTGGGGTTGACCAGCAGCGGCGCGTCACTGCGCAGCATCCACTTCATGCCCTTGGCGATGGTCTGCCAGTTGTTCCAGACTTCTGCGTTGGATGCGGACAGCTGACCGCCGTTGGCAAAGGAAGTTTCCATTGCCGCATAGCGGTGCTTCTCATAAACGGTGACGTCGAGGCCGCGCTTGGCCAGGGTGTAGGCTGTGGTGATACCGGTGATACCACCGCCAATTACTGCAATGCGCTTCATAACATGCTCCATAGGCGCCCAGGGTTTCCTCTCTACGCGAATCGGTAGAAAGCACCCCTTCCGTCTATGGACCTGAGAGATTCACACGCCGTTTCAGTGAAACCGGCGGCTTGCTCCTTCGGTGTGCCGAATGACGCAATTATCGGCAGCTCTTCGGAAAGTCTTCATGCCAGCGGTCCTTTTGCCTGAGAGTTTCCGGGGCAGTTGCTCCTTCGGCGCCGGTCTCGCTGTGATGCGAACCAGTCTCTCCCGCTAGCATGACGGCACTGGCAAGCAGCACCGACGAAGTTGCAAGGTAGCAAAATTTTCAGTCTATCGAAACCAGAATCTACAAAGGCCGCTCATTTCCGGAGGTTTGTCAAAATCGTGTAAATCCTGCCAATCTCATGGCCCGGGGTAATCCGCTACGGTCTGTAAATGGTATGTTCTCATCTACCTGCACTGGTTATACAAGACGCCTTACAAAGACGGAAACCGATTATTCATGATCGAACCGATCGTCCAATCCTTCACCCGGCTTCTGCCTGCCGCTGCGCTGCTCCTACTTGTCGGCTGCGCCAGCCGGCAGGAAGCGCCGCCCCCGCCGGTGGAACTTCCGTCTGCCTTTTCCGACACAGGCCGACCAGCTATTGATCAGGCCTGGTGGCAGTCCTTTCAGGATGAGCAGTTAAATCAGCTGGTTCAGCAGGCTCTGGACAGCAACCTGAGCCTGAAAGCCAGCTACCAGCGGCTGCGCCAGGCCCGGGCCGTGGCGGATCGGCAAAGCGCCGCACTGTTCCCAAACCTGGACGCCACGGCCGGGGTTGAACGACAGGAATCCGAAACGGTTGACGCCACCGCGTTCAGCGCCGGACTCACTGCAAGCTATGAGCTGGACCTGTGGGGCCGTGTTCAATCCTTGAGCGAAGCCGAAGCCCTGCGCGCTTCCGCAACGCTGGCCGACTATCAGGCCGCTGCCGTGACGCTCAGCGGGGAAATCGCCAACACCTGGTTCCAGCTGGTGGCGCAGCGGGCCCAGCGTCAACTGGCTGAAACCCAGCTGGAAACCAACCAGAACGTACTTACGGTTATCGAATCCCGGTTTGCAACAGGACAGAGTAGCAGCGCCGATGTACTCCGCCAGAGACAGCTTGTCAGTGCCTCCCGGGAACGCTTGAGCACCATTGAGGGAGACACTGACGTACTGAAACATCAACTGTCGGTCCTTTTGGGCCGGTCACCGGTGCGGAATAACCTGCCACAGGATGCAGCGCTGCCCGCCCTGCCACCTTTGCCGGACACCGGCGTGCCCGCCGAACTGGTGCAACGGCGGCCGGACCTCAGGCAGTCGTGGCTGCAGGTTCAGGCGGCCGACGAGGAGCTTGCCGCGGCCATCACTGACCGTTTCCCGAGATTTTCCATCGAGGCGTCGGTCAGCTCCCGTGCCGATAGTGCCAGTGAGCTGTTCGATAACTGGCTGACAACCCTGGCGGGCAACATGCTGGTGCCTCTGATTGACGGCGGCGCACTGCGGGCCGAGGTCCGCCGGTCCCGGGCGGTTCTGGAAGAACGGGTGCAGCAATACGGGCAGTCCGTGCTGACCGCCATTCAGGAGGTCGAAGATGCACTGGTCCGGGAAAGACAACAACGCCAGCGCCTGCAGAGCCTCCAGAACCAGATCCAGTTGGCGGATTCAACCTATCAGCAGCTACGCAGCCAGTACCTGAACGGTGCCGTCAGCTATATCGAAGTACTGACCGCACTAAAGGACAAACAGGATCTGCAGCGCACCATCCTCAGTACCCGACAGCAACTGTTAACCACCCGCGTCGCCCTTTACCGAGCACTGGCCGGAAGTATCGAAGCTGCAGAAGCCACTCAGGAAACAACGGAGCAAGAACAGGCATGACCCATCCAACTGATGAAAACTCAGTTCGTCCCGAACGTGGCCGAGCGGGCCTGTTTAAAACCGTGATTGTCTCGGTGGTGATCGTGCTGATAGGGGTCGCACTGGTTTGGCTGATCTTCAAGACCGAACCGAAGGCAACCCGCTCCGATCTGGCCCGGAAAACCGCCATGCTGGTGGACGTTGAAACCGTCAGCCGTGGCCGCTACACCCCCATTGTGGAAGTTATGGGCCAGGTCATGCCGGCGCAAGAGGTCACTCTCGGGTCACAGGTTAACGGTGAGATCATTGAACAATCGGACGCTTTTACCCCTGGTCGACAGGTTGAGAAAGGCCAGCAGTTGCTGCAGATCGAACCCGCTGATTACGAAGCCGCCTTACTGCAAAGACGAAGTGAACTGGAGCAGGCCCGCGCCAATCTGGACCTGGAACAGGGACAACAAGCGGCGGCCCGGCAGGAATTCCAGTTGCTTGGGAAAGACATCAAGGCGGCGAACGAGGCACTGATCCTGCGCAAGCCGCAGCTTCAGCAGGCCCGGGCTCAGGTCGATGCCGCGAAAGCTGCCGTGCGGCAGGCCGAACTAGCTCTGGCCCGCACCCGGGTTCGCGCGCCTTTTGCCGCGCAGGTACTGACTCGTGACGTCAGCCCTGGTTCCCAGGTCAGTTCCGGCCAATCCCTTGGCCGGCTGGTGGGCACCGCACAATACTGGATTGAGGCCGCGGTTCCGCTGTCAAAGCTGCGTTGGCTGACCTTCAGCAATGAGCCGGACTCACCGGCCGCAGCGGTGACTCTCTCCCACGACACCATATGGCCGACAGGCCAGACCCGACAGGGCCGGCTCACACAACTGGTGGGCGAGCTGGATACCAACGCCCGCATGGCCCGGGTACTGATCACCGTAGATGACCCGCTGGCGCTGGAGAAATCTTCCGGCGAACCGCCGCTGATTCTCGGCACCTTTGTGACGGCAGAGATACAGGGCAAACCGCTGGACGACGTTGTGCGGCTGGACCGGAACCTGCTGCGCCGTAGCAACACCGTCTGGGTGATGAAAGACCGCACGCTGGCAATCCACGACGTGGAAATCGCATTCCAGAACGAGGACTACGCTTTTGTCCGCTCCGGCCTTGAAACCGGCGACAAGGTGATCACCAACGATCTGGCATCGGTGGTCAGTGGCGCCCGCCTGAGACTGGAAAGCGATACCGAAGAGCCGGCTCCCGAAAGCACCGACCTGGCAAAAGGTGACGGCAATGAGTGATTCGCCCAGACACCAGGGCTGGGTCGGCCCCATAGCCTGGATGGCGCGTAATTCCGTCGCCGCCAACCTGATGATGGTGATGCTGCTGGCAGGCGGCTTCTGGATGGCCACACAGGTACAGAAAGAGGTTTTCCCCCAGTTCCAGCTGGACATGGTGCGGATTACAGTCAGTTATCCGGGGGCAGCACCGTCAGAAGTGGAACAGGGAATTTTGCTGCCGGTAGAAGAAGCAGTCCAGGGCATCCAGAGCGTCCAGGAAATGACTTCCACTGCACGGGAGGGCCGAGGCAACATACAGCTGGAGCTGATTCCCGGCACCGACCGGATGAAAGCACTGCAGGACATTGAGCAGGCCGTGGACGGTGTCCGCACCTTCCCGGAGCAGGCGGAGGAGCCGGAAATCACCCTGGTGACGCCTACCCGGGATGTAATGGAACTTACACTTTATGGCGATGTGGATATCTGGACACTGCGCCAGATAGGCGAACGGGTCCGCAATCGCCTGCTGTCGGAAGCCTCCATCACCCAGGCCATCATCGACGACGTACCCGCTTATGTCACAACGGTCGAGATCTCGCAGGAAACATTGCGCGAGTACAACCTTACCCTCTCCGGTGTGGCCAGCCTGATCCAGCAGTCCAGTGAAGACATTCCCGCCGGCTCCATGGCCACCTCCAACGGCGACATACTGATCCGGCTCAAGGCCCAGAAGCAGTGGGCCGAGGCCTTCGAAAACATTGTGATTCTCAACGCAGCATCCGGGGGCTCTGTCACCCTGGGGGATATTGCCACCGTAAGGGATGGCTTCGAGGAAACCGGTTTCCATTCCCGATTCAACGGTCAGCCTTCGGTGGAAATCGAGATCTTCCGAACCGGCAGCCAGTCCCCACTGGATATCTCTGCGTCTGTGGAAACCGTCATGGCGGAACTGGAAGTCACGCTGCCCGAGGGGGTAGAAGTTCGCATAGACAGCAACCGGGCCAAGCAGTTCGAAGAGCGGATGGACATGCTGATCGAGAACGGCATCATGGCCATGGTGATTGTGTTGGTGATCCTCAGCCTGTTTCTGGAGTACCGCCTGGCCTTCTGGATCATGATGGGCATGACCATTTCTTTCGTGGGCAGTGTGCTGTTCCTGCCGGCGATGGATGTAAGCATCAACATGATTTCCATGTTCGGTTTCCTGATGGTGCTGGGGATAGTGGTGGACGACGCCATTGTGGTGGGCGAAAACATCTACGAATACCGGGAAAGGGGCATGGGATTCCTCGAGGCCGCCATTCAGGGCGCCAAAGACATTGCCGGCCCGGTGACCTTCAGCATTCTGACCAACATCGTGGCCTTTCTGCCACTGCTGTTCATCCCCGGCACTACCGGCAAGTTCTGGTGGCCCCTGGGGGTAGTCGTGATTCTCGTTCTGGCACTGTCGCTGATTGAGGCCCTGTTCATCCTGCCCGCCCACCTGGCCCACAGCGGTCGCGGCAGCGTCACCATCTACGGCCAGTGGATGCACCGCATACAGCGTGTGTTCTCCGGTGGATTCGAGTCTTTCATGAATCGGGTTTACCGGCCTCTGCTGGATCTGGCCCTGCGCTTCCGTTATGTCACACTCTCTGCCGCGCTTACGATCATGGTGGTCTGTGGCGCCTACGCCACAAGTGATCACATGGGCATGATCATGATGCCCGAAGCGCCCGCGGATGAAATCGAAGCAGCGGTCGAACTGCCAGAGGGAACCACCAGCCGCAGGGCCGGCGAACTGGCGATGGCCATCACTCGCGATACTCAGCGCCTGTTCGAGGAAAACAATCTGGCATCCGACGTAGAGGGCATCAAAACCAACGTTCGCGGTCAGAATTCCATCGACGTCGAGCTGGTGCTGCTTCCGGCTGAACAGCGGAACATGACCGTCAACGAAATTATCGATCTCTGGCGCGAACAGCTTGGTGATTTCAAAGGCGTCAATCAGATTACCTTCGAGGCAGAGCAGGGCCCGGGCAGTTGGCGGGACGACATCAGTGTTGATTTGAGCCACGTCAATATCGACATACTCGCCCAGGCGAGCGAGCGGCTCGTGAAAGAACTGAGGCAGGTCTCCCAGACCATCAACGTCAACGACAATTACACTACGGGCAAACCCCAGTTCGATATCAGCCTCACCAGAGAAGGTGAGGCCCTTGGCCTGACCGGCGCCGAAGTGGGCCGTCAACTGCGGGACGCCTTCTATGGCAGCATTGCCCTGCGCCAGCTCCGTGGCATCAACGAAAACGAAGTACGCGTGATGCTGCCGGAGTACCAGAGACAGGATCTCTATTACCTCGACAACTTCGTGATCCGCACCAGCAACGGACAAGAAGTCCCGCTGATGGACGTGGCGCAGGTGAACGTCACGGAGTCCCTGCGGTCCATCGACCGTCGCGGCGGCAGACGGGTCATTACCGTCGGGACGGATGTGCAACCCAAACCCGCCATCAGCCAGGTTCTGGCACTGATGCAGTCGGAAATACTGCCGCAACTGCGAGCCGACTTCCCTGGCCTGACATGGACATTCCAGGGCAGCCAGGCGGACTTGAGGGATTCCACCACCGCCCTCTGGGGTGGCTTCGGTCTGGCCATGGGCGCTATCTTCGCACTGCTGGCCATCGCCTTTGGCAACTACCTGCAGCCGCTGGTGGTGATGCTGGCGATTCCCTTTGGCGCCGTGGGCGCGATCATGGGCCATATGATTCTGGGGATGGAGCTTTCCCTGGTAAGCATCATGGGCATTGTTGCCCTGTCCGGCGTGGTGGTAAACGATTCACTGATCATGGTGACCTACGCCAACCGGCAACTGCACCGGGCAAGTCCGGCCCAGGCCATCTATGAAGCCGGCATGCGCCGCTTCCGGCCCATCATGCTGACCACCCTGACCACCTTTGGTGGCCTGACACCGATCATTTTTGAAACCTCTCTGCAGGCCACCTACCTGGTACCCATGGCGGTGTCGCTGGGCTTCGGCATCGTGTTTGCCACCGCGCTGATCCTCTTCCTGGTGCCGTGTCTGTATCTGGTGCTGGAAGATCTCAAAGGCTGCTTTGGAGCCAGTCGGGCACAAGTTGCTCCTTGAACTACACTTGAACCAGTCGATAAGGAAAGGTTCCGGACTCTTGATCCGGAACTGTCCTCTTAGTTCGGCCGGAACTCGCGCTGGCAATCAGGTGTCATTGGATGCATCCCAAAGTTCGACAGGCCATTTCTGACCTCCTCGGTTTATCCGCTGAAGCAAGCGGCTATCGCTGGATGGCCGTTTTGTCAGACCACTCTCCGGAACCTGTTGTTTACCCTCCAGAGGATCATGAAAAGATCAGGCCTTATCTCGAGGAAAATCAGAGTTTAACCAGCCGTTCGGCCGAGACGGAGGCTATTTCTGAAAGTGGTATTGTGCGTGCCGAATCCGTGATGACGGGACCGCCGAACAACGAATCAGAACCCTCTTTTTTGACCGCAATTGACCTGTTTGACAGCCGTGGCAGACGCCAGGGGTCGCTCATCGCGCTTGATCAACATCCGAAAGCGCTCGACGAGAAACAGGAGCACGCTATCGCCCGCATAACCCGGCTGGCAGCGATGCACATTGAAGCGGGAGCCATAGAAGAGCTGAACCAGCGCCTCAGGACCAGGAATAATGAGGTTGATCTGCTTTCAGAGGTCGCGCGACAGATCAACAATGGCGTGGTTATAACCGATGAGAGAGGGTTTGTTACCTGGATTAACCATGGCTTTGAAAAGATATCAGGCTACAAGCTGCATGAGATGCTGGGCAAAAGACCGGGAGAACTTCTGCAGGGTGAGCAGACCGACCCCGATATCGTAACTTACATGGGTGATCAGCTTGCAAAGCGGCAATCATTCTCCGTCGAAATGATTAACTACCACCGCAGCGGGACCCCTTACTGGATCAGAATTCAATGCCAGCCATTTGAGCCACGCAGCGGAGCCAGAAAAGGTTTTATCGCGATTCAGACAGACATCAGTGCCGAGAAAGCCAACCAGGAAAAGTTTGAGAACAGCCTGAGGCTAAACCACACCATACTCGAAACGCTGCACGATGCCGTTGTCACTACCGATATCAACGGCCGCATCCGCACTGTAAACCCTGCCCTCGAAGAGTTGTTCGGATACCCCGAAGACACCCTGATTGGTCAGTCGATCGAGAAATTAATGCCTGCGGACGTTGCCGATCATCATGGCTCCCACATGAAAGCCTATTCTGATGGCCTGGCGGGATCGGGGAAAATCATGGGCAACGCCAGAAACCTGCATGGTATCCGGTCAGATGGTTCGCAGTTTCCGCTGAGGATTGCGGTAACCGAAACAACCGTCGATTCCGAACGCCTTCTTGTTGCCGCCATTCACGATATCACCGAAAGTGAAGAAGCCAAGGCGGGTCTTCAGCGTTTCAGACAAACGCTCGACGGTACGCTGGATTGCGTATTTATGTTTGATGCTCAAAACCTGCAGTTCTTTTACGTTAATCGCGGGGCCATCGACCAGTTGGGCTATTCCCGTAAAGAACTGATGCGAATGCATCCCTTTGATATCAAGCCAGACTACCCGGAGGACAAGTTCCGGGAGCTGATTTCCCCGCTGGTCAGCGGCGAGGTTCCTCGTCTCAGCTTTCAGACGCTACACAGGCACAAGGATGGCCACGCCATTCCGGTCGATGTCGCCTTACAGTACATGACTCTGGAAGGAGAGCCTCCACGCTTCGTCGCGATCGTCCGGGATATTTCGGAGCAACATCGACACCGGGAAGAGGTGGAGCAACTGGCTTACTTCGACCCGTTGACCAATCTGCCAAACAGGAGGCTCATCCGACAGAGACTGGCGGAGTCAATGCGTACCTGCTCAGAGTCAGGCTGCTTCGGTGCCGTTTTGCTCTCTGACCTGGATGATTTCAAAAATATCAACGACACACTGGGCCATCGTCACGGCGATGACTTTCTGGTTGAGGTTTCCAGCCGCTTCTTGGAGGTGCTGGGCGAGAACACCTCCTTATCCCGGCTCGGGGGCGACGAATTTCTGGTTGTTCTTGACACTGCCGAACAGGACCGCAGTTCAGCCATCCGGAAAGTCAGCGAAACAGCGCGGCAACTTCTCAACGCCGCCTATCATGCCTCCGAAACCATCGGAGGGGCACAGCCGGTCTCCACCAGCATTGGCATCGTTTTTTATAACAATGCCTCCAACTCCACAGCCGAACTGATGCGCATGGCGGATATCGCCATGTACGACGCAAAAAGGAAGGGCAAGAACAACTTCAGCATTTTTGATGAGGTGATGGAGCGGAACCTGCTGGAAGAACACACCTTGACCGGTGACCTGAGCGTTGCCCTGGGCCGGGACGACGAAATCCTTCCCTGGTTCCAGCCAAAAATTGATCGGGAGGGGCAAATTACGGGCTTTGAAGCTCTGGTTCGGTGGAACCACCCTGAGCGTGGCTTACTCAACCCAGGCCAATTCATTGACCTGGCAGAGAGAAAGAACCTGATCGTGCCGATGAGCGATCATGTCCTGCACCAGGCCTGCCAGCGAATGAGTGCCTGGCGCCAGCAATTTGCCATCGACGACTGGACCATATCGGTCAACATCAGTCAGAGCCAACTGGCAATGCGCGACTTTCCGCAGAAGATTGAGCAGGTGCTGAATAAAACAGGCCTGCCCGCCCGGGCCCTGATACTGGAAATCACCGAAACGGTGGTAGCGGAAAACATTCTTCACAGCATCCGGCAAATGGAGCTGGTCAGGCAGCTCGGCGTCCGGTTTTCCCTGGATGATTTCGGCACAGGCTATTCATCAATGTCTTATCTTCGTCAGCTTCCCATTGATGAACTGAAAATCGACAAGACCTTCGTCGACAGCATTTTGCACGATGAGGAAGGCAATGCCATCGTCAAAGCAATACTGGATCTGTCACACAGCCTGAAACTGTCTGTGGTGGCAGAAGGGATAGAAGAAGAAGCGCAGTGGGAGGCGCTCAAAGCACTTGGGTGCGAAGGCTTCCAGGGCTACTTTTTCAGCCGACCGCAGCCATCCGAGATCATCCTGGAAATGCTTAACCGGGAGCGCCGCTGACCGGCCCTGGCTACCTGATAAAGGCTTCTCGCCTTAACCCGTGCTTCTGCATTTTTTCGTTCAGGGTTCGTCTAGGCAGACCGAGTACTTCCATCACTTCCTTGATGTTACCGTTGTGGTGGGTCAGCTCGGCGGAAATCAGCGCTTTCTCAAACTGATCAATGCGTTCACTCAGGGACCGCTCCGCTGAAAGCGTTGCCGACGGGTTGCTCAGGCCCAGACGCATCAGATCCGAGACCGAAATGCCGCTGATGCTCTGTGACAGCAAATAGCGTTCGGCGGTGTGTTTCAGTTCTCGCACGTTACCCGGCCAATCGTGCAGCTCCAGGGCAAGCACGTCCTCGTAGTCGAGCTTCGGCACTTCCAGGCCGTTGTTCCTGCCCGCTTCCCGCAGGAAATAGCTGAACAGGGCAGGCACGTCATCAATCCTGTCACGAAGGGCCGGCAAGTGGATATCGGCCACCATCAGACGGTAGTAAAGATCTTCCCGGAAACGTCCTTCGTTGGCCGCTTCCCGGAGGTCCTCTTTGGTGGCGGAAATAATCCGCACGTTGATGGGAATAGGCGTGTTGGACCCGACCCGCACCACCTCCCGCTCCTGCAGAACCCGCAGCAGCTTGATCTGGAAAGACATGGGCATGCTCTCGATCTCATCAAGGAAGAGCGTGCCCTGGTGGGCGGCTTCGAACAGCCCGATCCGGCGTTTCTGGGCGCCGGTGAAGGCGCCCGCCTCGTGCCCGAACAGCTCGCTTTCAAGCAGGGTCTCGGGGATGGCGCCCACGTTAATGGGCACAAAGGGATGCTCACGACGAATACTCAGGGCGTGCAGGCTACGGGCAACAAGTTCTTTACCGGTACCGGTCTCGCCGGCAATCACCACATCGGCGTTAACGCGGGCAAGACCCTGCACCTGCTGGCGAAGCGTACGCGTGGGTTCGGACTCGCCGATGATAATCGACGCCAGCCAGTCATCGTTCGCAGCCGTCGCCTGCTGAGGCTGGGTGGCAAGGGTTACCTTGCGTTGCTGACAGGCCCGTTTGATCACGTCAATCAGCCTGTCCTGCTTGTAAGGCTTTTCAATGAAGTCATAGGCACCCAGTTTCATTGCCTCTACCGCCTGGGCGATGCCCCCGTGGCCGGTGATCAGAATCACCGGAATACCCGGGTCAACGGCCTGCAGAAGACTCATGCCATCCATGCCAGGCATCCTGATATCACTCACCACCACACCCCGGAAATCACTGTTCAACAAGGGAAGCGCATCGCGGGCGTTGGTGAATGTGCGCACTTCAATGTCCGCCAGCATGAGGCACTGGGCGACCGATTCCAGCACGGTCGGCTCATCATCAATAACCACGGCATGGGTGATCTCATTCATCAACTCGGCTCCGCAATGTTTGTCGTTGTTATTGGCAGTATCAACGTAAAACAGGTCCCCTGTCCTGCTTCACTGCTAACCGTCAACTCCGCGCCGATGTCACAGGCAAGGCTATAGCTGATTGCCAGGCCCAGGCCCAGGCCCTGCCCCATGGGCTTGGTGGTAAAGAAAGGCTCGAATACCTGGGCAAGCTGCTCTTCCGACATGCCATGGCCGTTGTCTTCAATGCTCAACGCCACCTGACCGGGACTGTCGTCCTGCGCTTTCACGCTGATGCTTATGCGCGCCGCCGGCTGGCCGGCCAAGGCGTCAATCGCATTGCTCAGCAGGTTTACCACAATCTGCTCAAGAACCATGGCGTTGGCCTGAACGGAATAGTCCTCGGCCAGGTGCACGGTGCATTTGATCTGTTCCGCATCAAGTCGGGCACTGAGCAGCTCCAAAGCATAATGAATGGGTGCATGCACCGACACAAACGCGCTTCCGGAATTTCGTTTACCGGAGAAGATCCGCAGTTGCCGGGACAGCCTCGAAAGCCGCTGAACCAGGGATTCGATCCTTACCAGATTTTCGCTGACGGCTTCCGGTTTGTTGCGCTCAAGCAGGACCTGGCTGCTGGCGACGAAATTGGACAGTGCCGTGATCGGCTGGTTGATTTCATGGGCAATAGCCGCCGACATGCGGCCCAGAGCCGCCAGCTTCTGGTTCTGCGCCAGCGCTGCCTGCGCCTGTTCAAGATCGCGCGTGCGTTCCTGCACCCTCCGTTCCAGCGCTTTGTTGATTTTCTGCAGAGCCTGCTGGGCAGCCGTCAGTTCCGTCACATCCTGTACGGTCAGAATGAACTCTTCCTTTTCGCCCACCCATATCCGGTTCAAGGTGTAGATCACCGGGAAGCGGCTCCCATCAGTCCGGATACCCTCGGCCCGGCAGGCCCCTTTTCCGGCAGCGTGGGGATCCCAGGGCTCAATCAGTTCTGCCGGGGCGTGGTGATCATCCGGGTCTTCCAGCGCAAACAGGGAACGGGCCTGTTCGTTCAGGAATATCGGCCTGAACCTGGCGTCCAGATTGAGCAGGCCCACGTCGGTGTTCTGGATAATCGCCCGCTGGTGTGATTCGCGCTCAGACGTCAGCCGCACCAGGGAAGCCTGGGCCTGGGTGCGTCGCCTGCGCTCGCGATAGAACAGGCTGCCAACCGCAAACACCCCGTAAATCAGAACCATCAGTACCTGCTTGGAAAACACCCGGGCCCTGATCTGCTCCAGCGGAACCCGCACGTGCATCCGCCATGGGTACTCATCGATAGCCGAGCCAAAAACAATCTGGGCACCAGAATCCATCAGATCGAAAGTCGACCAGTCTTCGGATTGCCACTGGGTCACCCGATCAAGCGATTCGATGCGCCCTCTACCATACTGCTGAGTCTCGGTCAGTCGGGACTGGAGGGTTTCTGAAATGGGACGTAGAGAGTAATAGTGCCACCTTGAGTTCGACGCCAGGAAAATGATTCCGTTCTCGTCCGTTACCCATACCGAGTCGCCGGAATTTGCCCAGCTCTGTTCCAGCTTCCCCAGGTCGATCTTGATAACAACGACACCCAGAATCTTACCGGCGTCTGAACGCACAGGCGCCGACAGAAAAAGCCCTGGAATCCCCGATGTTGCGCCGACGGCAAAATAAAAGCCCGATTCACCGGCCATGGCGTCACGGAAATAGGGCCGGAAGCCGTAATTTTTACCGACAAAACTGGTATCGGCATCAAAGTTACTTGAATAGTAGGTCTGCCCGCTCCGATCCATCAGAAAGATTTCATCGGATTCCGCCTGCTCGTTGATCTGCCGTACAAGTGCGGAGCCCTGACTGTAGCCCGTCACCGGAGTTGCCGGCAGGCTGTCCAGAGAACTGACAATTCGGGGATCAGACGCCAGCACCTGGGGCAGATAGAAATGGCGTTCAATGGTGGCCAGAAGGGACGTTCTGTAGGCACCCAGGCGCTGAACAGAATCGGTTCTGGCCTGATTGATCTCATACCGCATCAGTCGTGAATCGGTTGCCAGTATCACAAGAATGAGAACAACCAACCCGAACACCAGCCAGAACGGCAGGGATTTCAGGGGCATTGCATTGCGATGTGCAGCCGGATCATTCAGGGACATAGGGCGTTGTGATTCTACTTGTCAGATAAAACACCCGGGGTACCGAGTGACCCCGGATGAGTAAATAGCACCAGTCTACTATCAGAGCCTCACCCATGCCCCTAAAAGCACGGGATCACTCAGGTTCAGCGGTTGGAAGCAACCGCAGTTGCTCTTTCGTTGCTCAAATGCTGATAAAGGTTGATTGCCAATAGCACCAGTATGGTGCCGGCACCAGCAACTTCGACCAGAAGATCGGGGTAAAAGACACAGATGACAGCACCAGTCAGGACGATCCGCATCCAGGCCTTCATATAGGTAAACAGAAAGCCCTCCAGCGCCGCGGCAAAGGCGGCAAGGGCCAGAATCGCCATAAACCCGTTCCACAGCACCAGGGGCAGTGGTCCACCCAGGATAATGGACGGGTTGAACACCATGAACAGCGGAATCAGATACAGCCCTTTGGCAAACTTCCAGGCCTGGACGCTGGTCTCCATGGTCTTGCTCCCGGCAATGGCCGCCGCTGCATAAGCCGCAAGCGCCACGGGCGGCGTAACGTTGGAATCCTGGGAGTACCAGAACACCATCAGGTGGGCGATCAGGAGCGGAATACCGAATTCATTGGTCAGTGCCGGGCCAACCAGCACGATCAGCACGATGTAACTGGCCGTCACCGGCAGCCCCAGCCCGAGGATCAGGCTGGCAATGATCACCAGCAGAATCGCCAGCAGAATGTTGCCGTCGGCAAAGGCGATCATCATCGAGGAAAACTTGAGGCCCAGTCCGGTCAGGCCTACCACCGCCACAACGATGCCGGCGATGGCACAGGCAATACTCACCGACACCGCGTTACGGGCGCCCAGGTCCAGCCCCTGCATGAGCTTTATGCAACCGGCACGGATCGCGTTCTTCAGCGACGCCGCCAGCTGATTGTCCGCCTTGCCCTGGCGATAGGCGACGAACAGACCGTTAACGCCGGCAATAACAATAATACCCATCACCGCATAGAACCCGACTCGCATCGGCGACACGCCGGTAACCAGCAGGTAGACCAGCATGATGATCGGCAGCAGGAAGAACCAGCCGGTGGCCATCACATCCCTGACCTTCGGCAGCTCGCTGGACGGCAGGCCCTTCATGCCCTGCTTGATGGCGATGATATGAACCAGCAGGTAAACCGTGGCGAAGTAGAGCAGCGCGGGGAAAACGCTGACCTTCACGATTTCCAGATAGGGCACCCGGGTGTATTCGGCAATCAGGAACGCGCCGGCGCCCATCAACGGCGGCATGATCTGCCCGCCGGTACTTGCCGCGGCTTCTATGCCGCCGGCCTGCGCCGGGCGATAGCCCAGTTTCTTCATCAGCGGGATGGTAAAAGCGCCGGTAGTGACCACGTTCGCGATGGAGCTGCCGGAGATCGACCCCATGCTGGCGGACGCAAGGACTGCTGCCTTTGCCGGCCCACCCCGCTGCCTGCCGGTGGCGGCAAACGCCAGATCAATGAAAAAACGACCGGCACCGGTGACTTCAAGCATGGCGCCAAACAGTACAAAGATGAATACGAAGGTTGCGGCAACACCCAGCGGCAAGCCGTAGATACCTTCCTGGCCCAAAAATAGCTGAGCGCCGACCCGATCAAAGGAATAGCCCCGGTGTCCCAGAATACCGGGCATCCATTCACCAAGCTCGGAAAGCGGACCGCGGGACCCAATCACCGCATAGAGTATGGCCACGATGCCAATAATGGTCAGACCGGCACCCACAGCCCGCCGGCTGGCTTCCAGCAATGTGACGGTGCACACCCAGGCCATGACGATGTCGGTCTGGTTCCAGAACCCTGCACGAGCCATGATGTCATCTAGAAACCAGACCAGATAAAGGCCGGAGGCGGCCGAGGCGATGAAGAAGCCGGCATCCACCACCGCCATCACCTTGCCCCGGGCTTTGCCGGGCCTGGGCCCGAAGATCAGAAAGCACAGCATCATCACCAGCATGAGATGAATGCCGCGCTGATAGAACAGCCCCAGCGGTTGAATGCCCGCGCTGTAGAGCTGAAAAAGCGACAGCCCGATGCCCATCAGGGCGATTAACCACACCAGCGGGCGGGGGCCGCCCATCAGTGTCGGCTGCCATTCACCGTGGGTCTTGAACGGGATTGCAGATTGTTGACTCATTGAAGCTTCATTCCTTTATCGCCGGCAGGAGTCAGACGGATCTCCACAGACTCATTGGCCGCCAGATGGCTGAGGCTGACCGTGCGGGAACCCGTGCTGATGCGATGGTTCACAGATTCGGAACCCACCCGTAAGCGAAGCGTGTTGTCCGGTATGGGCACATCCATATCGACGATGCGATACCCGTGCTGACTATCCGATTCCAGCGTCCCGCGTCCGGATATGTGCCCCAGACCTGCCGCAAAATCCGGCGTCTGGGTGCTCTGCAGCATGAGTTGCTCATTGCTGACAGTGAAGCAGTCAATCACCGGAAAGCCCTGAACCGAGTGGTTCCAGATCAGGCACCACTGGCCCGACCCCTGAAGGCTGATGCGGGCCAATGGCGCCTGGTCGCGGCCGGTAACGGCCAATTCCCAGGCGGTGTCATCGCTGGCGGTGACTGCCACGGGCAGGAACACCCATGAAAGCAGACCCGCCAGACAACAGACTCTGATTGCTGAACCCATAACTCACTCGGCCAGGGTCAGGGGCGCAGATTGTCAGGGATAGACGCCCCAATTTCCTCGTAATAACGGACGGCGCCCGGGTGCAAAGGAATAGGGGTAGACTCGAGGCTGAACTCCACCGTGGTGTCATTGGCCGCCGGATGAATGGCCCGAAGGGCTTCCACCTTTTCGAACAGAAGCTTGGTGATCTTGTAGGCAAGATCCTCAGACATGGCCGAATTTACCGTGAGCACGTTAGGAATACCAATGCTGCTGGTGGGTGCTTCCAGGCCCTCATAGATTCCGGCCCGAAGTGTGTAGGGAGCAAAAACCGGCACTGCTTCCCGGGCGTTGGCCACTTCCTGCTTCGACAGCGAGACCAGGGCGATATCGCGGGTGTTGGCCAGGCTAACGATGGAACTTGTGGGCGGGCCCACGCTCCAGAAACCGGCATCAATGTCGCCATCGCGCAGAGCATCGGCGGATTCATTGAAGTTGAGACTGCGAACGTCAAAATCCTCGAAGCTCATGCCGTTGGATTCCAGCAACGCTTTGGCGTTTACCTCGGTTCCACTGCCGGGCGCCCCGACGGAAACCCGCTTGCCTTTCAGGTCTGCCAGGGAGGTAACACCGGAGTCCGCCAGTGTGACGATCTGAACCGCGTTGGGATAAAGCGAGGCAAGTGCCAGCACATCAAGCTTATTGCCGTTAAACCGCTCGCCACCGTGATAGGCCTGGTGAACCGTATCTGCCAGGGCAATCGCCAGATCGGAGTCCTGGCGATGAATGAGGCCCATGTTCTCAACGGACGCACCGGTCACTTCCGCAACCGCCTTGTAGCCTTCAATCTCAGAACTGATCAGCTCGGCAAGGCCGCCCCCGAGCGGGTAATAGGT
Organism: Marinobacter halotolerans; assembly: GCF_008795985.1. Classification (NCBI taxonomy): domain Bacteria; kingdom Pseudomonadati; phylum Pseudomonadota; class Gammaproteobacteria; order Pseudomonadales; family Marinobacteraceae; genus Marinobacter; species Marinobacter halotolerans. Next base: position 1,998,027 of record NZ_VMHP01000001.1, on the reverse strand, counting down.
GCCCCCGGTTCCACCGGTAGCAATCGACAGGTTGGTCTGGGCCTGGGCTGAAGCAGCGCCCATCATCAGGCAGGCACTGGCTGCAATAAGCAACTTTCGCATGGTAATCACCTCGTTATTATTTGAATGGCATCGATGTCTGAAAGACGTCAATGACTGGTCAAGGTAACTGCAGCTAACGTGCCAAAGGCTCAAAGCCCGCGAATAAAGGCCTGAAGGGCATTCCGGATACAGCAATAGGCGGAAATCCGCCGATTAGTGCCGAATAGGATAAGCGGAAACTGGCCGGCTAAGGGGTCAGGTGCGGGTATTCTGGCAGGTTTCACACAAATACAACCGGCGACTGGCCTGCTGAATTCGGGTAATGGGGGAATCACATTCGTGACAGGCCTGGCCATCGCGATTGAACACCATGTGACGGCGCTGGCCAAAGCTCCAGCCTGCCTGTTTCAGCCGTTCAGCCCGATCCGGATCGTTGGTGATGCCTTTTAGCCGATAGGCCCGGCTGAGCATCTCCAGAATGGCCTGGGCGAGGCGTTCCCGGTCAGTCCCGTCCAGATCTTTCGGCCGGGTGGCAGGCGCCAAACGAGCTTCGAACAGAATCTCCGAGCGCAAATAGTTCCCTATACCGGCGACAAACCCCTGGTCCAGTAAAAGGCCACCCAGTGCCCGTCCGGCAAAGCGCTTGTCGTCAAAAACCGCCATCAGGTCGTTAATACCAACCGACTGATTCAAGGGGTCCGGCCCCAACCGGCTCAGATAACCCACCTGGTCCAGGGCATCCGGCCTCACCAGCTGTATGTCCGAGGCGCTGTAAAGCCGTGCAGCCTTCTTGCCGCTGAAAATCGCAAATCGCAGCTGGCGGTTGGTAGCGGGTTCTCTGTTTGGGGAGCCCATACGCCATTTCCCATACAGTTGGTTGTGACTGTATACGCACCAGGAGCCGTCCGTGACCGTGGCCTCAAAAAACACCAGAACCGCTTTTCCCCTGGCTTCCACCGAACTCACTCTGCGTCCGGCCAGAGCCGACTCGAAAGATTTATAGTGGTCGAAAGCAAAAAAGACCTGCTCGGCGCTCTTGTCACCAATCGCAGCCTCAATGTCATCCACCATACGTCGTATTTCGGGCCCTTCGGGCATTGTCAGCTCTCCGGCTACTTGTTCGGTACGTAGATGTAAAGCTACGTTCATTGTCCGCTTTCGGAGTACCTGGCAGACCCAATTGGAAGATTCTTCGTACTGGAGTTGTATTAGATTGAGACAGGTGGCGGGAATGAATGACGCATTGCCTCGCAACAACAGGCTTTACTCTGCCGCGGGAATCACGCTGATCGCGGCTGTCCTGATCACTGCCGCACTGACACTGCTCAGACCCGAAGAAAGGGAGCAAACCACTGTGGTGCCTGTTGCCTACGCCAGAGCGCATGGCGCGCAGAGCTGGGATGCGGCCACTTGGCAGGCATTTCGCCAGAGCCCGGATAACCGCTGGCTGTTATCGGAGGCGGACTTGCAGGCGCGGGGCGACCGCCTACCCGGGAAATGGCTGCCAGCCCTGAACCAATGCCTGTATATCAGTCGGTTCATTGCCACTGTGGAACAGTTCGATCTGGACGAAAATAAAGCCGAGATTCGGCAACTGGCCAGCCAGCGTCAGCGCTGCTATATCCGCTTTCAATAGCGGCCCCTGTCAATAAATCGGTGCTGAACACGGATCAGTCCTGTGGAGCTTTTTGCCAAATAGCGATAGGGTGCAAGCTTCAGAACACAGTTGGAGACCATGCATTATGCGCAAGAATATCCTGATCACCGGGGCCAGTTCCGGGCTTGGCGAAGGCATGGCCCGAGAATGGGCGGCGAAGGGCTGCAATCTTGCGCTGTGTGCCCGCCGGGCGGACAAATTGGAAGCACTTCAACGTGAGCTTCAGCAGGCCTATCCGGACATCCGGGTGTTGGTGCGGGGACTGGACGTGTGCAACTACGAGCAGGTATTCGAGGTCTTTCGGGGCTTCCGGGAAGAGCTGGGCAGCCTCGACCGGGTTGTGGTCAACGCCGGCATTGGCAGCTCCCAACCCATCGGCAGAGGCCATTTTGAAGCCAATCGCCATACCGTGGAAACCAACGTTATCGGCGCGATTGCCCAAAGCGAGGCAGCCATGGAAATCTTCCGCGAGCAGAACAGCGGGCACCTGGTGCTGATGTCTTCAGTCAGCGGCGTGCGCGGGTTCCGTGGGCCGCTTAACGTTTACGCAGCCACCAAGGCCGCGGTCGCTTCCCTGGCGGAAGGCCTGCAACTGGACACCTACGGCAAACCTATTAACGTCAGCAACATCATGCCCGGCTATATCCTGACGGACATCAATCGCGATGCGAAAACGGCCCCCTTCCGGGTGGATCTGGAAACCGGGGTAAAAGCCCTGGTTAAAGCCATCGAGTCGGAAAAGCGCTGCGCGTACGTGCCCTGGTGGCCCTGGACGCCTCTTAGCCGCGTACTGAAAGCCATGCCTTTCGGGCTATTTGCGCGGGCGATGTGAGAGGCAACAGATGAGCAGTATTCCGGCCTCACGGCCAGATGGTTTTACGCTGATCGAGCTGGTGCTGGTGATCGTTATTCTGGGGGTTCTTGCCGCCTTTGCCCTGCCCCGCTTTGCGGATCTGTCATCCAGCGCTCGCCTGGCTGCGCTGGACGGTGTGGAAGGTACCATGAGAAGCACCATTGGCATTGTCAAAGCCAAGGCCCGGGCGCAGGGCCTGTCTCCCGCCGCTGCCAACCCATCTGGCGGCAACGCACAAACCGGTCTCATTATCGAAACAGAAGCGGGCCGTTCAGAAGTGGACTGGCGCAACCTCTGCCCTGAAAGCCGGGCAGAGAGTGCAGACGCACTGACAATGCTGGATTATCTCTCGATAGATGAGAACGACCAGACCTTGCTGAGCCAGGTTGATAACCGGTACACCAGAGTCGGTTATGACCTCAATACCTGCTATGTCGAGTATGACTCTTTCGGTGACCCTGAATGCACAGTAACCAAGGTCACCTCAGGCTGTTAAAAACCCGGTTCTTCCCTATTTGAATCGCACAACCAGCTCATGCAGATCGCTGGCGATGCGGTCCATCTGTTTCGAGCTTTCCGTGGACTCTTCACCCTTGGCCAGATTTTCCGAGGCCAGGGTTGAGATCTGCTCAACCTGTTCGTTGATCTGATCCGCCACCTGGGCCTGCTCTTCCACGGAGGCGGCCATCTGTGTTGCCATTTCGGCGATGACGTTGACCGACTCGGCGATTTCGCTGAGGGTTCTTTCGGCTTCCAGCATTTTCTCCAGACCACTGTCCGCCGCCGTATTGCCCTCTTTCGCAATCTTCACCGAGTTGGAGGCACGGGACTGCAGGGTATCGATAATGCCGTGGATTTCTTTGGTGGAATCCTGGGTCCGGCGGGCAAGGTTGCGCACTTCATCGGCCACCACCGCAAATCCGCGGCCGTGTTCACCGGCGCGCGCGGCTTCGATAGCCGCATTCAGAGCCAGCAGGTTGGTCTGTTCGGCGATTTCTTCAATGATCTTGGCGGCACCCGCAATCTTGCCGGTTTCCGACGCCAGCTCCTGAACCGACTCACTGATGCTGTGCACCGTAGACTTCAGATTCTCGATCGCGCCACGGGTAGCAGCCACCACTGTCGAACCCTGGGTCGCGAATTCGCGTGCACCGTCCGCCTTCGATGCGGTTTCCTGGACGTTGGAGGAAACCTCCGCAATCGTCTGGGACATCTCGTGAACAGCAGCGGCGACCTGCTCGGTTTCACCCTGCTGTTTGCGGAGCGTCTGCTGGGCCTCGTACATCACTTCGAGCCCGTGCATCGCACCGGTCTTGGCCTTGTTTGCGGAATCCTCAAGGCGGGTCAGCACCGCATCCAGGTGGGCCTGCTGGGCGCGGACAGCCACCTTGATTCGCCCCAACGGCAAATCGTCATCGGTATAGCTCAGAGCCGCCAGGTCGTCGGTAAAAGACTTTTCCATTAATGCCGTTACCGAACGCAGAAGCTGCCGCTTGGACAGGTTCATCCAGATTGCATAGGCGACCACTCCCACCGATAACACAAGCTCCGACGCGAGCCGATAGTCAGAATAGAAAAGCAGGGCCACGGCGCTGAATACAGCCGCCAGAAAAATAACACTGGGGCTCAGCCTTTTCCAGAAAGGCAAGCCGCTTTTACCGCTACGGATCTTTGCGTAGAGCTTTTCGGCCCGCTCCACATCCTCGCGGTTCGGACAGGACCTTACCGATTCATAGCCCACCACACTGCCGTTCTCTGTAACCGGAGTGACATAAGCGCTGACCCAGTAAAAATCGCCGTTTTTGCGTCGGTTCTTGACCAGGCCCATCCACGGTCGCCCGGACTTAAGATAAGACCACATCTTTTCATAGGCTTCCGGCGGCATGTCCGGATGACGAATAATGTTATGTGGCTGCCCGATCAGCTCTTCCCGGGTAAAGCCGCTTACTGCAACGAAGTCGTCGTTACAGTGTTGAATCTTGCCTTTCAGATCAGTCGATGAGATCAATTTCTGGGATTCAGGGAACTTCAGCTCTACATCTGTTACGGGAAGGTTTTTACGCATTGAACAAATCCTTTATATGAACAATCTTATTATTCGATTCAGCAAGTACTCTTATCATCGGCCGAGAGACGAAAGCTTTTAACTTTATTTGTCATTTTTCGTATCCGAACTGGCCCATGAGTTACCTTCCCCTCGCTGCAAAAAGTGCGGTACTTTGTCTAAAACTCATACAACAACACAGCAGGGAATACCCCTATGAAAATCCGCGCAGCCGTTCTGCAAACCATCGGCGCCGAGCGCCCTTACACAGACACCCGCCCTCTCTCAATCGAGACACTCGACCTGGAGCCGCCAGGTGATCGCGAGGTGCTGGTGCAGATCAAAGCTGCGGGGCTGTGCCATTCCGATCTTTCAGTCATTGACGGCAACCGCCCCCGGCCGGTGCCCATGGCCCTGGGCCATGAGGCGGCGGGTGTGGTCAAAACCGTTGGCGCGGGCGTCCACGATCTGGCGCCGGGCGATCATGTGGTCACCGTGTTTGTGCCCAGCTGTGGCCACTGCGCTCCCTGCGCCGAAGGCCGGCCGGCATTGTGTGAACCGGCGGCGGTGGCCAACAACGCCGGCACCCTGATCGAAGGGGGATACCGACTGCACCGTTCCGACGGCACGCCCATCAACCATCACCTGGGCGTGTCCGCCTTTGCCGACCACGCCGTGGTATCCCGGGATTCACTGGTCAAAATCGACAAGTCACTGCCCTTTGAACACGCAGCGCTATTTGGCTGCGCGGTGCTGACCGGCGTTGGTGCCGCCATCAATTCCGCTAACATCCGCCCCGGGCAAACCGTTGCCGTGATCGGGCTGGGCGGTGTAGGGCTTAACAGCGTGCTGGGTGCGTTGGTCGCTGGCGCCAGTGAAGTCATCGCCGTGGATCTGGACGATGGTAAGCTCGCGACCGCCAAGGCTCTGGGTGCCAGCGTGGGATTCAACCCGTCCGATCCCGATTGCAAGGACCAGATCCGTGCGCTGACTGGCGGTGGGGTGGATTGCGCCATCGAAATGGCCGGTTCGGAGAAAGCCCTGGAACTGGCGTATCAGATCACCCGGCGCGGAGGAATGACCGTAACGGGTGGGCTTGCCCACCCGGACCGCAAGGTGTCGATCCAGCAGGTCAGCCTGGTGGCGGAAGAGCGAACACTGAAAGGCAGTTACGTGGGCAGCTGTGTACCGGTACGCGATGTAGCCCGTTATGTCAGTCTGTTCCGGCAGGGGCGATTGCCGGTGGACAAACTGTTGAGCGACACGCTCACGCTGGACCAGATCAACGAAGGCTTTGAACGTCTGGCCGACGGCAAGGCCATTCGTCAGGTTATTCTTTTCGACAGCAAATAGACCCGGTTTTTATCCATGGAACGATCTGATTTCTCTGTTTTTTACCCCATCACCACCCGCTGGATGGACAACGATATCTACGGTCACGTGAATAACGTGACCTACTATTCCTATTTTGATTCGGTGATTAATCGCTACCTGATCGACGAAGGCGGTCTGGATATTCACCACGCCCCCGCTGTTGGGTTTATGGTCAGCTCAAGCTGCCAGTTCAAAAAGCCGGTGGCCTATCCCGAGGCGCTGGATGCCGGCCTGAAGGTCTGCAGAATCGGCTCGAAGTCGGTCACCTACCAGGTGGCGATTTTCCGGGAAGGCGAGAACGATGCTGCCGCGATAGGGGAGATGGTTCACGTATTCGTAGACCGGGCCAACAATGTGTCAGTACCCATTCCCGGCCCAATCCGTAAGGCGCTTGAAGGCATTCATTCTCAGCCAGGATAACTGTACATTTGTACAGCTATATTCTACGCTTTGTGGCAACAGTCACTCACCGGTGTCACGCCATGAGACCAGAGAGCCAACCTGCGAATTTCGCCACCATAAGACGGCGCTTTGAATTTCGCAGCATTGAAATCGGACGATGGGTATCCGAGCCCGAGAAAGACCGCGCCGCCATCCGTTTCCAGCAGGCCCTGAACGACCTGATGGACGTACTGGGTGGCCCGGAACACCTGATCTCCCTGCGCCAGACCCTGGGGTTGCAATACGGTATCGGTGGTCGGCCGGGCGTGTCGGCCCATTACCTGCCTGGCACCCGGCAGCTCGCGCTGGCCAAAAACGCCGGGGCGGGAAGCCTCGCCCATGAATGGTTCCACGCCTTTGACCATTACATGGGCAGCCGCATGTTCCAGAAATCCGGCAAAGGACTGTTCGCCTCCACCGGCTGGCTGGAAAGCACGCCGCTGAAACCCCACCCACTGAATGGTCTGTTGGCTGATTGCTTCAAGGCGGTGATGCTGAACCAGAATGGCACCGAACCCAGCGAGCTTTTCCGCCAGTCCCGCCAGGCGGATCAAAGCATGGGCGTGCTTTATTACGCCCGGCCGGAGGAGATGTGCGCCCGCGCCTTCGAAGCCTTCGTGGAAGACGCCCGCCCCATGAGTCATTTCCTGGTTCGCGGCAGCCGACAGTCAGACGAAGCCAGGGCCGGGCTCTATCCCCAGGGCGAGCAGCGTTCAGGTATCAACGAAGCGTTCCGGCGTTATTTTCAGGCACTGGGCGGCGCGCTTTACCGGGAACTGGCGGACGCCACCATGTCATCGTAATGATGATAGAAAACGCCGCCCGGCGCGGCAGCGCCCTGCTCGGCCAGTAGCATCACTTCATTAACCATGGCACTGGCCACGTGCGCCGCATCAATACCCCGATACCGCTTTAAGGGTCCTTGCAGCAGGCAGTTGACCGCGGGCATGGCCTTGATCCCAAGATTTTCGGCCAGCCGCTGCTCGGCCCTTTCAGTCATTAGCAGCCCAGGCTGATAGATGGACAGCCGGGGGTAATTCAGCGTTTTCAGCGCGTCTTCCAGCTCGCCTTTCACGCGGTTGTAGAAAACCGGCGATGACGAAGATGCCCCCACGGCGGACATCAACAGAAAAGCGTTGACCCCCTGCTGCCGGCCCAGCTCCGCCGCTTTCAGCGGAATACCACCGTCAATCTGGCGGAATCGCTCCCGAGAACCGGCCTTTTTGATGGTCGAACCCAGGCAACAGATAATGGCGTCTACCGCGAACAGGTCCTGGTGTTGCTCCAGATGATCAAAATCCACCAGTGCCTCTGCCAGCTTTGGATGGCTGATACCGGTTTCCCGGCGAACCGGCGCCACCACGCAGGAGACCTGCTCACAAGCCAGTAATTTATCCATTACCATGCCGCCGGTCAGGCCGGTGGCACCCAGTAACAGCACTTTCATTGGTCCACTCCCTGTAACAGTGTTTTCACCCAGTCCAGAACCTCTGGTTTGTGGGCCGCATCCAGCACAAATTCCTGACCCCGGGCGGCGCTTTTCAGCGCGCAGCCCGAAGCCGTCCGTGACCACCGATCCATGTTCTGATGATAGGTCATGGCGTCGGCCACCGACTCCGGATAAAAGCAGGCGGGCAACCGCCATTCGGTTGTGGTTCTGGCCTGCGACGCGGTCAACCGGTGTTTAGACGTCATCTGATCAAAGATCCCGGCACCGCTGCAACCGATCTTTTCTCCTGCCAGCTCAAGCTGGTCGCTAGCCACATAAAGCGTGTTGGCAGAATCTGCTTCGCCGTGAAAATGCGGATGATAGCCGGCCCAGGGCAACTGACCGTCGGCCAACTGATCAATGGCGTGGACCTCGCCAATCTGCAGCCAGCCCCAGAGACCATGGAAGGGTTTTGAATCCCGACGGAAGCGCCAGCGGCCCCGCTGTTTCTCTACCGCCTGGAACAGACCAAAAAACAGAAACAGGTCACCCTCACCAACGCCCTGTTTTTTCAGATGGCCCTGCGCACTGCCGGACTGCCCCAGGCAGGGCCGCCAGCCCGGGGCACGAGGCAATGAATCGGCAATCAGGTCCGGATCCAGATGGGCTTTTCGCTGCCGTGCCCGGGGATCACCGGTCAGGTTACGAATCAGCGTGCCGACTTTCTGGCCCCGCCACTGAATCTCGCCGTAGGGGATGCGTGAGCGACGATCAGGAATCGGCAGCGCATAGCCGCGACCGTCGGGGAAGAGGGGGCTGGGGCAGCCGCCGGCAGACGAATCAAATCCCTTGCGGCTCAGAATCAGTTTCAAGATAGTTCCCGGTTTACCGCTGCTCCGCGCCTCTCAGTATGGCATGCAGCAGTTCTTCCGCATCAAATTTGGTCAGGGCTTCGTCGGCCCCCACCTGTGTGGCATAGCTCACACTCATCTCGCTGTTCAGTGAAGTGTGCAGAATAATGTAGGGCTGCTTCAGGCCGGACTTGTCCCGCACATTGAACGTCAGTTCGTAGCCGTCCAGACCGGGCATCTCGATGTCGCTGACCAGAATATCCACCGGTTTGCCGTGGCTATCCGCTTCCAGCAGATGGTTCAGCGCATCCTGGCCGTTGGTGGTTACCGAATAAGACACCTCCTTGCTGTCCAGCGCGTCAGACAGCTGCTTACGGGCCACCTGGGAATCGTCCACCAGCAGAATGTTCAGGCCTTTCAGGGTTTCCCGCTGCACATCCGTCAGCACCACCTCCGCCGGATTCACTGACTCCGGATACACCCGGGCCAGCAACAGCTCCACATCCAGCAACTGAACGATTTCCTTGTCCAGCTGGAGAAGGCCGGTAATAAACGCCCGGTTTCCCAGGCTCTTGGGCGGCGGCGCCACATCCTTCCACTGGGTCTCGATAATCTTCCGCACATTGCGCACCAGAAAGCCGATTTCCTTGCGCTGTACGTCCGTGACGATAATGGATGCGGTCTTCCGCTCCTCCGGCGTCAGAGGTGCATAGCCCACCGCATAGGCCATATCGATTACCGGCACCGTGGAGCCCCGAAAATTCATGGCTCCGATCACCGCACCGTGACTCTTCGGCAGCCGCGACAGCGGGGTATAGGGCATGATTTCCCGAATCTTCAGCGTGCCCAGACCGAACAGCCGATTGTCGTTCAGATAAAAAAGAAGCAATTTCTGGGGATGCGATTTTCCCTCAGCCATGGGCGCTCATCCTGTTAAAAGTATGTCGACGAGTATAACAGTCTGCCTGCAGACTGCCCGATACGGAAAGCCGAAACCTTCGACAATCCATCAGTAGGTGCGGAAGTACGATTTGAATCCGCCAACCTTCTGGCTGCGTAATATTTAGACAGCGTTCCGGGAGGCCGCATCATGAAAACCCTTTTCTCCACCACCACATTCAAGCTTTTGGCATGCGCCGTCGCCATCGTTATCACACTCGCTTTGACCGCCATGCCCGCGGCCAGTGACGACACCGACGATGCCATAAAAGATATTATTCTGTCCCAGATCGAAGCCTTCGCGAACGACGACAAGGAGGCAGCCTGGTCGTTTGCATCCGAAGGCATCAAACGCCAGACCGGCTCTGTCGACACCTTCTACAACATGGTGAGACTGTCCTACGAACCCGTGTACAAAGCCTCGTCCATTGAATTCATGGAGCGCGTTCCACATGATGGCTTTCAGATCCAGGTCTTGCAGCTGCGCGGCCCGGACGGCAAACGCTGGCGTGCGGTCTACCGCATGGTCCGCAATGACGATCAATGGCGCATCGGCGGCGTAGCGCTGAAAGAGGCACCTGACACCATCTGATCCGGAATTATCGAACCAGATAAACCGAACCGATTGGCATGCCCTCGTGACATCGATTTGACCCCGGACTTTACGTTTACGTAAACTTCCACTAATCTGGTCAATATCAGAACAATTTGACCGGAAGCACCATGTCGGACAAAAAACATTTCAGCATCAGCGAGCTGGCCAGAGAATTCGACGTCACTACGCGAAGCATCCGCTTCTACGAAGACGAAGGATTGCTGCACCCCGCCCGTCAGGGCCAGACCCGCCTCTTCAGCAGTAAAGACCGGGCGCGCCTGAAGCTTATCCTGCGGGGCAAGCGCATGGGTTTCTCCCTGGCAGAAACCCGGGAACTGTTCGAACTTTGGGACGAGACCCTTACCGGCACTGAAAAGCAGCTACTGAAAACCCTGGAAGTGGTGGAGCGCCGCCGCGCCCAGCTGGCCCAGCAGAAAAACGACATCGCCATGATGGAAATGGAACTGGACGCCCACGAAAGCCGATGCCAGGAAGCACTTCAGGACATCCGCCACAGACAACAAAAGGCAATGACATGAAATCCCAGTACACCGAACTTAACTTCGGCCTAGGCGAGACACTCGACAGCCTGCGTGAACAGATCAACCGCTTCGCCCAGGCAGAAATTGCCCCCCGCGCCGCCGACATCGATGAAAGCAACCAGTTCCCCATGGACCTGTGGCAGAAAATGGGCGACATGGGCCTGCTGGGCATCACAGTCAGCGAGGAATACGGCGGCGCGGGCATGGGCTACCTGGCCCACGTGATCGCCATGGAAGAAATCAGCCGTGCGTCTGCCTCCGTTGGACTGAGCTACGGCGCCCACTCCAACCTGTGCGTCAACCAGATCTACCGCAACGGCACCGAAGAGCAGAAGCAAAAGTACCTGCCCAAACTCATCAGCGGCGAACACGTCGGTGCCCTGGCCATGTCCGAGCCCAACGCCGGTTCCGACGTGATCTCCATGAAGCTCTCAGCCCGGGACGAAGGCGACCACTACGTGCTGAACGGCACCAAAATGTGGATCACCAACGGCCCGGACGCCAGCACTTATGTCATCTACGCCAAAACCGACGTCAATGCCGGCTCCAAAGGCGTTACTGCCTTCATCGTCGAGCGCGGCTACCCTGGCTTCAGCCGTCACCAGAAGCTGGACAAACTGGGCATGCGCGGCTCCAACACCTGCGAACTGGTGTTTGAAGACTGCAAGGTACCAAAAGAGAACATCCTGGGTGGCGAAGGCATGGGCGCCAAAGTGCTGATGAGCGGCCTGGATTACGAGCGGCTGGTGCTCTCCGGCGGGCCGTTGGGCATCATGCAGGCGGCCATGGACATCACCGTGCCCTACATCCGCGAACGCAAACAGTTCGGCCAGGCCATCGGAGAATTCGAGCTGGTCCAGGGCAAGGTCGCGGACATGTACACCTGGATGAACACCGCCAAGAGCTACGTCTACATGGTCGCCATGTCCGCCGACCGCGGCGAAACCACCCGCAAAGACGCCGCTGGCGCGATCCTGTACTCCGCCGAAATGGCCACCAAACTGGCCCTGGACGCCATCCAGTTGCTGGGCGGCAATGGCTACATCAACGAGTACCCGACCGGCCGCCTTCTCCGCGACGCCAAGCTTTATGAGATCGGCGCGGGTACTTCCGAGATTCGGCGTATGCTGATTGGTCGGGAGCTGTATTTGAACAACTAGGCCCTCTGTCTTTGGTGGAGGCGGTCGGCCGGACCTAGGCAGTGACCTCCAATAAAATGCGCTGAGCGGCTAGCAACCAAAGCCAGACGAGGGGCAGCGGGTAAAGCGATTCGAAAATTTCGTAGGCCATGGATGGCCGAAGATAAGCGCACATGGGTGAGGCAAGCGTTTATTAAGCGAAGCTTCATGCGCAGCCGAACGACAGCAATCTGTGATTGCTGGCTGGACCCCGCAAGGGGTGCTCGTAGCGGTTTTCGAATCGCTTTACCCGCTGCCCCGATGCACGGAATAAGATATGACCGTACTCCAAAGCAAAGTGAACCCAAAAGACGACGAATTCCAGGCCAAAAAACAGGCCATGGCAGACGCCGTCGCGGATCTGAACGATAAAATCGCAACCATCCAGCAAGGCGGCGGCCCCAGTTATCAGGAGCGCCACGTGGCCCGGGGCAAAATGCTCCCGCGCGAACGCATCAACTACCTGCTGGACGACGGTGCCGCGTTTCTGGAAATCGGCCAACTTGCCGCTTACAACGTTTACGACGAAGACGTCCCCGCTGCGGGCACCGTTGCAGGCATTGGCCGCGTCAACGGCACCGAGTGCATGATCATCGCCAACGACGCCACGGTGAAGGGCGGGAGCTACTACCCGCTGACGGTCAAAAAGCACCTCCGTGCCCAGGAGATCGCTCTCGAAAATTGCCTGCCTTGCATTTACCTCGTCGATTCCGGCGGCGCCAACCTGCCCCGACAGGATGAGGTGTTTCCGGACAAAGACCACTTCGGCCGCATCTTCTACAACCAGGCCCGTATGTCTGCCGACGATATACCCCAGATCGCGGTCGTAATGGGACTGTGCACCGCCGGGGGCGCTTACGTGCCAGCAATGGCGGACGAGTCCATTATCGTCAGGGAACAGGGCACCATTTTCCTGGCCGGGCCGCCGCTGGTGAAAGCGGCCACCGGCGAAGTGGTTTCAGCCGAAGATCTGGGCGGGGCCGACGTGCATTGCAAAACCTCCGGGGTGGCCGATCACTACGCTGAAAACGACGCCCATGCCCTGGACATTGCCCGCCGCTGCATTGGCAACCTGAACCGCAAAAAGCCCACGCCGGTGGAAGTGCGCGAACCCAAAACGCCACTTTACGACCCCAAAGAAATCTACGGCATTGTCGGCACGGATCTGCGCAAGCCCTTTGACGTGCGGGACGTGATTGCCCGCATGGTCGACGGTTCCGAATTCGACGAATTCAAACGCTACTACGGCCAGACCCTGGTTACCGGTTTTGCCTATATTCACGGGTACCCCGTGGGCATCATCGCCAACAACGGCATCCTGTTCAGCGAATCCGCCTTGAAGGGCGCCCACTTTGTGGAGCTGTGTTGCCAGCGCAATATTCCCCTGCTGTTCCTGCAGAACATTACCGGTTTTATGGTGGGCCAGCGCCACGAGGCCGAAGGCATCGCCAAACACGGGGCCAAGATGGTGATGGCCGTAGCCTGCGCGAACGTGCCAAAGATCACCGTGCTGATCGGCGGCTCTTTTGGCGCGGGCAATTACGGTATGTGTGGCCGCGCTTACAGCCCGGACTTCCTGTGGATGTGGCCAAATGCCCGCATCTCGGTGATGGGCGGCGAACAGGCGGCCGGTGTGCTGGCCACCGTGAAACGGGAAGGCAAGGAGCGCAAAGGCGAAAGCTGGAGCGACGATGAAGAAGCCGAATTCAAGCAACCAATCATCGACAAGTATGAAGAACAGGGCCACCCCTATTATGCCAGCGCCCGCCTCTGGGACGACGGTGTGATCGACCCGGCCCAGACCCGGGAAGTGGTCGCACTCAGCCTGTCCGCCACCCTGAACCGACCGGCTAAACCCACGCGCTTCGGCGTGTTCCGGATGTAATCGAGGAGACCATCATGACCGATCAGACACCCGCCGTGGTTCTGAACAAACGTACCGAAGGCGTCACCGAAGTGGTCCTCAACTACCCGGAAAAGCGCAACGCGTTCGACGACCTGATCATCCGCCGGCTGATTGACGCCCTGGACCAGGTGGCCAAAGACGACAGCACCCGCGTGGTGATCGTGCGTTCCGAAGGCAAGCACTTCTCCGCCGGGGCCGATCTGGCCTGGATGCGGCGCATGGCCGGCAATACCCGGGATGAAAACCTGGCAGATGCCCGCCAACTGGCAAAACTGATGTCCACCCTCAACCACCTGCCCAAACCGGTGATTGGCCTGGTGCAGGGCGCAGCTTTTGGTGGCGCCGTGGGGCTGGCCGCCTGCTGCGACATTGTGATTGCCACGGAAGACGCCAAGTTCTGCCTGAGCGAGGTCAAACTGGGCCTGATTCCGGCCACCATAAGCCCCTATGTGGTGAGGGCCATGGGCGAACGCCAGGCACGCCGGTATTTCCTCACCGCCGAAGTGTTCAGCGCCAAAAAGGCCAGACAACTGGGCCTTATCCACAGGATCTGTGAGAACAAAGACGCCCTGCAAACCTGCTGCGACGAACTGACTACCCAACTGATGCAGAACGGCCCCGAGGCCATCAAGGCCGCCAAGCAACTGGTCTTTGACGTAAGTCAGCAGCCACTGACCAAAGAACTGATCGACATGACCTCCCAGCGCATCGCCGACATCCGCGTCAGCGACGAAGGCCAGGAAGGGCTGGGCGCGTTTCTGGACAAGCGGCCTCCGAGTTGGGCGCCCGAGGAGGATCAGTAAATGTTCCGCAAGATCCTGATCGCTAACCGTGGCGAAATCGCCTGCCGCGTGATCCAGACCGCCCATCGCCTGGGCATCCGCTGTGTGGCGGTGTATTCCGATGCCGACGCCAACGCCCGCCACGTGGCCATGGCCGACGAAGCCTTCCACATCGGGCCGGCGCCCAGCTCGGAAAGCTATCTGCTGGGTGAACGGATCATCGACGTCGCCAAACGCAGTGGTGCCGAGGCCGTTCACCCCGGTTACGGCTTCCTGTCGGAAAACACCGGCTTTGCCGAGGCCTGCGAAGCCAATGGCGTTGTGTTCATTGGCCCGCCCTCGGCCGCCATCGCCGCCATGGGCTCCAAATCCGCCGCCAAGGCCATCATGGAAAAAGCCGGCGTACCTCTGGTGCCCGGCTACCATGGCGATGACCAGTCCCCGGAATTGTTGAAAGCCGAAGCACAGAAATGCGGTTACCCCGTTCTGCTGAAAGCCGTCGCCGGTGGCGGTGGCAAGGGCATGCGGGTCGTGGAACGCCCCGAGGACTTCAACGATGCCCTGGCCGCCGCCCAGCGCGAGGCAATGAACGCGTTCGGCAACCCGGACATGCTGATCGAACGCTACCTGACCCGCCCACGCCACGTGGAAATCCAGGTGTTCTGTGACCATCAGGGCCAGGGTGTTTATCTGGCGGAGCGTGACTGTTCCGTGCAGCGTCGCCATCAGAAAGTCATTGAAGAGGCCCCCGCCCCGGGGCTGGCCAGACGCACCCGCAAAGCCATGGGCGACGCCGCCGTTCGCGCTGCCCAGGCCATCAATTACGTGGGCGCCGGCACGGTGGAATTTCTCTACGACGCGGACGGTTCATTCTTCTTCATGGAAATGAACACCCGCCTGCAGGTGGAACACCCGGTGACCGAAATGATTACCGGCCAGGATCTGGTGGAATGGCAGCTACGGATTGCCGATGGCGACCCACTGCCCCTGTCGCAATCCGAAATACCGATTCATGGACATGCCCTGGAAGTGCGCGTTTACGCCGAAGACCCGGCCCACGACTTTCTGCCCGCCACCGGCCGTCTGCATTATCTGCGCACCCCCGCCGAGAGCGATCATGTGCGGGTGGATACCGGCGTGCGGGAAGGCGATGACATCAGCGTTCACTACGACCCGATGATTGCCAAACTGATTGTGTGGGACCACACCCGTGAGCAAGCCATCAATCGTCTGGTGACGGCACTGGCCGACTATCGGATTGCCGGGGTGAAAAACAACCTGTCGTTCCTTCACGCCATCGCCGATTCCACCCCTTTCCGGAACGCGGACCTGACCACCGGCTTTATCGACCAGCATGCCGGCCTGCTGTTCGGGCCACCGACGATCGACAACGACGAATCCCTTGCCCTGGCCGCCGCGTTCGTGATGAGACAGCGCCAACCAGCGAAGGACCCGACCGATCCCTGGTCCCCGTTTGCCAGCTTCAGCAACTGGCGGCTGAATGCCACCTATGCCGAACCGCTGAAGCTGAAAGTGGGCGATACCGTTCACACCCTGCAGATACGCAACGGGCAAAGCCAGGATGACGAGCTGACAATTACCACTGAGACCGGGCATTACCAAATTCACGCCACCCTGAACGATGACCAGCTGGACGCCACCATTAACGGGCATCGCCAACGGGTTTTCGGGCATGTGCAGGGCAGCGACGTAACCCTGTTCCAGAATGGCGAAACCTTCCGCTGCGCGGTCTTCCGGGAAACCTTTGGCCTTGGCGACGTCGCCACCGAAGGCAGCCTTGAGGCCCCCATGAACGGGGCGGTCATCTCTGTACAGGCCCGAAAGGGCGACACTGTCACCGCCGGTCAGACCCTGGTTATCATGGAAGCCATGAAGATGGAGCACGCCATCAAGGCCCCGGCCGATGGCGTGGTCAGCGACGTGTTCTTTGCCGAAGGCGACCAGGTCAGCGAAGGCGCCGAACTGATTGCCATTGACGTAGTGCCTGATGTGATGGAGAGGGAGACAGAAACATGAGCTTTCCCGGACACGTACGCATCGCCGAAATGAGCCCCCGGGACGGCCTGCAGAACGAACCCGGCCCGGTGCTCGCCACCAACCTAAAAACCGGGCTGATCGAACACCTGGCCGACTGCGGCCTGACCCACATCGAATCCGCCAGCTTTGTGTCCCCGAAATGGGTGCCGCAGATGGGCGATGCCGCCGAAGTGATGGCCGGCATTAGCCGCAAGCCCGGTGTGCGCTACACCGCCCTGACCCCCAACATCAAAGGCTTCGAAAACGCCCTGGCCGCTGGAGTGGACGAAGTGGCCGTGTTCGGCGCCGCGTCTGAAACCTTCAGCCAGAAAAACATCAACTGCTCGATCGCCGAAAGCCTGGACCGGTTCGCGCCGGTGATGGAAGCCGCCGCAAAACACCGGATTCCGGTGCGCGGTTACGTTTCCACCGTACTTGGCTGCCCCTATGAAGGCGATATCGCCCCCGCGCAGGTGGCCCTGGTGGCCAAAGCCCTGCTCAACATGGGCTGCTACGAGGTTTCCCTGGGTGACACCATTGGCGTGGGCACACCACTGAAGGCCAAACGCATGCTCGCCGCCGTGGCTGAACAGGTGCCCATGAATCAGTTGGCGGCACACTTCCACGACACCTACGGCCAGGCCCTGGCCAACCTTTACGCCGTGCTGGAAGAGGGCATCAGCGTGATTGATGCCTCCGTCGCCGGGCTTGGCGGCTGCCCCTACGCCAGAGGCGCCTCCGGCAACGTGGCCACGGAAGACGTGATCTATCTGCTAGACGGGCTCGGTATTGAAACCGGCGTGGACCTGAAGAAACTGGTGAAAACCGGGGACTGGATCAGCGCACAGCTGGGGCGAAAGAACGGCTCCAGAGTCGGCCAGGCCATGGGCGGAACAGGGGAATGAATCACTGGAGGCGGAAAACATGACTCTTCCAAGCTACTCTCCAAGCTATACGAGCGGCACATCGGATAAACCCCTCCTGGGCATGACCATCGGCGCAATGCTGGACCGCACCGCCGAGAAATACCCGAACACCGAAGCCCTGGTATGCCTGCACCAGAACATTCGCTGGACCTACAGAGAGTTCGTGGAAAAGGTCAACGAAGCGGCCCGAGCCTTCATGGCCATCGGCGTCAAACGCGGCGAGCGCGTGGGCATCTGGTCCCCCAACTGCTACCAGTGGACGGTCACCCAGTTCGCCACCGCCAAGGTGGGCGCCATTCTGGTGAACATCAACCCGGCGTATGGCCTGCACGAACTGGAGTACGCCATGAACCTGGCCGGCATCGCGGTACTGGTCACCGCGGACAGCTTCAAGGCGTCTGACTACCGCAAGATGATCTACGCCCTGGCTCCGGAACTGCAAACCGCCCGTCCCGGCAGACTCAAGGCCCAGAAAGTGCCCGAACTGCGCGGCGTGATCAACCTGGACAAGCGCAAACACGACGGTATGTGGACCTGGGAGGAGTTCATCGGATTCGCCGGCGACATCAGCCAGGCAGAACTGGACAAGATACAGGGCCAGCTACAGTTCGATGACCCCATCAACATACAGTTCACCTCCGGCACCACCGGCAACCCCAAAGGTGCCACCCTCACCCACCACAACATCCTCAACAACGGATACTTTGTGGGGGAAAGCCAGTTGCTTACCGAGCAAGACCGCCTGGTAATCCCCGTGCCTCTTTACCACTGCTTCGGCATGGTGATGGGCAACCTGGGCTGCATCACCCACGGTGCCACCATGATTTACCCTTCCGAGGGCTTCGAACCGAAAGCCGTGCTGCAAGCAGTGCACCAGGAGAAGGCCACCGCCCTGTATGGCGTGCCCACCATGTTCATCGCTGAACTGGCCGAGCCGGACTTCGAAACCTATGACCTGTCCACCCTGCGCACCGGCATCATGGCCGGCTCCATCTGCCCGGCGGAGATCATGAGAAAGGTCAACGACAAGATGCACATGAAGGAAGTGCAGATTGCCTACGGCATGACCGAAACCAGCCCCGTGTCCGTCCAGACCAGCTCCCTGGACCCGTTCGAGAAACAGGTGACCACCGTGGGCCGCACCCAGCCCCACCAGGAAACCAAAATCGTCGACCCGGCCAACGGCAACGTGGTGCCGCGTGGTGAAACCGGCGAACTCTGCACCCGCGGCTACAGCGTGATGCTGAAGTACTGGAACAACGAAGAGAAAACCCGCGAAGCCATCGACGATTTCGGCTGGATGCACACCGGCGACCTGGCCACCATGGACGAAGACGGCTATATCAAGATCGTCGGCCGCATCAAAGACATGGTCATCCGCGGCGGCGAGAACATCTACCCGAGAGAAATCGAGGAATTCCTCTACACCCATCCCGCCATCGAAGAGGTGCAGGTTACCGGCATTCCCGATGAAAAATACGGCGAAGAACTCATCGCCTGGGTGAAACTGCGCCCGGACGCAGACCCTGTCACCCGCGACGAACTGCAGGAATTCTGCAAAGGCCAGATCGCCCACTTCAAGATCCCCAGGAACTACAAGTTCGTGGAGGAATTCCCGATGACCGTCACCGGGAAGATCCAGAAGTTCAGGATGCGGGAGATTTCTATTGAGGAGATGGGGTTGAAGAAGTAGCCCTCAGCCTTTGCTTCTTTCCTACCTCAAACCCCGGCTTTATGTCGGGGTTTGTGCTTTGTGTAGTTGGCGTATACGCTCCGAGAGAAGCTGGAATCATGAAGCGCGCTTCGTTATTACGGGGTTTTTGATTGCGAGGTTTGCAGAGGCCTGACTTTAGAGACTTTTTAGTGGTTAGGTTCCAAGCTGAATGGAGTAATGAAGCGATCAGTTTTTTGTTGGCGGGGTGACCGCTATCTAATTGCTGTTATACGTAAGGAGTGCCATGTATCTGTATGAGCTGACTTACCCCGGGACATGGCTTCAGCTTGAGAGTGATGAGGTTCGGTTCGAGATAGAAGGCGCGCTGCGTGCACTTGAAGGAATTCTTACCGAAGCAGCTATCGCTCTGTCGATGTTTGAAGAGAGTCAAAGTCAAAGACCTGATCCCCGTAATGAGTGGGAAAGAGATGCTGAGATAAGGCGACAGGCCGAGGATGAAATTAGGAAAGAGGCTGGCGACGATTACTATCAGAATTTCGATGAGTATCGGCTTTTGTCGGAAAAACGAGTGAGGGATAAAAAGGCCGAACTCGGTATGTTGCCACGTTCTTACATACATAAAATTCCGTTTATTCATGCTCACACATTTGTATACGCTGTTGATTCATTTGGTAAATATTTAGAGATTCTCCAGGAGTACGATGAGATTCCCGGAGAAATTGAAAAGTGCTCACATGAATTTGATCGTCTATTGCCATCGGTACGAAAAATCAGAAACTCAGCGCTTCACATAGAAGATCGTTCCCGCGGTTACGGGCCACCCCGGGATAAGAAAAAGGGTAAGAAAATGGAAGTCGAAGGGTTTTTAGGGTTGAGTAACTTGGAGGGCAATAGTCTTTGCTACACCATTGATAACGGGAGTTACCAGAGAGTCGAAATTAGCCCCGAAGTACTGGGGATTCTCGTCAGCCTGGCGAATCGAGTATTGGCTAGTTTCGAGTGGAGTGGGCCGGCACGCATTGAGCCAAGTTTTTGAAACGTATAACCAAGCCAGGCACGGCGTCGCCTTTTTCGTTGCGGCTTCGCCTCCACTACAAAGTCGCGCATGCTGGCGGCGTTATGTGTATTTCATCCACAGACCATGGAAGGGATTCTGATGACTGATCATTTAGGTTCTTGTCTGTGTGGCACCGCGAGCTTTGAGGTAAAAGGTGACTTCGATAGCTTTTACCTTTGCCATTGTCAGCATTGCCAAAAAGATACGGGTTCGGCTCATGCGGCAAATCTATTCTCACAGTCAGCTAACTTGGTCTGGCGGTCGGGTGCAGATGCTGTGACTTCCTTTACGCTTCCAGGCACTCGCCATAGCAAAAGCTTTTGTAAGTTGTGTGGCTCAGCATTGCCAAACACTCAGATCCCAGGTTTGCTCGTCGTTCCCGCAGGGTGCTTGGACACTGAAATCTCTATGGCGCCAACAGCACACATCTTTTCATCAAGCAAAGCTGCTTGGGATGGGAAGTTAGGAAAAGTGCCAGAGTTTGAGGGGTTGCCAGATTGAATTACCATTACATAACCAGAGGCTGTTGGCGGACGCACCTACGCTGCGCTCCGGCACGCCGCAAAGCCAAGCGTTAGCTGTGATTGCCCCAACTGCAAAGTGATACTATAGTGCCACTACCAGTCTAATTCACGGTGAGTCCATGAAAGTTGAGCTTGTTACGAACCTCAAGCGCCAAGCCACAAAGATTCTGGCAGATCTGCACTTGTCTAAAGAGCCGATACTGATCACGGAGCATGGTCAGCCATCCGCATATCTTGTCGATGTGCAGGACTACGAGTTTATGCAACGCCGACTTGAGCTGCTTGAGGGGCTCTCACGGGGAGAGCGTGCTGTATTTGAGGGAAGAACGTACAGCCAAAGTGAGGCCAGGGAGAAAATGAGTAAATGGCTGAAGTAATATGGACTGAGCCCGCCCTTCAAGAGCTGGGTGCCCTCGCTGAGTACATTGCTCTGGATAATCCTGCTGCCGCAAATCATCTGGTCCGGGAAGTTTTTAATAAGACCGAGCGTTTGGAAGATTTTCCCCAATCAGGACGGACTCCACCAGAGCTGCCTAATTCGGTATACAGGGAGGTAGTGGTTCCTCCGTGTCGCATTTTTTATCGTGAGGATGAGAAGCGGGTTCTCGTCCTTTTTGTTATGCGAGAGGAGCGACAGCTTCGTGCCTACATGCTTGGGAACAGCTAACCAGGCGCGTCACCCGGATGCCTTTGCCTCCGCTTCGCTACGTCAAAGTCACCGGTGCGCTTCGGCGTTAGGTTTTTCGAAGTTTTCAACAAGTGAATGGAATTTCATAGATGGAAGAGTATTACCCTCATATTATTAAGGCCCTGATAGGTGCAGTCGTAACTCTTACCTTTACCCAGGTTAAATCTTACCTTCCGGAACGGAAGGAATCGAAGCAGCATGACAGCTTTGAAATTTTAAGGAGCTTTATGGCTCAGGGACTTGAGGGAAGGCCAAATATAGTTGTCGAGCATGCTTTTAAGAATTATCTGAAGTTCTCCTTGAATTACTCGGAGATAATGAGACTGATTAACCTGCAAAATCCATTGAGGGCTTTCCAGCTTTATAAAAGTGCCCGATTCATGGTCGAATACAACGAATTTAGCAAGTTTTTTGAATATAAAGAAAAATATAATAATAAGAAGAAGAGGAAGGCTGCAAAGCATAAAGCTTTTTTGGCGTATTTTGTGTATGCATTCTTGGCGGTAATGGCACTTATGTATGCCCCAATTTTGGTTCAGGTGAGTGGTTTTCAAGGATTTGCTTTCATTTTCTTTTTTCTGGTGTTCTTTTTACCCGCTGCGTGGCTAATGTTGGAAGAGTCTGGTCACGAAGAAAATGCAGAATATTTTATGTCTTTTCTCGAGCGTGACTCCAAATATGAACCTAACAAGCCGATGAATGCGGACACCATTAAACAAAACTCCGCTTCGCTTCATCATGTTTCATGATGCCGGTTATCGTAGCGTTAGCCGTCATGGAGATTTGACATTAGAGATCTATTGAAAAATATCTTGCCAGAACTTCTAGGAGCGATTTTTGCTGTTCTTGTCATGGGGTTCGCGTACGTTATTCTTTCATTTTTCATAGAGATAACTCGCTCCACCTCATTTCAGTTGATGGCGCGCAAGATAGCTGAAGGTGAATTTAACCTATTGCCAGCCACTGTGGTAGTGGCGATCGCGCTTTTTGCTTTGAGGGAGTTTTTTGATTTTTACAAGAAGCGATCTGATAAGAAAAGGAATATTGAAGCGATAAAGTTGCTGATTGCTGACGAAATTGAAAAAAATCATTGGTCACTCGTTTCAATGTTCAGGATATTGTCAGAGTTAAAAGAAGATTTTGAGAAGGAAAAAAATACGATTCATTACTTGCATATTGCGAGAAATGGTTCGGAGCACTTTAGATCAAAAGAAGATCCAGAAGACGAATACTCTTCAGGCCAAGCTATTCCAAAATTCCATACTTCTATGTATGAGAGGCTTATCCCGGATATTGCAGCTTTAGATAAGAAATTGTTTCTATCGATTCACTCTACTTACGAAGAAATAATTGAGCTTACGCATTACCGCGACACTATGATCGACTACCTAGCAGGGGAAGAGTTGTCCCCAAGTCCAGAGTTAACTAAGCTATTTCTCAGTGATTTTGCAGATGAGAAAGACGATTATTACGAACACCTAAATAAAACATATAGGCTAATAAAAAATAAAAAGCTTATTGCTTGGAAGTTAAGGTGAATTTGCTAACAAGTGCAGGCAAGGGACGCTCCTGGCGTCGCGCCCCTGCTGCAAGCGTTATATGTTGTCACCGAAGGGGGAACTATGAACTCTGATAAATATGATCGGAACGTATCGCTTCAGTGCCCGACTTGTGGGGCAACACAATTTGAGTATGACGAAGCGGTTGAAAGCGATCATGCAAAAGTACGTTGTGTCTCCTGTGATCGCGAAATGACTAAAGAAGAGCTCATCCATGAGAATTCGGAAAATTTAGATGAGCACATGAGAGAGATAGGCGAGCAAGCCTTAGATGACGTGGCTAATGAAACGAAGAAGTCCCTGAAGAAAGCATTCAGTGGTAACAAAAACATAAAGTTTAAGTAGGGCTTATGGATGTATCTCTGGGAGACATAATTGCGGCGGTAGCTCTTCTTTTTTCGGGGTATGCGACTTGGCGTTCGCGAGGTTTACGTAAGAAAGAAGAAGAGCTTATTGAAATTCAGCACAAACTGAATGCATTAATGCTCGATAAAGAAGAGAGGGAAGCCCAGAGTGAAAATACGGCAGACCTCGGGGCAAACTTCATTACCCTAGGTAGTAAAAAACACCGCCTCAAGATTTTCAACAAAGGTAAGGCCACCGCTTATCAGGTAAGCGTTGAGCTTCCAGAGGGTAACGACTGCATTATAGATTCGGACTTGAAGGAAAAATTTCCAATGGAGTCAATGGAACCAGGGCAGACCGTAGAACTAATCGCAGCATTTAGCATGCAGACCAAGCGTAAGCACGCAATAAAGCTGCAGTGGAAGAATGCTGAAGGTGAACCGTTTGAGAAAGTTGCCCATGCTACGCTTTAGCACATATAACAAGCCGCTGTTGCCGGACAATTTTTCCACCGCTGCGCGGCTCCAAAATTGCCGCAAAGCTCCGCGTTAACTAAAAGGAGATAGTATGGCTCAGCTTCCCTATATGATTTCTGCTTCGGCGGTGAAGAAGATTTTAGAAAAAATAAAAGAAGCTCCTACCCCTGCAAAGTTCACGCAGAACTACCTATCGACCACATTGGGGTTTGAGGGGGCAAACGATAAAGCATTTATCTCTTATGCAAAAAGTCTCGGTTTTATAGATGCGTCCGGGGTTCCGACGTCTCTTTATAAGCAGTTTAGAACGCCCCACTTGTCACAAAGAGCTTTGGCTAGGGGTCTGATGCAGGCATATAAGCCCCTTTACGACAGAAATGAGCGGTTTTATGAGCTGACTAAGGCAAAATTTCACGAGTTAGTTTGCGCCGAAACCGGCCTAGACCACGATAACGTGACAGCAAAGAGAATTACCAATACGTTCCTCGAAGCAAAAAAGCTTGCCGACTTTACTGCGGTCGATGGAGCCGAAGACGACTCTGATTATGAAGAAGCGACCGAGTCGGACGAACAAAACTCGCCAGAAGAGCCACCTCAGGCAGTCGCTCAACATCACGTAGGAAAGCTTGGTCTTGCTTACAACATCAACTTAATCCTGCCAAACACTGATGATCCCAAGGTTTTTAACGCCATATTTAAGAGCCTAAAGGAGAATCTACTGTGACGGATCACATCGAGAATCGTTTACGTTCTTTTTATTTTAGCTGCATGGCAGCTAATGGCGATTTAGAGCGCTTAGAGGAAAGTGGCCAGTTAAGGCTTGTGGAGAAAGATCATAGGGTAGAGAGCAGCATATCCGATTATTTTGAAGAGAGCATATTTCGCGAAGCGAATCAGATGGCTCAACACTATATGACTTTCTATTGCTTGGAACGGTCGGCTAGAAATATCGTCGTCGGCAAGCTAGAAGCAATACATGGGGGTGGTTGGTGGGCATCAACTGTCCCGCCAAATATTCAAACAAGCGTTTCACAAAACATGCAGCGTGAGCTTGATGCAGGTGTAACTCCGAGATCGGAAAATGAAATTAATTACACCACTTTTGGGGAGCTCGGAGAGATTGTAAAAGCCAATTGGGCAGATTTTGGTGATATTTTTAAGAGCCCAAAAGCATTCA
Organism: Marinobacter halotolerans; assembly: GCF_008795985.1. Lineage (NCBI taxonomy): Bacteria > Pseudomonadati > Pseudomonadota > Gammaproteobacteria > Pseudomonadales > Marinobacteraceae > Marinobacter > Marinobacter halotolerans. The sequence continues at coordinate 1,972,930 of NZ_VMHP01000001.1, read as the reverse complement.
CAAAAATAATGACGAATTTGAATGTACTCAGGGGGCCGATTGCTCACTGCAGCCCTCTTTCTGAGGATGAGGTGCTCAGGCTAGAGCTAACAGTCAAAGATTGGATACGGCTTCAGTCGACTTAAAGTTAACAAGTGCGTCAACGGGACCGCTTTGTTCCGCTGCCGCTCCACAAACCGGCCCGTTCCGCCGGCGTTATATAAAGAGAAAGGCGAAACAAGGAGTTAGTATGAAAAATTATTTCTACATTTTAGTTCTGATGCTTTCCGTTCCAAATCTAGCTTCGGCGGAAGATAGTTCGTCTCTTCTGTTTGATGGAGGAATTGGGAGCCTAATTGCCTTAAGGGATAATTTTTTTATCGAATATAGTGACCAAGTTTCTGATGGCTGCCTTCCTCAACCCTCGAAAATGAAAGACAAGATGGAGTTAGCTCTCCGTCAAAACGGATTCTCTATTTCAGCAGAAGAATCATTTTTCCCAAATGTGATAAAGATTACCGCACTAGGATTTGGCACAAACAACTATTCATGTGCAATTCATGTCGAAGCGAATCTTATCTTTTACGCCAGCGTCGCAGTGCCTTACGCACAAGAATTGGAAGACGGTAGCACTACATTTGCACCAGTAACTTTTACATTTGGAAGCACAATGTTGACTGGTAGGAAGAATGGGATGCAGGGACGCATAGAAGAAACAGTGAAAGAATTTGGAGACAATTTATACTTACAAATTTCTCGTTCCAAGGACGAACTGGCTGACAATTTTCCTGAAATTCTCGAATACCACGCAAAGCAGAATTCGCAGAACAATTAGGAATATAACAAGTGTAGGCGCGGCGACGCCCACTACATTGCGCCTTCGGCCCCACTCCGTGGGCGCGCATGCTGCAAGCGTTAGCACTTCATGCCCGACGGCTGTCGTCCACGTCATCTGCAAGCCAAGCTTTGATCAAAGACTGATAGGGCATATCTCGCTTGTTGGCCTCGATTTTGATCCGATCAAGCAGAGTTTCGGGCAAGCGGAGTGAGATTGTCTTGGTTGAGGGCTTCAACTTCGGAAAAGAAGCTGGTTTTGCGTGACTCCAGTCCAGGTAATCGGAGGAGTCGTGGGTTTCCCAGAACGCTCGCTCTTCTGATTCAGTTTTGAACTCAGGCATCTTTTTTAACTTGCTCATAAACAGCCCTCCCTTTGCGGTGCATGTCTCGAGCGGCAATCACCCGAACCAGCGTGTCGCCCTGCCTTAATGCAAACGTGATGTGAAGCATCCTCCGATCATCTGTTTCACCAAGAGCGTGAAAACGGGCCTCAGCCTGGCTGTGTTTGGAGTCTTCCGGTAACAGAAGCGGCTCATTAAAGAAAATTTCTTCCGCTTCGGACTGACTGACGCCATGTTTCTCCGCGTTTTTGCGGGAGTTGCCTTCGTCCCAGTCAAAGCCAGTAACTTGTGCCCAATTGATCATAAAAGTAAATTATCAGCATATACGCAGGCGTCAACAAGCGCTAACCAATGCAGGCACGGCGACGTGCGCCTTGGGCTCCATTCCAAGGGCGCGCATGCTACTGGCGTTAGGTGTTTTCAGGGAAGAAACTGTGAGTAAGTATCATATTGCACAACTCAACATTGCCACGCTGTTGGCACCGATAGATTCGCCGCAGCTTTCCGATTTTGTCGCGAATCTCGATCGGATTAATGCGTTGGCAGATGAAGCCCCTGGTTTTGTCTGGCGGCTACAAACCGAAGACGGTGATGCTACCAGCATTGATTATTTCGGCTCCGACAAGATCGTGAATCTTTCCCTCTGGGATTCGATCGAGGCTTTGCACAAATACGTTTATCGGTCTGCACATGTCGAGATCATGCGCCGCAAGAAAGAGTGGTTCGACAAAATGGGTGAGGCATACATGGTACTTTGGTGGGTGCCTGCCGATCACATTCCTTCAATTGAAGAGGCGGCGCAGAAGCTGAACATTCTGCGAGAGCATGGCCCAACCACGGAGGCTTTCACCTTCAAGAAACCATTCCCGGTTTCCGCCGGACGCCCAGCATAAAACCCGGGCTGACAGATACACAAAAGGACTAACAATGAACATCAAGGATGACTGGCAGAAAGTGAAGTCGGCACTGGAACAAGGTCAGGCCTCCAGTATCTACTGCTCAATAGCAACCGTTAACCCCGATAGCACTCCCCATATTACGCCCGTCGGCACTGTCTTTCTGCGCGATGATCAGACGGGGTATTTCTTTGATCATTACGCCGAGGCCCTGGGTAAGAACATCGACCAGAATCCTGATGTCTGCGTCATGGCGGTCAATGCAGGTCGGCTATTCTGGTTTAAATCACTGTTAAAGGGCCGTTTCGTTGCGCCCCCGGGGGTAAGGCTCTACGGCAAAGTCGGGCCGGTTCGTGAAGCCACACCTGACGAAATCGAGAAGATCGAAAAGCGGGTCAGGCCGTCTCACTGGATGAAAGGGGCGCGTATGCTATGGACAGACTTTACCCACGTCAGGGATATTGATTTTACCCATTACAAACCTGTCACCTATCCGGTGATGATGGACGGGATGTGGCCAGAGCATGCGTAAATCAGCGCTAGCGGCTTAAAACGGACTGCCCTATGAACCCGCACAGTGACGAAAAGATTGTCGACTCCTGGGGAAAGAATTCATCTCAGTGGACCGAAGCTGTGCGCGGTGGTCATATCGAGAGCCGCAGACTGATCACGAACAAAGCAATCGTCGAGGCTGTATTAAGTCATTCTCCTGTATCTTTGCTCGATATTGGGTGCGGCGAGGGATGGCTTATCCGTGAATTGGCGTCTCGAGTCCCGAATTTAGTTGGGGTTGATGTCGTGCCTGATCTGATTGAGCAGGCGGAAAAGGCAGGCGGGGGACGTTTTCTGGTGGCCTCTTACGAGGACATCGCGGCAGGTGCCGTCGACGGTTCGTTCGACATTGTTGTCTGTAATTTTTCGCTGCTCGGGAAGGAGTCGGTCGATACGCTGTTTGAAGCGGTATCGGCGATCCTGAAAGCGGGCGGGGTGTTTATTGTTCAGACACCTCACCCGGTGTCGGCAAGCGACCTACCTTATATCGACGGTTGGCGGGACGGCTCCTGGGCGGGTTTTGGCCCGGACTTTATCGATCCCGCCCCCTGGTACTTCAGAACACTCGGAAGCTGGGTGGCGCTGTTTTCAGACAACGGGTTTCAAATACGGGAGATACACGAGCCCATTCACCCCGAGACACATAAGCCTGTGTCCGTCATTTTCACTGGCGCTAACACGGCAGCGCACGCAGACGGGCCGGGCGGTAGAGCCAAACCAGACGTCAGACCCAAAGAAGGAGAGCCCCGTGTACTCAGGTAATTGCTTATGCGGTGAAGTCCGTTTCCAGATTCAAGGCGAGCTGGCGCCCATTCAGCTGTGTCATTGCTCGCAGTGTCGCAGGGCACAGGGTACGCCCCTCGCTACAAACATACCGGTGGACGAAGCCGCGTTTCAGCTCCAGAGCGGCGCGGAATTGCTAACCGCCTTTGAGTCCTCGCCGGGCAAGCAGCGTATCTTTTGCAGTCGCTGCGGATCGCCGGTTTTCAGCAGAAAGGAGTCGCTGCCGGGCGTAGTGCGGATTCGGGCCGGGCTGATCAATGAGCCATTGAACGCGAAGCCATCTGCGCACTGCTACACGGCGTCAAAAGCGAATTGGTGGCCGATTAACGATGACCTCCCGCAATTCGGGGCCGCTTACGTTGCGCAGGACGGAAAATAAGGCGTGCCGCGCAATTCAAGATGAGGACAAGCTATGGTGACAGTCATCGCTTTGAAGGCCCTGGTAATCTGGGCCGGCATCCTTGTTCTGGCCATTGCCAACGGCCTCGCGCGCGAATCCTTGCTGACACCGGCTTTCGGAACCCCGACCTCGCTCGTGCTAAGCGGATTGCTGCTCTCGGCGCTGATCATTGGCATGGCTTACGTGTCGCTTCCCTGGTTGCAAATCAGCCGCCCTGTTCAGTTTGTCATTGTCGGGCTTGGCTGGCTTGTTCTCACAATCGTTTTCGAATTTTCCTTCGGGCTCTGGCAGGGGAAGTCCTGGCCCGAGTTGCTGGCGGCCTATACGTTCAAAGGTGGGAACATCTGGCCCGTTGTTCTGGCGGCTACAGCGCTGGCACCCTATATTGCGGCCAGGCTTCGGGGCTGGGCCTAGCGCGCCTGATCAGGAGATCAACGTCGTGAGCCCATCGCAGTGTCCGGACGTATAGTCAGAATGCTCAAGAATTCCGTAGTATTCGCACTGCTTCTGGTTGTTCCTCTGTTGTGTCACGCCGATGTCGACGATTGGCAGACCACAGTGGAAAAAGAGGCAATCACGCTCGAACGCCTGCACACCTTGATTGTTGTCCATCAGGGGCGGGAAGTTCTGGCGCTGGATATACAAAACAGGGGCCTGGATACGCCCGTCAACATCAAGTCCCTGTCCAAAACCGTGCTAGCCGCCCTGGTCGGCATTGGCATCAAAAAGGGTGTGTTTGAGGGAACGGATCAGCCGGTGGTGGAAACCCTGGGGGACCGGGTTCCGGCCAGGGCCACTAAAGGCGTGGAGCGCATTACGCTGGGGCATCTGCTGTCCTTGCAGGCAGGACTGCAGCGCACATCTGGCCGTTACTACGGTCCCTGGGTCAACAGCGATAACTGGGTGCATCACGTGCTTACCCGGCCCTTTGTGGATGAGCCGGGCGGGCGCATGCTCTACTCCACCGGCAGCAGCCACCTGCTGTCCGCGGCCCTGACTGAAAGCGCTGACCGCAGCACCCTGAGTCTGGCCCGTGAATGGCTGGGCGAGCCCCTGGACATCAGATTCCCGGCCTGGGGTCGAGACCCTCAGGGGATCTATTTCGGGGGTAACAACATGCGCCTGTCTCCCCGCGCCCTGGTGAAAATCGGCGAGCTGTATCGCAATCAGGGCCGGGTGGGCGATCGGCGTCTGTTTCCGGAAGGCTGGGTGAGCGAATCCTGGACCGAGCGTGGCCGGTCCGCCTATACCGACGATCCCTACGGCTACGGCTGGTTTGAACGCCCGCTGGCGGGCGAAACCGGTTACTACGGGCGCGGTTATGGCGGCCAGGTGCTCTACGTGATGCCTGCCCTCGAACTGACCGTGGTCATGACTTCAGACCCGACCCCGCCGTCACCGGGCTCGTCCTATCTCCGCAAGCAGTTCCAGTTGATTGAAAACCACGTGATTCCGGCTCTGCGCTAGCGGGACATCCGGTCCGGCTTTGGCTCCCCCAGACATAGGGTTCACTGACAGTTATAGTGAAGAATAGAGCTCAGCCCGGTCAACGGATGGTTTTTATGCAGACAACGCAGGAAAAACACGAAAACGGCGGCACCACTGTCGGGGCATCCCGCAAAGCGCTATGGTCCTGGGCGCTTTATGACTGGGCTAACAGCGCCTTTTTCACCATCATCCTGACCTTTGTGTTTGCCCGCTACTTCAGCCAGTCGGTGGTTGGCGAAAAGGTGGCCGGCACGGAATACTGGGGCAACATTGTCGGCATTACCGGTGTCGTGATTGCGGTGGCAGCACCGGTTCTGGGTGCCATTGCGGACCGGTCCGGGCGCCGCAAGCCATGGCTTGTCGGCTTTACCCTCCTATGCGTGCTGGCCAGTGGCATGCTCTGGTTTGTGGAGCCGGGCATGGGGGATTTCTGGTGGGCGGTGATCTGGGTCAGCCTGGGTATTCTCGGAGCCGAATTCGCGTTTATCTTCTACAACACCATGCTGCCCGATCTGGCCGCTCCCGCAAAGCTTGGCCGCTGGTCCGGCTGGGGCTGGGGCCTTGGCTATGTCGGCGGCGTTGTCTGCCTGGTTGTGGCCCTGTTCGGATTCGTGGAGGCCGATCCGTCATTCCTGGGGCTGAACCGGGAAGAAGCAGAACACGTGAGGGCCACTTTCGTTCTGGTGGCGGTCTGGTACCTGGTGTTTGCATTACCGCTATTCTTTCTGACGCCCGACCAGCCGTCTTCCGGGCTGTCCGCCGGCCAGGCGTTGAAGGCGGGCCTTGGCCAGCTGAAAGACTCCCTGGCCAAGGCCCGGGAATACGGCCATATTCTGCGGTTTCTGGTGGCGCGCATGCTGTACACCGATGGCCTTGCCACGGTGTTCACCTTCGGTGGAGTTTACGCCGCAGGAACCTTCAACATGAGCCAGACCGAGGTGCTGCAGTTCGGCATTGCCCTGAACGTCACTGCCGGCCTGGGCGCCCTGGTTTTTGCCTGGGTCGATGATGCCATCGGCGGCCGGAATACGATTTTTCTGTCATTGGCAGGCATCGGGGCAAGCGCCACGGCGATACTGGTGGTGCAGAGCGAGCTCTGGTTCTGGGTGTTCGGCATGACGCTGGGCATTTTCGTCGGCCCGCTTCAGGCGGCCAGCCGATCCCATCTGGCCCGCGCCGCGCCGCAGCACCTTCGCAACCAGATGTTCGGCCTGTTTACTTTCTCGGGCAAAGCGACAGCCTTTGCCGGGCCACTTCTGGTGGGCGCTGTCACCGCCGCTACCGGCAGCCAGCGCTGGGGCATGAGCACGATTCTGCTATTTTTCCTGGCTGGTTTTTTGCTGATGCTAACAGTGCCTGACGCCGGCACCAGCAAAGAGAACACGGCAGACGCCGGCACTCGCTAGAGCACCAGCGAGGTGGCCAGAAACAGCATCAGGCCCATACCGATAATATCGGTGAAGGTGGTCAGAAAGATGCTGCTGGCGGTGGCGGGGTCGGCGCCAAAGCGTTTCAGCACCAGCGGCACCGCGACCCCGAATATTCCGCTGCCCATGCAGGCGCCGATCATGGCAATGAAGATGACCAGCCCCAACATGGCCGGGTTGGCGGAACCGGTGGACATGGCGTAGGCAAACATCGCGATGCCGGCGATCACCCCGACCGCCGCGCCGTTAAGCGCCCCCAATAGGATTTCCTTGCGGAACAGCCGCCGCACCGGGTAATCGTTAATCTGCCCCAGCGTCATGCCGCGCAGAGTGATCGCCAGCGCCTGGCAACCGGTGTTGCCACTCTGCCCGGCCAGCACCGGCAGAAAAGCCGCCAGCGCAACAATCTGGGTGATGGTGCTCTCGAACATGCCCACCACAAAGGCCGCCGCGAACGCGGTGATCAGGTTGACCTGCAGCCAGGGGTGGCGCATACGGAAAGCGGCCAGCACCGGGGTGTTGATCTGCTCTTCCTTTGCCACGCCATACTGGGAGCCGGCCTGGGCGCTGAGTACGGAAGCCACGCGTTCGTAAAGCTTCCAGCCACGCACCTCGCCCACCACCTGATTGTCATCATCCACCACCGGGTACATACGGTAGTGGCGGTACATCACCTCGCTGACCGCGTCTTCCACCGGAGTTTCCTGCTGGAAGGCGAAGGGTTCCCGCACCATAATCGCGGACAGGGTTTCAGAGGGTTTCGCCAGAATCAGGTCCCGCATGCCCACGACGCCCACCAGCCGGTCGCTGCTGGTCACGAAGATGTAACTGATCTCGGTAACGTCGGCACTTTTCACCATAAAGGTCAGCGCCTCGGCAACGGTATAGTCTTCCGGCAGCGTCGCGGTAACCGGGGTCATCAACTCCCCGATGGTGGCTTCCATACCGGAAATGACGGCCCGGGTGGCGGCCTCATCCGGCGCAGCAACCTGGGCCAGATGGGAGGCGATGGCCAGCGCCTGGTCCGACGGCAGTCGCGACAGGATGAACTGGATATCGTCCGCGGACAGCGCGACAAGTTCTTCGGCGGCATCCAGCGGGGTAAGGTCGCGGATCTGCTCGATCCGTTCAGTCAATTCCATACTTTGAGACATGTCTCACTCCAGGCCTCAGTCAAGGGAATATGACTATAGCAGGCCGGGCAATTTCCCGTGACAATGCATCATTTAACGTACCTGTCACGGAACTGAAACATGCTCGAAAGCCTGGCCTTCGTGCCCGAAAATCTGTCGCTTCCGGATAACATGCTACGACTGCTGATCAGCACCGGCCTGCTGATTCTGGCGATTGTTATTCTTCGCACACTGACCGCCCGCTTCATCCGCCGGAATGTCGCGTCTGCTGAATTGCGCGGGCGCTTGCTGGTGAACTTCCGCAATGGTTTTCTGTTGTTGGCGGTACTGGGGCTGGCACTGATCTGGGGTGACCAGATCCGGTCACTGGCGCTGTCTATCGTCGCCATTGCGGTGGCCTTCGTGGTTGCCACCAAAGAGCTGATCCTTTGTGTATCAGGCGCCATTCTGAAAAGCGGCGCGGGGTCCTTTAATCTGGGGGATCGCATTCAGGTAAAGGATTTTCGGGGGGATGTCATCGACCAGACCCTGCTGGCAACCACCATTCTGGAAGTCGGCCCCGGCAAAACCGGCCATCAGCGCACCGGGCGAATGATCGTGATACCGAACGCCCTGTTCGTCTCCGAGCCGGTCGTCAACGAGAGCTTTACCGACCACTGGGACTTCCACATGTTTACCGTGCCTTTCAAACGGGAAGACAAATGGCAAGCGGCCCAGGCAGCCCTGCTGGCCGCCGCCAACCGACAGTGTGAGCCTTACCTGGAGTCAGTCCGGAAACACATGAACAAGTTCGGCGTGTCCCGCGGCCTGGAAGTGCCTTCCGTTGACCCACGAGTCACCATTCACACCCCGGCTGCCGGCGAAATTCACCTGACCGTCAGGCTGCCCGCCAAATCAGGTCAGCGCAGTTACATTGAACAGACCATTCTGTCGGAGGTTTTTGCGGATACGGACTATTCCGCGAAAAAAGAAGGGTAGTTAACGGGCATCCTCTGGGGATGCCCGCTCTTCGCTCAGCTTTGCCCGCACATTCATCAACACCCGTCCGTAGGCATTATTGCCCCGCCTGTCCCTGCCACAGCCCCAGAAATAGTCAAAGTTGCTGTTTTCGACAATCTTCTGGTCACCGGTTTCCAGAAGGGCGTCGGCTAGCTCAGGGTGTGTCCGGCAGCGGGTATAGACTCCCCGGGTCATGATGGTCTGACGAACTTCTTTCCAGTCCTTGCGGAAGCTTTTGCTGCGCTTGCGGCCAAGCTTCCTGGCAAGCGCGGGCGATTCGGCTGCCCGAATCTTTTCCTGCCGGGCTTCATCGCTGAACTTCATGCCCTGAAAATAGTGCTCGACGGTGGGCCACACCTTGCCCTCCAGCTCAAAACTGAAAGGCGCATAGGTTCCGAAGGGGCTGTCTGGATCTGTTCGAGAGGTGAACAGATCGTTCTCGCCGTCGTCTGTAGGGAAAAGGGACATGGTAAAGGTAACCGCCGCGATAAAAAGTGAGCAAACAGTTTAACCAAACCCGTCGTCCGGATCACTCGGGATCCGGACGATAAAAGCGCTGGATGCTGGAGAAATCCAGCTGACCGTTGCCCTGTGCGGCGTGGAACTCGAAAAGGTTACGTGCCAGGGAACCCATCGGCACCGGCGAATGGTTGGCGGTGGCATTTTCCATCGCCAGGCCCAGGTCCTTGGTCATCAGGTTCACCAGAAATCCGCCGGCGTAATCCCTGGAAGCCGGCGCAGCTTCCATTACCCCCGGCCAGGGGTTGTAGCCGTTCAACACCCAGTTGCCACCGGAACTTTTCTTCATGATTTCCGACAGGACGGCCGGGTCCAGGCCGTTTTTAACGCCCAGGGCCAGGGCTTCACTGGTGCCCGCCATCTGGATGGCCAGCAGCATGTTGTTGCAGATCTTCGCGATCTGCCCGGCACCGCTGGGACCTGCATGGAAAACGTTCTTGCCCATGTTCTCCAGAATCGGGCGGGCGCGCTCGAAAGCCTCAGCCTCACCTCCACAGATAAAGGTCAGCGAGCCGGCTTTGGCCCCGGCGACGCCACCGGACACCGGAGCATCCAGCAAGGTAATGTCGGCTGACCTGGCAGCATCAGCAACGGAGCGGGAGGTTTCCGGGGCAATGGTGGAGGAATCAATCACCAGGGTAGCTGCCGGCAGGTGCGCCAGCAGGCCGTGCTCGCCCAGATAGACGGTTTCAACATGCTGCCCGGCTGGCAGCATGGTGATCACCACCTGGGCGTCCCTTACGGCCTCCAGTACCGTGTCAGCGGTTTTGGCACCCTGGTCTACCAGGGTTTTTACGGCGGATTCGGACAAATCAAATACGGTCAGCTCGTGGCCGGCTTTCAGCAGGTTCCCGGCCATGGGGCCGCCCATGTTGCCCAGACCTATAAAGGTAATGGTCGCCATGTCTGTTCTCCTTGTTGTTGTTCTGTTCTGAGTGTTTTAACCGGTGAAAAACTCATCCACCCACTTGGGATCAACCTGTTCAAGGCCCGGAAAACGCCAGCGCGGCTTCAGGTCCTTGTCGATCAGAAGCGCCCGAACCCCCTCCGCAAACTCGCCCATCACCAGGCAGCGGCGGGACATCTGCAACTCCTGATCAAATACCTCGGCCAGGCCAAGGTGGGCGCTGCGATGGTAGTGTCGCCAGTGCAGATAAAGGGACGTTGGAGACGCCTTCTCAACCGTTTTCAGGGCTTTGACAAGCCATTCATCGTCACCGGCGTAGTCGGCCAGATTCTTCACCACTTCGGGTAGCGAATCGCCATCGGTGAGGGTCTGGATCACATCGAAATGGTTCCGCACCGGCGAGGTGGGCTTCAACGCCTCGCCACCGCGCTCGAAACGTCGCAATACCTGGCTAACGCCGGCGTCTGGATTGTGTCTCAGGTCTTTGACCAGCAACGCACTTTGCACGTTGGCCCGCTGCTCCTGCGGAATAAAACGGTCCGCCAGCCCCACAAACAGGGCGTCCGCCGCATTCATTCGCACACCGGTCAGCCCCAAAAACAACCCGGTGCGCCCGGGCATCCGGTTCAGAAACCAGCCTGCGCCCACATCCGGATACAGACCAATACCCACTTCCGGCATGGCCAGCTTTGAGTACTCGGTAACCACCCGGTGGGAGCCGCCCACCATCAGGCCCAGGCCACCGCCCATCACAATGCCATTGCCCCATACGACGACGGGCTTCGGGTAGGTGTGGATCAGGTAGTCAAGGCGGTATTCCTCATCAAAAAACTGCTCGCCTTCGCTTTTGACGCTGCCGGGCTGGGCAGATTCGGTCATGGAACGGTAAAGCGCCACGATATCGCCACCGGCACAGAGTGCTTTCTCGCCGGCGCCTTCCAGCCACACGGCGGCGATTCGCTCATCCTCCGCCCATCGCTCCAGCTGGGGCTGCAACTCGCGAATCATGTCCAGGGTCAGTGCGTTCATGGACTGGGCCGCGTTCAGTCGGGCTACGCCCAGAACCCAGCCGTTGTGACCCGGGTGTTCTTCAAAAATTACGGATGCTTCGGTCATAGTCTTCTGTGTTATCGGTTTTTCCACTGCGGTGTGCGCTTTTCAAGAAACGCATTCACCCCTTCGCGCTGGTCTTCGGTGCTGAACAGGTCCACGAACAGTTCCCGTTCCATCCGCCAGCCATCGGCGTGGCTGCGGCCATCCCGGGCGCTCATGATCAGGGTCTTGCAGCGGGCGATGGACGAGGGGCTCTGCTTTGCCGTCATCGCCGCCAGCGCCATCGCTTTGTCGAGGGATTCGCCAGTGCCAACCACTTCTTCCACCAGGCCAATAGCCAGGGCCTTGTCGGCTTTTACCCGTTCGCCGCACAGAATCATGCGCTTGGCCCAGCCCTCTCCCACCAGCCAGGGCAGGTTCTGAGTGCCGCCGGCGCAGGGCAGCAACCCCACGGTGGCTTCCGGCAGGGCCATCTGGGCCTGTTCCTCGGCGATGCGGATATCACAGGCCAGGGCGCATTCCAGGCCACCGCCCATGGCGTAGCCGTTAATCGCCGCAATCGATACGCCCCGGAAACGGGTCAGTGCATCAAACGCCTGACCGAAGGCCTGGGCCATGGCGTTGGCATTGCCGGCATCACCGTCGGCGAAGGATTTCAGATCCGCCCCGGCGGAGAAGAACTTTTCGCCTTCGCCGGTGATCACCAGGGCATAGATAGCGCGATCTTCGTTCAGGCCCTCCACCAGGGTGGTCAGATGGGTCAGCGATTCCAGGGTCCAGGTATTGGCCGGTGGGTTGCTGATGGTGATCACTGCCACGTGATCCCGTTTTTCCAGTTTCAAAAATTCGCTCATGGTGCAGTCCCTGTGTCCTGTTTTATTGGAGGGCTATTGGATAGCCTCAGCGACGCCGTCTTCCAGCAACCGGCGTGCAACGATCAGACGCATGATTTCGTTGGTACCTTCCAGAATCTGATGCACTCGCAAATCCCGCACGTAGCGTTCCAGCGGGTATTCGCGGATGTAGCCATAGCCGCCGTGCAGTTGCAGGGCCTGGTTGCAGACCTCGAAACACGCATCGGTGGCGAATTGCTTGGCCATGGCGCAATGCAGGGTGGCTTCCGGGTCGCCGGTATCCAGTTTGAACGCACCCAGACGCACCATCTGGCGGGCCGCCACAAGCTGCGTGGCCATATCCGCCAGCTTGAACTGCAGGGCCTGGAAACCGGCCAGGGGCTGGCCGAACTGTTCCCGCTCGTGCAGATAGTTCCGCGCCCGCAACAGAGCCGCCTGGGCGCCGCCGAGGGAGCAGGTGGCAATGTTCAGGCGGCCGCCGTCCAGGCCTTTCATGGCGATATGAAAGCCCTCGCCCTCTGCGCCCAGTCGGTTGGCTTCTGGCACGCGCACATTTTCAAAAGTCACCTGGCGGGTGGGCTGACTGTGCCACCCCATTTTTTCTTCACATTTGCCGTAGTGAATACCGTCCGCGTCGGCTGGCACCACAAAGGCGCTCACGCCTTTGCTGCCGCTTTCCTGGCTGCCGGTCCGGGCCATCACCACCAGCATCTGGGTAGCGCCGGCGCCGGAGATGAACACCTTGCTGCCACTGATCAGGTAGCTGTCGCCGTCTTTCTCGGCGCGGGTACGCAGGTTGCCGGCGTCCGACCCCGCACCGGGCTCGGTCAGGCAGTAGGAGCCCAGCCATTCGCCGCTGGTCATGCGGGGGGCAATTTTCTCCTTCACCGGGTCACTGCCGAAACTGGCCACCATCCAGGTGGCCATGTTGTGAATGGTGAAGAACGCCGCCGTGGAGGGGCAGGCCGCCGCCAGTTCTTCCACAATCACACTGGTGTCCAATCGCGAAAGCCCCATGCCGCCCTGGGCTTCCGGTGTGTAGATGCCACAGAAACCCAGCCGGGCACCCTCGCGGATAACTTCCACGGGGAAGGTGTGCTCCGCGTCCCATTTGGCGGCGTGGGGCGCCATGGCCTTTTCCGCAAAAGACCGTGCCGCCTGTCGAAACGCCAACTGGTCGTCTGTCAGGTTGAAATTCATGGCTCACCTCATCGCATGCGAATGGAGAAGTTGGTTTCTGCCTCGGCATCGCTGCTGAACCAGCGCGCGGTGATGGTTTTGGTCTCGGTATAGAAGCGCACCGCCTGCTTGCCGTAGGCGTGCTGATCACCGTAGAAGGAACCCTTCCAGCCGGTGAAAGAGAAGAACGGCAGCGGTACCGGAATCGGCACGTTGATGCCCACCTGGCCCACGTCGATTTCGTGCTGATAGCGCCGGGCCGCGCCACCGGAACTGGTAAACAGCGAGGTACCGTTGCCGTAGGGGCTGCGGTTGACCAGGGCGATGGCATCCGAAAGGTTGTCTACTTCCATACAGGACAGAACCGGGCCGAAGATTTCCTCCCGATAGATCTCCATCTCCTCGGTCACGCCAGAGAAGAGCGTGGGGCCAACCCAGTTGCCGTCCGGCAGGCCATCGACGGTGCAGCCGCGGCCATCGAGCAGCAGGTTGGCGCCCTCTGTTTCACCGCGTCCGATCAGGTGCTCGATTTTCTCTTTGGCTTTCTGGCTGATGATGGGGCCATAGCTGGCTCCCTTGTCGTTCCAGGCGCCGGGTTTTGCCGCGGCCAGGGCGTCTCTCACCTCCGGTATCCACTGCTGGGCTTCGCCCACGAATACCGCCACGGAAATCGCCATGCAGCGCTGACCGGCCGCTCCCACAGACGCACCTACCAGAGCATTGATCACCTGCTGCTTGTTCGCGTCCGGAAGAATCACCATATGGTTCTTGGCACCGGCCAGGCTCTGCACCCGCTTCATATTGCGAGTCCCGGTTTCATAGATATACCGGCCAACCGGGACCGAACCCACAAACGAAACAGCCTTGATAGCAGGGTCGGTCAGCAGCCGGTCGACCTGCTCCTTGCCACCGTGAACTACCTGCAATACCCCCTTCGGCGCGCCGGCTTCCTCGAACAGCTCGGCCAGGCGGGTCGGCGTCAGTGGGTCCTGCTCTGAAGGCTTGAGGATGAAGGTATTACCACAGGCAATGGCCAGCGGGAACATCCACAGGGGAATCATCGCCGGAAAATTGAACGGGGTGATACCGGCACAGACGCCCAGGGGCTGCGTGATGGAATAGGTGTCGATCTCCCGGGCCACGTTTTCCACGGTTTCACCCATCATCATGGAGGGAACGTTGGCGGCGTGTTCCACCACCTCGATACCCCTCCAGACGTCACCCTTGGCGTCTTCAAAGGTCTTGCCGGTCTCGCTGGACAGAATCTCGGCGATTTCATCGTGGTGTTCTTTCAGCAGTGCCTGGTAGCGCATCATCACCCGCGCCCGCTCGGACACCGGGGTTTCTTTCCAGGCCTTGAAGGTCTCGCTGGCGCTTTCGATGGCGCGGGTCATTTCCTCGGCCGTGGTGCAGGGTGCTTTGGCAATAACTTCGTTGGTGGCGGGATCCGTTACGTCGATCCATTGGTCAGTGCTGGACTGGACGAACTCGCCGCCCAGGTAGAGAGGTACCTGTTTCATGGGATGTTCCCTGTCTTTGTTGTCGGTATGGGGATTATGACTATTCAATTTATTGGCTAATGGCTCTGATGCTAGCACAGGGTCTGAAAGCCGGATGATTGACTAACTTTCGCTCATGCTGGACTATCTTTCGATATTGAAGCCCTGGACACACGGATTATGACCCGCACCTCCCAATGGCCTGTGCCGCCGGACAGCATCCGCTATGTCATTCCCGCCCCGGTGATCCGTGGGCTGTCTCAGCATCCGCTAACCCGGGACCTCTACCCGCTTGCTTTCGGCCACTATCGGCGGGCTGAAGGCCATCATATGCATCGGGAGCAGCACAATGACCATCTGCTTATTCTGTGCACGGAGGGCGAGGCCTATCTGAACATCGAGGATCAGCCCTGCTTCGTCAAAGGCGGCGACCTGGTGCTGATTCCCGCCGGGGCCGCCCATCGCTACACCGCCGCACCGGACAACCCATGGACAATTCATTGGGTTCATTACACCGGTCCGCTGGCCAGCGCCTTTGCGCATCACATGGGGTTTGTCGACGGCCTGCACGTTCAGCACATCGGCCGCCAACCGCGGCTGCTGGTGGATTTCAATGGCCTGTTGTCGGTGCAACAGACCGGGTTTCGCTCGGCGGGGCTGGTGCACGTGGCCAATCGCCTGAGACAACTGCTGGCGGGCGTGCCCCTGAGCCTGGACCAGGCAGCCCAAACCACCCAGCCCGACCTGGAGATAATCCACAATTTCATGCGGGAACATCTGGCCGAGCGCATCACGCTGGACCAGTTGGCAGATCTGACCGGGCTGTCGCCTGCCCATTTTGCCACACGCTACCGTCAGGCCACCGGGGTTTCTCCGATCCAGCACTTTCTTCATCTTAAGGTGGAGCAGGCCTGCCAGTTGCTGGATGCCACCGGCCACTCGTTCGCCCACATCAGCCGAATGCTGGGGTATGACGACAGTTACTATTTCTCGCGGCTGTTCAAGAAGATCATGGGACAGTCTCCCACCGACTATCGCCACACGCATCGACATTAGTCGTAGATAGTTCGCCCCGCGGTTGGAATCGGTAATCCAGGCCCCAGTTATTTCGTAGTTAACTAACTATCAAGTGAACATCAACACGGATAAATAAAGGAAACTGAACCATGGCGAATGCAAAAGGTTACGCAGCTGAATCGGCCAATTCCAAACTGGCTCCAATCAGCTTCGACCGTCGTGAACCGCGCCCGGACGACGTCTCCATCGAGATTGATTACTGTGGCGTCTGTCATACCGACATTCACTTCGCCCAGAACGACTGGGGCGTCACCCAGTTTCCGGTCGTACCCGGCCACGAAATCATCGGTCGTGTAACCTCCGTCGGACCCGACGTCAAAGGCTATAAAGTTGGCGATATGGTGGGCGTAGGCTGCATGGTGGATTCCTGCCGCAGCTGCTCCGCCTGCGAATCCGGCCTCGAGCAATACTGCGCCGAGGGGATGACCGCCACCTATAACGGCGAAGACCGTCATGACGGCAGCATCACCTTTGGCGGCTACTCCGACAAGGTCGTAGTCAGCGAGCGTTTTGTGGTGAAAGTGCCCGAGAAGCTGGACCCCGCGGCGGCTGCGCCCATTCTGTGTGCCGGCATCACCACCTATTCACCGCTGCGCCACTACGGCGTGAAAGCCGGTGACAAAGTGGGCGTGATCGGCATGGGCGGCCTCGGCCATATGGGCGTGAAATTCGCCAAGGCCCTGGGCGCGGAAGTCACCATCTTTACCCGCTCCGAAAGCAAGGTGGCCGAAGCCAAGAAGCAGGGTGCAGACCATGTGATCATTTCCACCGACCGGGACCAGATGAAAGCCGCCAGGGAAACCTTCGATTTCATGCTGGACACAATACCGGTTCAGCATGACGTGAATCCCTACCTGAACAGCCTGAAAGTCGATGGCACCCATATTCTGGTAGGTCTTTTGGACCCCATTGAACCGCCGGTTCAGGCAGGGGCCCTGGTAGGCAGACGTCGCGTGCTTGGCGGTTCGCTGATTGGCGGTATGCCGGAAACCCAGGAAGTACTGGATTTCTGCGCCGAGCACGACATCACCTGTGATATCGAAATGCTCGACATCAAGAACATCAACGAAGCCTACGAACGCATGAAAAAAGGCGACGTGAAATACCGCTTCGTGATCGACATGAAAACCCTGAAAAACGGCTGATCAGATCGGCTGACCCCAACGCCGCCGGCACAGCCCCGGCGGCGTCTTTTCCCGCCGTACCAATCGACACAGAAATCCCGTGGAGCTTTACTTCGCCCAGGTCTAACCTGAAACGCTGGGCCAGGTAAATCTGAGGGAAGCTTGAACATCCAATTGCATCTGCCAACGCTGGTAATCGTATCCATCGCGCTCAATCTGCTGATTGGGGGTTTGCTGTGGTGGATCTATCATCTGCGTGCCCGCCAGCCCTGCTTTCGCATCTGGGCCTTTTCCTGCGCGGCCTTTGCTGCAGGCAGCCTGCTTGCCGGTGCCAGAGTGTTTGTTGATGCCCCGTTTGTGACCGGTTTTCTGGCCCTGGCGCTTCTGGGGCTGTCCCCACTGTTGGTACTGATGGGCCTGCAGAGCTTTTCACGGCTACCATCGCGCCACCAGCGACTGTTCTACCGCTTTGGGCTCGGCGCCTTTGGCCTCTACCTGATCCTGATAGCAAGCACCTTCCTGCAGTCAGAAACCCTGGCGCGGGGCATCACCGCGCTATTCTCTGCGTTGGTCTTCAGTGTTGCCATTTACCGGCTGTCGGCTATCGCGACACAGGTTCGTCTACCGGTGCGTGTACTGCAGTTTCTGTTCACCCTTCACGGGGTGCTGATGATGGCCCAGGCGCTGATTATCGCGGTGGATCAGCTGGTCGGTGGGGTGCATGGGCTGGAAACCATTCTGCGCCTGATTCTGATCAACCACATTTTTCTCGCCACCGGTGCCGCCCTCGCGCTGCCACTTATGGCGTTCTCAATTTCGGAAAACCGATTGCGGTCCCTGGCTGAGCGGGACGGGCTTACCGGTCTCTACAACCGCCGCTCACTGCTGCGAGAAGGCACCCGGGCGTTCAGCCGGGCCCGGGCGTCGAATTCCGCCCTGGCCGTGCTGATGCTGGACCTGGATCATTTCAAACTGATCAACGACCAGTGGGGCCATGCCGCCGGTGATGAGGTGCTGCGCCAGGTGTCGCGAATCCTTGAGGCGGAGTTGAGGGAGGACGACATCGTGGGCCGGATCGGCGGGGAGGAGTTCGTGGCGGTATTACCGCTGTCCGACGACAAGGACTTCATCCGCATCGCCAACCGCCTGCTGGAAACCATCGCCCGCCGGGGGCCGCACATCAAGGGCAGCCCAATGGAGCTGTCTGCCAGCATCGGGGGGATCCGAATGGCGCCCCGGCACCGAACCTTCGCCGATATGCTGCAGGAAGCCGATACCGCTCTGTATACTGCCAAGAACAGAGGTCGAAACCGCGCCGAATTCCCGGAAATTTCAGAACAGCCGGCGTTACTCTAGGTCCTGGCAGATCCCCGGAGCTTTACAATGACAACACCCTCGCCCGACAACCCGCCGGTCTATACCGAAGTCTCCGGCGACATCATCACCGTGGTCATCAACCGTGAAACCCGCCGCAATGCCGTCGACCGCGAAACGGCCCAGGCCCTGCTGTCGGCGTTTGAAGACTTTGAACGGAACGACGCATTGAAAGTGGCGGTGCTCTGGGGCCGCGGTGGCAATTTCTGCGCTGGAGCAGACCTGGAAGCCGTAGGCGACCCGGACCGGCGCAACCACATTGAACCTACCGGTACCGCCCCCGGCCCCATGGGCCCGTCACGAATGGCGTTTACCAAGCCGGTGATTGCCGCGGTTTCCGGCTACGCCGTGGCCGGCGGGCTGGAACTGGCATTGATGTGCGATATGCGGGTTGCCGAAAAGTCCGCCGTTTTTGGCGTGTTCTGCCGTCGCTGGGGCGTGCCACTGATCGACGGCGGCACAGTGCGGCTACCCAGAGTTGTGGGCCACGGCCGCGCCATGGACATGATTCTGACCGGCCGCCCCGTAGACGCGGAAGAAGCCCTGACCATGGGACTCGCCAACCGTGTGGTACCGGACGGTGAAGCCCGCGAAGCGGCCGAAACACTGGCGCGGCAGATTGCCGGCTTTCCCCAGCAGTGTCTGCGGGTGGACCGTGCATCGGCAATCAGCCAGTGGGATCTTTCCCAGTCGGACGCCCTGGCGGCAGAAGGAGCCGGCGGCTACCCGGTGGTTTTTGCAGAAGCCATTGAGGGAGCCAGCCGGTTTGCCGGCGGTGCCGGACGCCACGGAAAGTTCGAAGATTCCGGTCAGTAACCGGCTACCGCCTGATCGAGGGCATTGCGCAGCTTTTCATCACCCGGCGCAACCTGGCTGGGGAAACGGGCTACTACCTCACCCCCGGGGCTAACCACGTATTTGTAGAAGTTCCACCCCGGCTGGCCGGCCTGGCGGTTAAGCTCGCTGAACACCGGGTTGGCCCCATCACCGGTTACCGAGGTGGGGGCGATCATGGTGAAGGTCACGCCATAGTTCTTGAAACAGACGCTGGCGGCCTCGGCTTCGCTGTCTGCTTCCTGACGGAAATCGTCGCTGGCGAACCCGACAACCACCAGGCCTTTGTCCTGGTAGTTCTTGTGCAGGCTCTCAAGGCCGTCGAACTGACCGGTAAACCCGCAACGGCTGGCCGTGTTCACCACCAGCAGGGGTTTGCCCGCCGCCAGCTCACAAAGGTTAACGGAATCAGCGGAATGCAGTTTTCGCAGGTCTTGATCCAGAAAAGCCGGGCATTCAGCGGCCTGCAGCGTGAACGGCAGCAGGGAAAGTACAAGCGCGAACAACAGTCGCATGACGGCGTCTCCTTAAGGCATGATCGCTGGTAATATTTACGCTCTGCCCACTGAAACAGTTTCACCTTCTGAAAACCACGAGTCCATGACGGCAACGCCAAAAGCCCCATCAGTATCCGATCAGCCCCGGATTCCCGGTACCGCAGACCTGGACGATCCGCTTTACTACCTGGCCAACTTCGAGACGGTGGTTCGCTGGGTTCATCAGCACCACAGGGATCTGCTTCTTGAAGAAGAATGCCGCCTTATCGACTCCCTGATGGCGCTGTCACCGGACGCCCGGGCACTGGCCGCCAGAATGGTGATGCGTACCGGCGAGCACTTCCGACAGGAAAAGCTCCGCTACCCGGAGTTGACTCGGCCGATTCCGGCGCTGATGAGTGAACTGGAAGAATCCGGCTGGATCGACCCGACACCGGAGATCCATGTACCCGAGCTTTTCCGGCTTTACACCCTTGCCGAGCTGAGACCGGCCCTGGCGGAGTTCGTCACTGAGCTGGGGCTGAAAATCAGCGCCCCCAAGGGGCAGCTCCGGGCCGCGATGATTGACGCCTTTCCCGCCCGAGCACCCGTGACGCGCTGGCTGCCGGACAGCCAGACCCGGTTGGTTCGGCTGCAGCACATGGACCTGTTTGATCGGCTGCGACTGATGTTTTTCGGCAACCTGCGTCAGAGCTGGTCGGATTTTGTGCTGGTGGAACTGGGCCACCAGCAGTTCGAGCAGGTGCCGTTTACCCCGGACGCCCGGGCCTTTGACACCCGAGCCGACGTTGACCGATACCTGCTACTGCAGCAGTGCCGGGAACGGCTGGATGAGGGCGAGCCGCCTGAAGACATCATGGGGGATATTCCCGATGCCGGTGACAATGCCTGGCTGGAAAGCCGACGCGGCCGACTGCTGTTCGAACTGGCCCGCCTGGCCGAACGCGGCGGGGACATTGCTCTGGCCCTGACTGCCTACGGGCAAAGCCACCACCGCGAAGCACGCTTGCGTCACCTTCGGCTGCTGGAGCGCCAGAAACAGTATCAACAGGCCTGGGAAATCGCACTGAAGGCCGCCGAGCAACCCCGCAACGATGCCGAGGTTCAGGGACTGAAACGCCTGATGTCCCGGCTGGCCAAGAAACTGGCCCGGCCGGTACCGGCCCGCAAAGCCCCGCCTGCCGTTCCCACGGTCACCCTGACTCTGGACAACCCAGAAGGCTACTCGGTGGAATGGCGCACTCTCGAGCACCTGCACACCGCGGAAAGCCCGGTTACCTATGTGGAGAACACCCTGATCAACGGCCTGTTCGGCCTGCTGTGCTGGCCTGCGATTTTTGCCCCCGTGCCCGGCGCCTTTTTCCACCCTTTTCATACCGGCCCCGTCGATCTTTACCGGGAGGATTTCCTGAATCGTCGGCAGGCGCTTTTCGAAGACTGCCTGGCGCACCTGGAAGACGGCACCTATCCGGAGATCATCCGCAGGACCTGGCGCCAGAAATACGGCATCGCGTCACCCTTTGTGATCTGGCCCGTGCTGACCGAATCGCTGCTGGACATGGCACTGGCCTGTATTCCGGCGGAACACCTGAGATTACTGTTCCATCGGCTGATGGCGGACCTTCGTATCCACCGGAGTGGCTTCCCCGACCTTATTCGCTTTGAGCCTGAACATCCGGACCCAGAACGGCGTTACGAAATGATCGAAGTGAAGGGCCCCGGCGACCGACTGCAGGATCATCAGACCCGCTGGCTGGAATACTGCGTGGAGCAGGGAATACCGGTATCGGTTTGCTATGTGCGCTGGCAAGAGACACCCCCGTGACGGCTTACAGGGTTTCCGTAAGAACGCTCTGCGAATTCGCCGCACGCAAAGGCGATCTCGACCTTCGCTACACCCCCGCGCCCACCTCCGAAGAAGGGATTGCCGGCCATGGTGAAGTACAGGCCCGGCGCGGCCCCCGCTACCAGAGTGAGCGGCCGCTGGCGGGCCAGTGTGGCAACCTGCTGGTCAGTGGGCGCGCCGACGGCTGGGACCCGATTGCCGGCCGGCTGGAGGAGATCAAAACCCACCGGGGCGACCTGTCCCGGGTTCGCGAAGCCCAGCGCCATCTCCATCGCGCCCAGTTGCGGGTCTATGGCGCCCTGCTGTGTCGGGAGGAAAAGCGGGCCGAGATCGAACTGGCGCTGATTTACTACGATGTGGGCAAGGACCGGGAGACACCGATCACCGAAACTGCCACGGCAGCAGAGCTGTGGCAGGAACTGGAGGAATTGTGCGCCCTTTATGCAGGCTGGGCAGAACAGGAGCAGGCCCACCGGCAGGCCAGAGACCAGTCGCTGTCTGACCTGACCTTTCCGTTCCCGGATTTCCGGCCGCAGCAACGGGCACTTTCGGAAACCGTGTACATCAACAGCGTGCGGGAGCAGTCTCTGTTATTGGAGGCGCCTACCGGGCTGGGCAAAACCATGGGGGCACTCTTTCCGGCACTGAAGGCCATGCCGGTGGCCGGGCAGGATCGCCTTTTCTACCTCACCAGCCGCAACACCGCCCGTCAGGTCGCCATAGGCGCAGTGGAGAATCTGGCCAGCGCACAGGCCAGACCGCTGCGAATCCGCACCTTGGAACTGGTGGCCAAGGACCACGCCTGCGAACACCCGGACAAAGCCTGCCACGGCGACGACTGCCCCCTGGCCAAAGGCTTTTTCGACCGTCTGCCGGCGGCAAGACAGGCTGCCGCGGACCGCCCGGGGGTTTTGACCCGGGATACCCTTGCGAAAATCGCTGCGGATGCAAACATCTGCCCCTATTTCCTGGCCCAGGAAATGGCCCGCTGGTGCGACCTGGTGGTGGCGGATGTGAATCGCATGTTCGATCAGTCAGCGTTGCTGCACGCCCTGGTTCGCCAGAACGAATGGCAGGTCGGGCTGTTGATTGACGAGGCCCACAATCTCGTGGACCGGGCCCGGGGCATGTATTCCGTGACCCTGGGCCAGCGCCGTCTGCTGCGCGCAAAAAAGCAGGCGCCCAAAAGTCTAAAAGCCGGCGTGAACGGCGTGGCGCGGGCCTGGCAGGCATTGATCCGCGAACAGGCGCCGGAGGTGGGCGAGCCGGCGGTTAATCTGGACAACCTGCCCGTCAGCCTGACCGGCGCCCTGAACAGACTGGTGTCGGCCATCAGCGATCATCTGGCGGACAACCCGCCGGACCTGACCCTGCAGGAGCTGCTGTTTGAATGCCTGGCCTTCTCAAAACTGGCGGATGTCTTCGGCGACCACTCCCTGTGCGAACTGGCCAGACCCGGACGGGGTGACGCCCGCCTGTCGATCCAGAACCTGATTCCGGCGGATTTTCTGGCACCACGTTTCGAAGCGGCGCGAAGCACCCTCCTGTTTTCCGCCACCCTGTCGCCGGGCGAATATTACCGGGATCTGTTGGGCCTGCCGGACGGCACCCGCTTTCGCTCCCTGCCAGGCCCCTTCAGCGCAGACCAGCTTCAGGTGCATTTCACACCACAGATCAGCACCCGCAAGCCGGACCGGGAACGCTCCCTGCAGCCCATCGCCGAACTGATCGCCCGTCAGTACCGGGACAA
Organism: Marinobacter halotolerans; assembly: GCF_008795985.1. Lineage (NCBI taxonomy): Bacteria > Pseudomonadati > Pseudomonadota > Gammaproteobacteria > Pseudomonadales > Marinobacteraceae > Marinobacter > Marinobacter halotolerans. The sequence goes on along the minus strand of NZ_VMHP01000001.1, from coordinate 1,949,582 downwards.
ACCCGGCAACTATCTGGCGTTTTTCAGCAGCTTTGCCTATCTCAATCAGGTCAGTGATGCCCTTGCCCGATTCGCGCCGGACATCCCCCAGCGCAAACAGCAGCCGGGCATGTCGGGGCCACAACGCCAGGCGTTTCTGGATGCGTTTGCCGAAGACAGCAGTGGCATAGCCTTTGCGGTACTGGGTGGGATTTTCAGCGAAGGCATCGACCTGCCCGGGAACCGGCTTATCGGCGCCTTTGTCGCCACCCTGGGCCTGCCACCGTTCGACAACTGGCACGAAATTCTGCGCCAGCGCCTGGAGGCTCGTTTCCGGACAGGCCATGACTACACCTACCTGATACCGGGCATGCAGAAGGTGGTACAGGCGGCAGGCCGGGTGATTCGTACCCAGCAGGACCGGGGCGTGATCTGGCTGGTGGATGACCGTTTTCTACAGCCCCGAGTTCGTGCCCTTTTGCCGGGCTGGTGGTGATGCGGGCGTGATGATCGAGGGAAACCCTTGACGGATTTGTTATCCTTGCTTCCATTACCAATCTGGAGTTTTCAATGTCGTATCGCGATCTTCCCTACTCCCTGCTCGAGCTGGCCTCGGTGCGGGAAGGTGATTCGGTGGGCCGGACCCTTGCCAATAGCGTGGCCTACGCTCAACACGGCGAGCACCTGGGCTTTAACCGGTTCTGGCTGGCCGAGCATCACAATATGGAAGGCATCAGCAGCTCCGCAACGTCGGTGTTGGTGGGTCATATCGCCGGGGCCACCAAAACCCTGCGGGTCGGTTCAGGCGGCATCATGCTGCCCAACCATCCGCCGCTGGTGGTGGCCGAGCAGTTTGGCACTCTGGAAAGCCTGTACCCGGGACGGATTGATCTCGGCCTCGGCCGGGCCCCCGGCACCGACCCCATTACCAGCCGGGCACTGAGAAGGGAACACTTGGGGGCCGAGCAGTTCCCGGAAGACGTGGCCAAACTGCAACAACTGCTTGGGCCATTGCAGCCCGGCCAGCAGATCAAAGCAATTCCCGGGGCAGGAACCAACGTGCCTATCTGGCTGCTTGGTTCCAGCCTGTACAGCGCACAACTAGCTGCCCAGCGCGGACTGCCCTACGCCTTCGCAGGGCATTTTGCCCCGCGCCTGTATCGTGAGGCCATCCACCTGTACCGCAGCCAATTCCAGCCATCGGACACCCTGGCGAGGCCCTATGCGATGCTGGCGGTGCCGGCGATTCCCGCAGACACAGACGAGGAAGCGCGTTTTCTGGCCACCACCAGCTATCAACGAATTCTGTCGCTATTCCGCGGCCAGCCCTTATGGATGAGGCCACCGGTGGAATCCATGAACGGGCTATGGAACAGCGGCGAGAAGGCCGGTGTTCAGGATTTCCTGTCACTGCAGCTGCTGGGCAGCACTGATACCATTCGCCAGCAGCTTGATCGTCTGCTGGAATCGGTGGAAGTCGACGAACTGATGTTCACCATTGATCTTTACGATCCGGAAAAGCGGCGCCGCGCACTGGATATTCTTGCCGCCACCCGACCGGAAAACCGCACCGAAAAAAGGAGCCTTTCATGACCAACCCCGTTCACGTATTTCTGTCCCACGGCCTGGAAAGCGGCCCTGACAGCACCAAGGTGCAGGCCCTGAAAGCCGAGGCGGAAACCTTTGACGGGGTAACCGCCATGGCCCTGGACCATCGCAGCAGCAAGGACCCGGCCACGCGGCTGCTGCAGATGCGCGCCGCCATTGAAGCGTCCGGTGCGGAGCCTGAGAATTGCATCCTGGTGGGTTCCAGCATGGGCGGCTGGGTGTGCGCCCAGACCAGTGCCGAAAGCCCGGTTCTGGGCTGTTTCCTGCTGGCGCCGGCACTGGCCATGAAGGACTATCCCCAGTCCAGCCCGAAGATTCAGGCCCGCCACACCCAGATTATTCACGGCTGGCACGACGATGTGGTTTTGCCGATGCCGGTGATTGAGTTGGCCAGAGAGCAGGATATACCGCTGCTGGCGCTGCCAGACGGCCACCGGCTTCAGGAGAGTCTGCCGCGACTGGTGACCGAATTCCGTAGGTTTATGAAGGACTGTCTAGGCCAGTAATCTGGCCAGTCCGGAGGCCCGCACCACACTGCGGCCGACTGCATCACGCAATACCCCTTCCTGAGGAACGGCAAGGCTGAGCCAGTGTCTTGCTCGCGTGATACCGGTATAGATCAGCTCCCGTGTCAGTACCGGTGTAAGCCGATCCGGGATCACCAGGCAGGCATGGGTAAATTCGGAGCCCTGGGATTTGTGCACCGTCATGGCGTAAACGGTTTCCAGGGACTGCAAACGGCTGGGGGATATCCAGCGGATAGTGCCGCTGCCGTCACTGGACGGGAATGCCACCCGAAGGGTCTGAACCGGCTTGCCCGCTTCGTCGTGATCCCAGGGCACGCTTAAAGTCACACCGATATCGCCGTTCATCAAGCCCAGGTTGTAGTCGTTGCCGGTCACCAGCACCGGGCGGCCGGCGTACCAGCCTTCGGTTTTAACGATCAGCCCGGACGCGCGAAGTTCATTGGCTACCTGCTGGTTCAACCCTTCCACGCCGAACGGGCCTTTGCGCAAGGCGCATAGCACCTGGAACTGGCTGAAAGCGGCGAGCACCTTCGTTGCCCAGGCATCCCATTCCAGGCGATCCGCCTCGGAATCGGTGGCGTGGGGGCGTTGTCCGGACATGATCTGCAGATAGTGCCCGTAGCCGACAGGTGCGCTCACCGAATCACCGTTCACCATTCGACCCTCGCCGGCATTGAGAAACGCCCCGGCGCTGCCGGTGCGGGCGTGGCGAGCCAGCGGTAGCAGGGCATCGGCTGTGGATGGATTGTCCGTCGGATCAGTCATTAACTCGGACCGTCCAAGCCAGGCGACGTCGGGAAAGGTCTGGGTCTGGCACTGGCTGATCAGGCTTTTATCAAAACGGCCCTCATTGGTGGCCTGCGCCAGGACACCGATCCCGCTGTGCTCGTCAAAGCGGTAACTCTTGCGCAGCATGCCCACCGCCTGGTCCAGCGGTTGTCCGCTGGCATCGGCCAGCTCCTCAGGAAGCCGGCAACCGGTGACGGATTCCAGCCATTCCAGTGTCTCGGGCCGGTAATGGCCCGCGTTCGCCCGTTGGCACAACTCCCCCAGTACCGCACCGGCGTCGACCGAGGCCAGCTGATCCTTGTCGCCCAGCATGATCAGGCGGGCATTCTCTGGCAGGGCTGCGAACACCGAGGCCATCAGGTCCACATCCACCATGGAGGCTTCGTCGATCACCAGGATGTCCAGTGGCAGCGGGTTGTCCTCGTTGTAGCGGAACTGACGTGAACCCGGGCGGCTGCCCAGCAGGCGATGCAGGGTGGTAACTTCTGTCGGAATTGCCGAGGCATCCGGAGCGCCAGGAAGCGCAGCCAGCGGGACTTTGCTCAGGGCTCCGCCAATGGATTCACTGAGCCGCGCGGCGGCCTTGCCGGTGGGGGCCGACAATCGGATTCGCAGATAGGGGTCATCCGGGTCCAACCCCGGCTTCTGGCAGGCCATGGACTGTAACGCCGCCAGCAGGTTGAGCACCGTGGTGGTCTTGCCGGTGCCCGGCCCGCCGGTGATGACGCTGAAACGATTGCGGGCGGCCAGGGCGCAGGCGACTTTCTGGTAATCCACCGCGTCCTGCTGGCCGAAAAGCGTATCCAGCGCCAGCGAGAGCTGCTGATCGCTATCGGCCCCGCCGGGGCTCAGGCGCTGACGGATGCCAGCGGCGATGCCCTGCTCATAGCGCCAGAACCGGCGCAGATAAAGGCGGGTGCCTTCCAGTACCAGGGGCGTGCAACGGCTACCGTCGCTGACGGCAATGCTGTGGATAATTGCCTCGACCAGCCTGTCGGTGGCGGTGTCACGGAAGAGATCCACCGGCTTCGACGGACTCTCCGGTGCCTCGTCCAGCCTGGCGGTGCCCTCCGGCGGCAGTACCAGGGTGGCTTCCGCATCCTGGCACAGCTGACCAAGATCAAGGCATACGTGGCCACGACCTACCTGGTGGGACACCAGGGCCGCCAGGATTGCCAGCTGAGCATTGGGAGCGCTGGTTTTTTCCCCGGGCGTCGTTTCTGCAGAGGCCTGTGATGAGAGAGTACAGACAAATTCAGCAAAGGCGTGGTCCAGCGCCCTAAGCCAGCCCAGATCGACCCAGCGGTCCAGCAGTCCGAGTGCGTCATCCACGGAAGCAAATTCGGCCAGGGGTACCTGTGTGCTCATACCGCAACCTCCGGCTGGCCGCAGAACAGGCGGTCCAGGGACTCGATCAGGGCTTTGTCCGGCCTTTCGGTGAAAGCGCCGGCACCGGGCGCATCACAGCCCCGCAGAAACAGATAGACCGCCCCGCCCACATGGGTGTCGTAGTCGTAGTCCGGTAGCCGCGCCTTCAGCAGGCGATGCAGCGCCAGCAGATAAATCACGTATTGCAGGTCGTAGCGGGATTCCAGAATCCTGGCGCGCATAGCGTCGGGGACATAGGCGCTGTCGTCCTCCCCCAACAGGTTGGATTTGTAATCCAGCACGTAATAGCGGCCCTGGTGCTCGAACACCAGGTCGATAAAGCCCTTCAGCATGCCGTTAAAGGTAGTTTCGTGGGCCCGGGGCCGTGGTTCTGCATTCAGGGTGCCCTTCTGCACCAGCCGGTCCAGGGTCAGAGTGTTTACCTGTCTGCTTTTAAACCAGAATTCCAGCTCGGGGCGCGGGCTATCCAGTGTGGCCAATGTAAAGGTCTGGCCCGAATCCGGCAGTGGAATGTCGACCGTTAGCAGGCGCAGAACCCAGCCGTGCAGCACGTCTACCCAGGCTTCCCAGTGGCGGAGCTGGCAACGACGCTGAAGCAAAGTGTGAAGCTCATCCGGCGCCGCCACTACCTGATCAAAACCCCGGGTGGCACACCACTCCAGAATATCGTGCAGGAAGGTGCCGGGGCCGGAGCCTTTGGGAAACGCGTGTTTGCCGTCCGGCGGCGCGGCCGGCACCGGGGATTCTTCTGTATTGGCCGCATCTTCTTCCCGCAGATTTTCCTGTTCCGCGTCCTCGCTGGCGGGCTGGAAATCGCCCCTGAAACCGCTGAGGGCGCCGTAGGTGATCGCGGAATAACTGGCAATCCACCAGTTTTCACGGGCTTCCCGGGTGGGCTCCAGTGCCGGGCCCAGCGGTGGTTCCGGTTCGCCGACGTAGCGAAGATCGTCCGGCTCCGGCGCCGGCATTATCTCAATGCTTGCCTCCCCCGCCGCCATGGCCTGAAGCTGGGGTGTCAGATCAACCTCGTTTGTCTGAGCCGGTCCACTGATCAGGTGACCCAGCCCGCTCAGGTGCCAGTTTTTGATGCCGGCAGCCCCCACCCAGGTGGCGTGACGGGCGCGGGTCAGTGCCACGTAGAGTTTGCGGATGTCCTCGCCCAGGCGTTCCCGGTCGGCGAGCGCCAGTGTGTGCTCGTCCGGGGCCAGTGAGATCTGCAATTGCCCCTGAGGATCATGGAACGCCAGGAAATTCTGCCCGGCTTTTTCCTGACGGTGTTCGGTGGCAAAGGGCAGGAACACCAGCGGATATTCAAGGCCCTTGGATTTGTGCACGGTCACCACCTTCACCAGACCGGAATCGCTTTCCAGGCGCATGGTGCGGTGCTCGCTTTCATCGTCTGACTGTTGCAGCAGCTCGGTGAAGTGATGCACCAGGGCGTGTTCACCGTCCAACTGCTGGCTGTCGGCCTGAAGCAGTTCAGCCAGGTGCAGAATATCGGTTAGCGCCCGTTCGCCGCTGTGGTGAGCCAGCAGCTTGGCGGGCACATCGAAGTCCATCAGGAAGCGGCGCAGCATGGGCAGAACACCCTGGCTCTGCCACAGCTCGCGATAGTGCTGGAAACGGTCAATCTCCCGGTCCAGGGCGTTTTCATCACTCAGCAGACGGTCCAGTTGCGAGTGGGATAACCCCAGGGATGGCGTGGCCAGCGCACCGCGCAGCAGCGACAGCTGCCCGGGTTCGGCACAGGCATGGAGCCATTGCAGCAGCTCGACGGCCTCCGGCGAATTCAGTACCGAGTTGCGGTCAGACAAATAAACGCTGCGGATACCCCGGTCGCTTAGCGCCCGCCGCACAGCCTCAGCCTCATCTCGTTTATTTACCAGAATGGCAATGTGTTCCGGACGCAGGGGCTCTACTGCACCAGCATCACTTTCGGGCCGGAAGCCGGCCAGGCCTTGTTGCCCAAGTGTCAGCAGGCGGGCGATTTCCGTGGCGCAGGCACCGGCAAGACTGGATCTGGCATCGCCTTTGGTCACGCCCTCGTCGTCACCAAACGTCCAGAAGGTCAGCGGCGTCGCGGCCTCGCCGTCTACCCACCATTGCCGGTCGCTGCCTTTGGCGTTAACGGGCGTAAAGGGAAGCGGGTTACCGGCGTCGGTACGGAACAAAAACGCCCCTTCCACCCTGGCCTGGTCGGCGTAGGCGAACACCTGGTTCACACCATCCACCATGGCTTTGGAGGAGCGAAAGTTGGTCCCAAGAGTGTAGGTCCGTTCGCTAACCGCCTGTCGGGCAGCCAGATAGGTGTAGATATCCGCGCCACGGAACTTGTAGATGGCCTGTTTCGGGTCGCCGATCATCAACAGGGTGGCATCGGGATTGTTCGCCGCTACCTGGTAGATGCGATCGAAAATCCGGTACTGCACTGGGTCGGTGTCCTGGAATTCGTCAATCATGGCCACCGGAAACTGCCGCGCGATGGTGGCCGCCAGGCGATCGCCCTGAGGGCCGGCAAGGGCCTCATCAAGCCGGGTCAGCAGGTCGTCGAAACCCATGGTGGCCAGGCGCTGCTTCTCGGCGTGCAGGCGTTTTGCGATCCAGCGTACCGCGTGGTTGAGCATGGCCGGGCCGGGTCTGGGCAGGTCCGCCAGGGCCTGTTTCAGGATACTGATTTCGTCCATGGCCGGGTGATGGGGCGGCGGCTCGTCACCGGTCCACTTGCCGGCGAAGCCTTCGGCCTCCAGATACTCGTAACCTTTCAGTTCGCTTTTGACCAGGCCTTTGGGTTCGTCAGCGTCGGAGGTGGCCCAGTCCCGTAGATGGTTCACCGCGCTCTGGATGGTGTTCTTGGTACCGCCGTGAAGGGGTTTCGGTTTTGGTTTGGCAGTGTCTTCCAGCAATTCCGTCAGCTCGTCGCACCACCGGGGCCAGGGCTGCTTGAGTTCAAGAAGCCTTTTCTGTTTTGCCTCAAGGGCCTGGCTGACCGCCTCTTGCGGCGATAGCGGATCGGCCGGCAAGGCATCCACGTGGGGCAGCAGGTTGCGAACGGATTTACGCAGGCTCTCGGGGTCCGCCCAGTTGTCCAGCACCGCGTCGATCATTTCTGGTGGCGTGGAGTAAACAAACGTACGCCAATAATCCCGGGCCACTTCGTCCAGCAGTTCGGTCTGGTCGGTTTCCAGGGTCTGGCGGAAAAGGCTGCCACTGTCGAAGGCGTGCTCGCTGAGCATGCGGTTACACCAGCCGTGAATAGTGGATACGGCGGCCTCGTCCATCCATTCCGCGGCCAACAACAGCTTGCGCTGGCAGGCGGGCCAGTCACCGGTCGGGCACTGGTTGCGCAGGTTCAGCAGCGGGTCTTTGGTATCCGTGGCGATGTCGGCAAGATCGGGCTGCTGGCCAAAGAGCGCGGCGGCCTCGGTCAGGCGAGCGCGGATACGGTCCCGGAGTTCCTTGGTGGCCGCTTCGGTAAAGGTCACTACCAGCAGATGCGGGGGCATCACGCCCTCCGTCAGCGGCTGTTCGGCTTCCCGGTGACCCAGTACCAGGCGCACGTACAGCAGCGCCAGGGTGAAGGTTTTACCAGTTCCGGCACTGGCTTCAATCAGGCGACTGCCTTTCAGGGGCAGCGTCAGCGGGTCAAGGGTGCGCACCGTCTCGCTCATCAGGCACGGCCTCCGTGTTCGCATTGCCAGAGTGGTTGATACAGGTCACGGACCAGCGCGGGAAAATTATCGGTACCAATCAGGGATTCGAAATCCGGAAAGGCCCGGCCCAGGTAGGCGCCGCGATAGGCCAGGGTGGCATCAAAAGCCTGCTCGGCCCTTTCCAGCGCCAGCTCCTCGCTGCCCTCTTTTTTGGGCGGATGAAGGCCACGCAGGTAAGCATAGGCAGTGCCAGGCTCAATCGGTAATGGCGTAGTCTGCCCGATTATCCAGTATTTCAGCAGCGTATCCAGAAGCTGCCGGGCCTGATCCCGCCCAACCGGAGGCAACAGCACTTTGCGGTTTTCCTCTTTACCCAGAACCAGAGTGTGGAAATCCTCGTGGAGACTGCACCCGGCCAGGTGAATCACCCAGTCTTCCAATACGGAAGCGTATTTTAACGCCTTGGCCCCACCGTTTTTTTCCAGCAGACTGCTGCTGGCAATCACCACCCGACAGACGGCGCCGTCCGGCCGGGTCCGGAGCTGGCCAATGCGATCGGCTACTTCTACTTCATAATTCTGTTCGCTTTTAAAAGACCGGCGGAAATTCCAGGCCTGGTCCTGCTCATCCGGCCAGTCCTGCAGAGCTTCCCGATAGCGCCGGAACAGATCCGGCATGCGGCTGTAGATCTGCTGTTCGGCTACCTGCTCTGTTGACGCCATACCCAGGTCGCCTCTGGCTCGCATACGCTGAAGGCGGTCCTGCAGGCGCTCTTCCAGATCCGACTCGTCGGTGGCTTTCACCAACGCCTGATCAATCAGTTCCCGCTCCAGCGCCCAGTGTTGCAGGCCATCCAGCCGGAAGGTCTCGTTGTCCGTGTCCTGGGTCTGCACGTTGATGAACTGGACCTGCAGCCGGCGCCGGTAGAAAGTGTCCACCGGCGCTTTCAGGAACGCGGCCAGTTCGGACAGGGTCAACGGTGCTGCCGGTGCCAGGTAATCCAGGGGTTGGTCCTCGTCTGCCTCAACGGCCTGATGAGCCTGGAGCCATTCGTGGTCATAGCTGAACAGGCCGGGCCGGCCTGCACCATCAACAGGGAAATACTCACGGCTGAACGGTTGCAGCGGGTGGCCGGTTGTCAGGGCGTCGGCGGCCCTGGTTCTGGAACCAGTGGACCAGACGGCGTCCAGGTGGTCCCGCAACTGGGCCACCAATACCGAAGGCGGCCGTTCGGAATCGTCGCGAATACTGCGCCCCACCCAGCTGATGTAGAGCTGCTCCCGGGCGGAAAGCAACGCTTCCAGAAACAGGTAACGATCGTCTTCCCTCCGGGAGCGGTCGCCGGGTCGACTGTCCTGGGCCATCAGGTCGAAATCCACCGGCGGGCGTGAGCGGGGATAGTCGCCATCGTTCATTCCCAGCAGGCACACCCGCTTGAAGGGGATGGCACGCATGGGCATCAAGGTGGCGAAATTGACCTTACCCGCCAGGAATCGCTGGTTCAGGCCGCCTTCCTCCAGCCCCTCCAGCAGTTCCTCGCGAACAATGGACAGGGGCAGGGTCTCGAATTCCATGCCGCCGCTGGTGCAATCCTCAAACCACTGCTCCGCCTGTCGGCGCAGCCGGTTGACCAGAAGCAGTTCGTCATCCGTGAATTCATCGAAAAACTGCTCCAGCATGGACTGAATCAGTTCCAGCCACTGGCCAGGCGTGTAATCTTCCGCCAGTTTCTCCCAGAGCTGCTCCAGCCTCTCCACAAACCGGTAAAGGTTGCCCGCTAGCGACGCCTGTAGCCCCCCAATTTCCCCGTAGGGTTCTATGCCCTGCCAGGCGTCGTCCGGGCCGGTGCCATAGCCCAGCAACATGCGGCGCAGGCCCTCCTGCCAGGTATTGCGGGCCAGGCCATCAGGCAGATCAAAGCTTTGCCTGTGCCCCGCGTGCAGGCCCCAGCGAATGTTGGCGCCCTCGACCCATTGGCGAATCAGCGGCAGATCCGACTCGGCGATGTCAAAGCGGCGGCGGACGGCAGGCACATCCAGCAGGCTGATCACTTCGCTGGCGCCAAAGCGGTGTTCCGGCAGCGACATCAGTGAATCCAGGGCAATCAGTACCGGCTGGCGGTGACGCTGCTGCTGATCAGAGATGGTAAACGGAATATACCGAGACGAACCCGGCGAATAGCGCCCGAACACCGCCTGAATGTGGGGGGCATAGGCGTTCACATCCGGGACCATCACAATCACGTCACGGGGACGCAGGGAGGAGTCGGCACTGAAGGCCGCCAGCAGCTGATCATGCAGCACTTCCACTTCCCGCTGGGGGCTGTGGGTGCGGTGAAATACGATCGAGTGATCGTTTGCCGGGCTCAACCGCCGTTTCTGCTGCAGCATTTCCGGCTGGGACGTGAGGGTGCGGATATCGTCCTGTATCTGATGAAGTACCCGGGGCTTTCCGCTTTCGCCGTGCGCCGTGAAGATATCAATACGGCCGTCCGGCGTGGTCACGGCGCTCTGGTACTGATCAGGGTTGTCGAATTCGTCCAGCAACCGGATGTAGTCCCGCCCCTGTTTGCCCCAGGCGGCCAGAAGCGGATTGGCATGCTGGTGGAGCGCATCCGGGTCGGTCAGGCTGGCCAGTTTTTCATGCTCCTTGCCGCGCCGCCGGCTGGCGGTGAGCAGATCCCGGTCGCTGATGATGTCGGCCCAGAAGAATTCGCAAGGGTTGTGAAGGCAAAGCACCACCTGGCTGATCCGGCTGAGCACCGACAGGGCTTCCAGTGCCTGTCGCGGCAGGGAGGAAACGCCGAACACGATAATCCGCTGCGGCAGGCCCGAAGGGCGATCACTGGCGGTCAGATGCCGGCCGTGCTCCATAAACCGCGTATGAATCCGGGAACGGCTGGTGGCGGACAGCCCCGCCACATCGTCCACCAGCGCCCGCCAGAGCACCGGCTGCCAGCGTTGGTCGTCCGTCAGCTCCCGCACTTCCCCGCGAGCCAGCTCGATGGTGTTCCGGCCCTGCTCCCAGGCCGTAAGCCAATCGGCCCGGAACACCTGATACTGGTCAAAAAGGTCGGCGATCTGGCCCGCCAGCTGATAGCAACGGGTATCGGCATCGGTACCCTCCAGAAACCGTCGGAGCGGAGAGAACACGTCCTGTTGATGTACCAGTGAGGGCAAAAGCCGGAAAAGCCGCCACACCAGCCTGGACTTGTCGAAAGGGGATTGCTCGGGAACCTCGTGGGCAGGAAGAACCGCCCGGTACGCCTGCCAGATAAAGCGGGACGGAAAGAGGAAGTCCATTCCAGCGGCGATACCTATACCACCATCCGATTCCCCCATCGGGTCTTCCGCCAGCGCCAGCTTCAGCCACTGGGCAATACCGTTGCTCTGAACCAGAAAAGTTTCACTGGCCAGGGGCGGAACAGGGTGCTGCTGGCAGATCCACACCACGGCCCGACGAAGATCCTCCAGGTGGTTGGCGTGGATGGCGTGGAAGCCAGTCCGGATGGGGGGTGTATGGGGCATACCGGCTCTTGTCGGTTGGCGGAAAGCTGCAAAATCTCTGACGTCAGACTACCATAGTTATGGGTCAGCCAGACTAAAGTAGAAATCTCAAAGTTGTTGTAGATCAGACATTTTCTTGCGCAACACCGATTGTTTTGCCAGTCTTGTTTAATGTAACAAATCATTTCAGTGACAAAAAAGTGGAGACAATGCGATGAGCAGCATCAGCAAATTCAAGAAACTGGCCGGAGTTTCGGCCGTGGCTTTTGCCGCCATGACGGCAGCGAATTCGGTGAACGCCGCTAATTGGCGTTATGCCCACGAAGAGTATGAAGGCGATGTCCAGGATGTCTTCGCGTACGACTTCAAAGAATACATCGAAGACAATTCAGACCACACCATTCAGGTTTACCGCTTTGGTGAGCTGGGCGAGTCTGATGACATCATGGAGCAGACACAGGCTGGCATTCTCCAGTTTGTAAACCAGTCTCCGGGCTTTACCGGCTCCCTGATTCCAGAGGCACAGATCTTCTTTATTCCCTATCTGCTGCCGACGGATATGGAAACAGTGATCGAATTCTTCCGCGAGAGCGAGGCCATCAACAAGATGTTCCCCGAGCTGTACGCGAAAAATGGTCTCGAGCTGCTCCAGATGTATCCGGAAGGTGAGATGGTTGTAACCGCCAACGAGCCAATCACCGAGCCAGCCGACTTCAATAACAAGAAGATCCGGGTAATGACCAACCCGCTGTTGTCCGAGACCTACAATGCCTTCGGCGCAACGGCGACACCGCTGCCATGGGGCGAGGTATATGGCGCACTTCAGACCAACATGATCCAGGGTCAGGAAAACCCGATTTTCTGGATCGAGTCCGGTGGTCTTTATGAAGTATCGCCGCACCTGACCTTCACCAAGCACGGCTGGTTCACCACAGCCATGATGGCGAACAAGAACTTCTACGACGGTCTGTCTGACGCCGACCAGAAGCTGGTTGAGGATGCTGCCGACTATGCGTTCGAAAAGATCATCGTTCACATCGACGGCCTCGCAGAAGAAGCTCTGACTAAAATCAAGAAAGCCAGCGACAAAGTCACCGTTACCCGCCTGAACGATGAGCAGATCGAGGCATTCAAGGCCCGCGCCCCGCAGGTTGAAGAGAAGTTCATCGAGATGACCGGTGAGTCCGGCAAAGAACTGCTCAACCAGTTCAAAGAGGATCTCAAGGAAGTCCAGTCGAACTGATAGAGAAGGAATAACAATCTCCGCCGGTCAGCCGGCGGAGATTGCGCATTTACCCCGCCCTACCGGCAATCCCGGTCATGGCAAGACGCTTTGGAGGTTCCCATGTCTGACAATTCCCCGGATCTGGACGATGACACCGGTACCTTCGAGTCCGGCCTGCCCGGATTTCTGGGAACCATTGATGTATTAATCAGTAAAATCGAAGCGGTCATGCTAGCCATGGGCGTGATCCTTATGGCCATCAACACCTGCACCAACGTCATTGCCAGGTATGTGATGGGCGAAGGTATGTTCTGGTCCGGTGAAGTCAACCGGATACTCATTATCCTGATCACTTTCGCAGGCATAGGATATGCGGCGCGCCACGGCCGCCACATTCGTATGTCCGCTATTTACGATGCCATTCCTGTCAAAGGCCGGAAGGTACTCATGATATGCATTGCACTGATCACTTCCGTGATCATGTTTTTCCTGTGCTATCACTCCTATCTCTACATCGAAACTCTCCATGAGCGGGGCAGAATACTGCCGGCGCTGGGGATTGAAATCTGGTGGATATACATCTGGGCACCAGTTGGCTTTGCCATAACGGGCATCCAGTACTTTCTGACCGCTATCAAGAACATCACGAGCAAGGATGTATACCTGTCCACTGGCGTGGTTGATGGCTATTCGGATTCCGAGTCTGAGGTCTGACCCTCTGAAGCTGCATTAATAAAGGGAAAAAATCATGGCAACTATAATGATGGTGGTTATGATCGGGCTGCTTCTGCTGGGCTTCCCGATGATGGTGCCTTTGATCGCCGGTGCGCTGATCGGCTTCGTGATGACGTTCGATGGCTTCGGACAGATGGGAACATTCGTACAACAGATGATGGCGGGTATTCGTCCGGCATCGCTAATCGCGGTCCCCATGTTTATTCTGGCAGCCGACATCATGACTCGCGGCCAGTCTGCGGATAGGCTGATCAACATGGTCATGGCGTTCATTGGACACGTTAAAGGCGGGCTGGCGATCAGTACGGCCACTTCCTGCACCCTGTTCGGCGCTGTATCCGGCTCTACCCAGGCGACCGTTGTCGCCGTTGGCTCGCCACTGCGGCCAAAGCTTCTCAAGGCAGGCTATTCCGATTCCTTTTCGCTGGCCCTTATTATCAACTCCAGCGACATCGCCTTCCTGATACCCCCAAGTATCGGCTTCATTATCTACGGTGTTATCTCGGAAACCTCAATTGCAGAACTGTTCATTGCCGGCATCGGGCCCGGCGTGATGATTCTGATGATGTTTTCGGTCTACTGCCTGATCTACGCGCACATCAACAAGCTCCCCACCGAGGAAAAATCCACCTGGGGCCAGCGTGGTGTGGCAATGCGCGAGGCCCTCTGGCCGCTGTTTTTCCCGGTCATTATCGTCGGCGGCATCTACGGCGGCATTTTCAGCCCCACAGAGGCTGCTGCGGTCTGCGTTCTGTATGCCTTCCTGCTGGAATTTGTGGTGTTCAAATCGCTTAAGCTTCCGGACATCTACCGGATTGCCAAGTCGACCGGCCTGATCACCGCGGTCGTGTTTATCCTGGTTGCGGTTGGCACCGGGTTCTCGTGGATTATTTCATTCGCACAGATTCCCCAGGCCATTCTTTCGGCCGTTGGTATCAGCGAGATGGGCCCGGTTGGCGTGATGATCACCATCTGTATTGCCTTCTTCGTAGCCTGTATGTTCGTTGACCCGATTGTGGTCATTCTGGTGCTGACACCGATCTTTGCTCCGGCCATTGCCTCCACAGGCCTGGACCCGGTTCTGGTCGGTGTGCTGATTACCCTGCAGGTTGCCATAGGCTCGGCAACGCCACCGTTCGGTTGTGACATTTTCACTGCCATCGCCATCTTCAAGCGCCCCTATCTGGAAGTCATTCGCGGCACGCCACCGTTTATCTTCATGCTAGTGACAGCGGCAGCGCTTCTTATTGCCTTCCCGCAGATTGCCTTGTTCCTGCGCGATCTGGCCTTCAGATGATCTGACGCTTGAAGACTGAAAACAAAGGAGAGCGACATGTTCAAACGGATTCTGGTGGCAGTGGATGGCTCAATGACATCATTCGATGCCCTGACCAAGGCGATAGAACTTCAGAAGCTGACGGACGCGGAGATTTACCTGATCTGCGTTTACAAGCACCACAGCCTCTTCGAGGCATCGCTATCGATCGGACGCCCGGCAGGAATGGATATTCCGGATAAGGTTCTGTCCGAATACGCGAAGGAAGTGGTCAATCATGCCAAGGAACTGGCCAAAGAGCGCGGCGCCACTCATGTGAGGGGATTCGTCAAATCGGGCAAACCCTCGAAGGTGATCGTCCAGTTCGCGCAGGACAAGGAAGCGGACCTGATCGTGGTGGGAACCCGGGGTACGCACAGCGACAAGGACGGTATGTTCCTGGGCAGCGTGTCTCACCGAGTCGCGTCCAATGCGAAATGTCCGGTGCTGGTGGTCTAAAATCCCGTTGAGAAATCAACCGACCTCAACCCGGTCACGACCGCTCTCCTTGGCCCGATAGAGTGCCCGGTCAGCCTGTCCCAACAGGCTGTCCGGATTATCAGTACATTCCGGCCAGCTTGATACCCCTATAGACAGAGTAATACCCTCCAGTTCCTGCCCACGATGCACCACCGGATAGCCACGCATTTCCCTCACCAGCTCCCTTGCTTTATCCAGTGCCGCCGGAAGCTGTGTGTTTGCCATGATGACAACGAATTCCTCACCGCCAAAGCGGCACACAACGTCACTTTCCCGGAACTGCCGAGTCAGGAAAGAGGCTACTGACTTCAGTGCGGTGTCCCCCGCTTCATGGCCGTAGGTATCGTTAAAACGTTTGAAATGGTCGATGTCCAACATCAAGAGGGATAGTGGCTTGTCGCTGCGCATGGCAACCGCCGTTTCATGGTCGAAAAGCTGGTCAAAATAACGGCGGTTCTTTAGGCCGGTAAGCGCATCTTCATAGGAATATCTCTGTAATTCTTCCCGCAGGCCGATCCCGGAGAGGGTAATGCCAATTTTCTGAATGCTCTGGCTCAGCGTCTGAAGCAGTTTGGCGGCTCCGAACTGCGAGTCATCCGCTGTAAGTTCTGCCGGAACCTCAACAAACAACAGTGCCACAGGCACTGATCCTTCCGTGGCCGACTGCACGTTTATCCAGAGACACAGTTTTCCTCCGTCACCCGAACCTTCACCAGCCGGCATTATGGGCCTATCAGCAAGATGCTTGGCAGACAGGTCACTGTTCGGTGGCGGCCCTTCCGGGGTTTCAATACGTTCCGGGGAAGGAGGCTCGCCGGCGTAGCCCCAGCGATTGAGCAAACGGTAGGCGCCGCCCTTTTCAACTCGCTGATAGAGCTCACCTTTCATCGGGCTGCAAAGATCCGGCAACCACTGGGCCAGAACCGGGAAGGTCTGGTTGAGGCTGATGCAGTCCTGTAGCGATGCGATAATGTCGTTCAGTACCCGGGTCTTCTCGTTCTCGAAGGTCAGCAGCCTTACCCTGGCCTGCTCACGGCGGGCCAACGACTCGGCCCTGGCCGTGCGCTCGCTGACCTGCTGCTCAAGGGAGAGGTTGAGCTTGTGCAAGGATTCCTGTGTGCGAGCGTAGTGGACCAAGGCAATCAGAACAACGGCGAGCGAAAAGATCAGCGTGCCCCAGCTGACCGGCACCCGCCACCAGGGTAGAAATCCATGTGCCACCGCCATATCCAGAATAAGCAGGCCGCCGAAAATACCATAGGCCAGAAGAATAGCCTGTTGCTGGCGACCGAGCTTTCTGAAGCGTCTGGCTACCAGAAGGGTTACGGTAACAAGGGAGATCAGAAGCAGACCATCAAAGACCGCAAACGTCCAGGACAGGTCAATTACACCGAATGCCGCCAGCGTCAGGGCGATCACAAAGTAGCCCAGATGGATCTTCCAGACCAGGTTGATCAGCCAGGGCCGCTGATCTTCGAACCATTGTTCCAGCAGCAGTGCCATGGCCACCGGTAACAGGAAGTAGGACCCTGCCGCCAGATAGTCCCACACCAAAGGCGCGTTCCAGATCAACTGGCTGGCCTGGCTTTCCGCCACCAGCAAAACCGCAGAGGAAATCGCGAAGAGGGCCAGGCTGGCAAAGCTTTTTTTACGCGCCTGCAAAAAGGCGAATATGATGCAAAGTGCGGCAATCAGAGCAGAAAAACCGGCAATAATCAGGGCTTTAAGCGAGGTTTTCAGGATATAGAGCGTCAACTCTGAACGCTCCATAATGGCCACTTCACCCCACAGGCCAATATCTGTGTAATTGGAAAATATCCGGAAGTAGAGATCCTTACCCTGGAACTCTTCGGGTAGAGCTATAGCGTGCCAGGGCCAGCCCTCGAACCGGCCTCTGCCGTCTTCGTCAAAATGGCCGTACTGGTAAATTTTCTCGCCGTCCATCCAGGCTTGAACGATCAGGTCAACGCTGTAGATGTAGAGCACCGGTTCCCGCCAGGGTCCATCGGGCAGGGTAACGCGATACCAGACCTGTTCACGGCCCTGCCTGTCCGGCGGATTGGATGGAAACCCGATCGCCTGCCACTGGTCGGGATCGCCGCCTTTAATCCATTCGGGAGTGCCGACGCTGTCTGTTGGTGAATCCCCCCAGCGATATTCCCACCCGGTTTCCAGATCGGTTTTGGCATGGGCCGTCTGGAAAACACACAGGCACAAGGTTAAGGCCAGTACCCGGCGACCAGCCCATGCAAAGGTCAACGTCCGCCCGGTCCACCTTTTCATTGACAACGACACCTACCGCCTTGAGTTACACAGCTAAAAGTATAGTTCAGTCACCGGTCTGCGATGAAACGCTATTCAGATACGCTTTGTCGGAGATATTGGTCCATTGGCGGATCTGTTCCAGATACTCGCGCTGGGAATTGATGATCTGGCTGGCCAGTTCGTCGTTTTTCGCAGCTTCAGCCAACAATTTCTCAGTGGCCTGGCGGAGTGCATTGATCACTTCCGGCGGAAAGGTTTGATGGCTGACGTCTGGGTGATTTTCCTTCATTTGGGCCCAGGCCTTGCCGTTTAGGTGCATGCTCTGCGCGTACATGTCATAAGCCGCGGCACGCATGGCCACTCGCAGAATCTCCTGGAGGTCCTCCGGCAGCTTCTCCCAGCTTTTTTCATTAATCAGGAACTGCACTTCCGCCGCGGGTTCCTGCCAGCCGGAATAGTAGTATTTGGCAATCTGGTGAAACCCCATCTGCAGGTCGAGGGCCGGCCCCACCCATTCAAGGGCGTCGATGGTGCCCCGTTCCAGCGCCGTGTAGAGTTCACCCGGCGGCAGATTGGTCACCGCCACGCCCAGCTCGGCCATTACCTCACCGGCGAAGCCGGGCGTGCGCATCTTTAGCCCCTGCAGATCCTCCAGGCCGTTGATCTCCTCGCGGAACCAGCCACCCATCTGGTTGCCGGTATTGCCGCCAGGAAAGGAGAGCAGACCGTGGGGACGATAGACCTTTTCCATCAACTCCATACCGTCACCATAGTAGAACCAGGCGTACTGCTCCGGCGCAATCATGCCAAACGGCACGGTTGTAAAATACATGGCGTTGGGTATCAGCCCTTTATAGTAGTAGGAAGCCGTGTGACCCATGTCGTACTGGCCGGCCTTCACCATGTTGAAGATACCAAAAGGCGCCTTGTGCTTGTTGGACGAATCAATGCGGATCTGAAGCCGACCAGCGGACATTTTTTCCGCCATGGCCGCCATATTCCGGGTGGTTTCCCCCAGTATTGGCGTATTCGGCCCCCATGTTTCCGCCAGCCGCAGCTCATAGGTTTCCTGAGCCGTGGCCAGGGTGGAGAACGCGAGTAAACAGGTGGTTAAGACAGCAAGGGAGAATTGTCGGATGAACATGTTAAGGCAGTCTTCCTTCGAAATCGGTTGAGTGACGTCAGCGATGTGTTGAACCTATCTTATTTCCGCCGGGCAAGCATCCGAAATGCATCACCGTGACGTATAAATCCGCTGTATTTCAGCCAATATCCGTGTCGGCCTTGTTAAAAGCCGGTCGCGGTTTAGGAGTCAGAAATGGATACCCTTTTCTACGATGGCCAGTGCCCACTGTGCGCCAAAGAAATCGCCACTCTTCGTAAACTGGAAACGGGCAATCTGGTATTTGCAGATGTCCATCTCCAGGGCAACCGCAAGGGGCTATTGCCAGAGCGGGAAGCGCTGCTGAGAAGACTTCATCTGCTGACCAGCGACGGCCAATGGGTTGTCGGGCTGCATGCCACCGTCAGGGCCTGGTCCCACACCCGCCTTGGATTTCTGTTCAAACCGCTGCTTTGGCCAGTCATCTATCCCCTTGTTTCCCGTTTCTATAGCAACTGGGCTGACCGGCGCTACCAGCGCAAATACGAGTGCGACGCCTGCAGCATCAAACCATGATCTTTTCAGACAAATCAGGCGACCTGTACGCTAGGCCGGCTACGCCATGCCGACCAGGAGTATAGCCCCAGCGCCACCCAGATCAGCGCAAAACTCAGCAGTTTTTGCTCGCTGAGGGGCTCATCAAACACCACCAGTGCCAGCCCGAACTGCAGGCTCGGGTTGATATACATCAGAAACCCGATGGTTGAGAGCCTGAGCCTGCGTGCAGCACCGGCAAAAAGCAGCAGTGGAATAGCCGTCACGATGCCACTGGACATCAGCAACAGAGCTGTTCCCGTGCTTTCCGTGAAATGGGAAATTCCGCTCAGGTTAAGCCAGGTAAGGGCCATCAGACCCACCGGCAGCAACAGCAACGTTTCCACAAACAGCCCTGAGAGACCGTCCAGAGGCACTTTTTTCCTGAGCAAACCGTAGGTTCCGAAACTGAAGGCAAGCACCAGCGAGATCCACGGCACCACGCCCAACAGAAACAGCTGGTAAAGAATCGCAATGGCTGCAATCACCACGGACACAGCCTGCAAACGGGAAATGCGTTCCCTCAGAACCAGCAGGCCCAGTGCAACGTTTACCAATGGCGTGAGAAAGTAGCCAAGACTGGCCTGAAGCACCTGACGGGATTCCACCGCATAGATGTAGATGCCCCAGTTAAGAGCGATAAACACCGCACACCCGAGCACAAATCCAAGCTTCCTGGGTTCGGCGAGTGCCGCCTTGATCGGTGTCCAGCGACCCATAGCCGAAACGACAATCACCAGAAACAGGCAGGACCAGACCACTCGATGAATCAGCACTTCATAGGAAGGCACCCCCCCAAACAGGGCAAAGTACAAAGGAAAGCAGCCCCACAGGGTGTAGGCAGACAGGCCAAACAAAACGCCTTTGGTATTCTCGGCTGCAGCGGCTTCGGGGGCAGTCATTTTCATAGCTTCCTTATTATCCGGTGAGCCACTTTACCAGTTTTCCTTATACCGACGCTGTGCTATCAACGGCTAATATGTTTGCCTTTTGAGTCTTTCAATGTTGACCGATTTTTCCGTTATTCAGATCCTACTGGCCAACCTGGCCCTACTTGCCGGCGCCTGCCTGCAGGGCGTGGCAGGCTATGGTATAGGCACGCTGGCCGCTCCGCTGCTTTTTCTGATCAGCCCCACGCTGGTGCCGGCCCCGCTGGTTCTTAATGCACTGGTGCTGACGGTCTTCATGCTGGCGAGGAATCGGGCGGCACTGCAGGTACGGGAGGTCCGCTTTGCCCTCGGCGGCGGAGTAGGCGGCACCGTCCTTGCGACAATCACCCTGATGCTGATTTCCGCCAAGGGCTTCGAACTGGTGTTTGGCGTACTGATCCTGATCGGCGTGTTATTAAGCGTTGGTGGACTGAAACCCGCCCTGAACGCGCGGAATAGTATCCTGGCCGGGGCGGCCTCGACCTATATGGGCACCATCACGGCAGTCGGCGGGCCGCCCATTGCACTTATTTACCAGAACCAGAAGGGGCCCCTGGTGCGGGCCAATATGTCGGCGTTCTTCCTGGTTGCAAGCTTCTTCAGCCTGTCTGCGCTCGTGGCCTCCGGTTACCTGGGGCAGAGGGAACTGCAGCTTTTTGCCGTGACCTTCCCGGGCGTACTCGTTGGTTTCTGGCTTTCCGGCAAACTGGTCAATCGCATGCCGTTCGATGGGCTCAGGCCGTTGATCCTCGGCATTGCTGCCACTGCCGGTGTTGCTGCGATCGTCCGGGGACTGATGTCACTCTGATCCATGTACAGGATCGGTCAGCAAAGGCCAATAGGGTGCTGGTAGCAAGTCATCTATACTAGGATGGCAACGTATCAGGTACACCTGATGAATTCGCGCGCCGACCTTCTGGGTTGCCTTACTTTCTACCGGCTTTTAATGATAAAAATCCTACAACTGCTTTTCGCCCTGACCCTGCTGCTGATGGCAGCCGGGGCCAGCGCCACGAGGCCGCCGTTCAATATTGCCTTCTATTACGGTGACGAGGCTCCGATTGGCAGCCTCATGGCCTATGACTGGGCTGTACTGCAACAGGACCAGACCAGTAACGCGCGGCTTGACCTGCTGGCCCGGGCCGGCACCTTGCCGGTTGCCTATGTCAGCGTGGGGGAAATGGCCCGCAGCCACCGTCTGTTCAGAGACCTGCAGCCGGATTGGACAATCGGCAAGAATCCCTCCTGGGCCAGCGTGGTCCTGGACGTGAGACTGCCGGAAGTCCGTGAATTCCTGTTGGACAAGCTGATTGACCCCGCCTTCAAACGTGGTTTTCAAGGCGTATTCCTGGACACCCTCGACAGCTTTTTCCTTTCCCCCAACGGTGAACAGCAGACTGCCGCCTTTGCCGCCGCGCATGAGAAACTGATAAGCGCCATTCGCCAGCGCCACCCTGACAGCAAGATCATTATTAACCGGGGTTTCCATCTGCCGGACGATATCAGGGAGACGGTGATGGGGCAGGTGGACGCGCTGGCCCTGGAGTCCTGGCGCACCGGCTACGACGCGGGGAAAAAAGCCTATAGAGCGGTCTCTGATGCTGATCGCCAGTGGCTTGCCGGGCAACTGGAACCCTGGCACAGGGCCCGGCCGAACATGCCCATTATCGCCATCGACTATGTGGAAGACCCCTTGCGGGCCGAGGAACTGGCAAACAGGCTGCGTCAGGACGGTTTCGTACCCTGGGTAGCCAACCCCGCGCTAACCCGCCTGGGTCCGGCCGTGCCGCGGCAGGTAAACCGCCACACGCTGGTGTTCCATGACCTGGCCGAGGCCGACATGGATCGCAGTGCCGCCCACCGATTCGCCGGCATTGTGCTGGAGCGCTCGGGCCTGGTGCCCCACTATCGCTCCACCCGACAGTCACTGCCGCAAGAGCCCACAGCCGACCGGTACGCAGGCATTCTGGTATGGCTGGAGACCGGTGACCGCAACAGCGGTCTGTGCAACTGGCTCGGCCAGCAGCAAGACAGGGGGCTGCCGGTGGTCATGATGGGGCAGATTCCGGACGGCCCTGCCTGCCGCCGCGTCATTGCCGCCAGCGACAGCACCATCCCCGCAGCCCCGCTGAGCTATGAAAAAACACAGTCATCGGTGGCGACCTATGAGGGCAGACGCCTGCCTTCGCTGTCCGCAAACCCGGTGCCCGTTGCAGAAAATCCGGATTCCTGGTTAGCCATCACCGACAGCCAGGGCAAACGCTTCTCGCCGATCTACACCCACGCCCGTGGGGCAGTGGCGTCGGCTCCCTATATCTTCGAGACCGGGCCGGATAATCAGGCGTATTGGCTGTTCAATCCTTTCGACTTTTTCCGGAAAGCCTTCGGTACCGCCTCCATGCCGGCGATTGACACCACCACCGAAAACGGCCGTCGGATTCTTACCGCCCATATCGATGGCGACGGATTTATTTCCCGGGGGGAGTTTCCGGGTAGCCCGCTCAGTGCCCGGGTCATTCAGGACGAAATTCTCTCACGCTATACGGTTCCCCATACGGTGTCGGTTATTGAAGCAGAGGTCTCCCCTGACGGGCTTTACCCCGACGTCAGTGATACCGCTGAAACCATTGCCCGCTCGATATTCCGTATGGACGAGGTGGAAGTGGCCTCCCATACCTATAGCCATCCGTTTTTCTGGCAGCCTATGGAAGGCGGCAGGGCACCACAACTGGAAGACACGCTTTACGGCTATGCAATGAGTGTCCCGGGTTATCAACCGTCACTGGAACGTGAAATCAGCGGCTCGATTCGCTACATCCGCCAACGGCTTTTACCAGAGGACAAAGCCGTGAAGGTGTTCCTCTGGACCGGGGACGCCCGGCCCGGCGTCGAAGCTCTGCAACGGGTACGCGAAGCCGGCCTGCTGAACGTTAATGGTGGCGACACCAAACCCCTGCCGTTTGCCTCGGAGTTGGCGGGAACATGGCCGGATGCGCGCCCGGTGGGTGATGAACTGCAGGTTTACGCTCCGGTCATGAACGAAAACGTGTACACCAATCAGTGGACGGGCCCCTTCTACGGCTTCCGGAATGTGATCGACACTTTCCGTATTCTCGAGGAAAAGGGGCGGCTGAAGCCCATGGGCATCTATTATCATTTTTACTCGGGCACCAAACCTGAGGCGCTGGGAGCTCTGCATGACGTCTACCGCTATGCCCTCAGCCAGCCGGTCACTCCACTTCATCTCAGCGACTATGCCAGACGGGTGCAGACGTTCTACTACTCGGCTCTGCTCCAGGATCCGGAAGGCGGCTGGCAATGGCGGGGTATCGGACAGCCCAGTACCGTCACGATTCCCCAGGACAGGTTTCCTGACGTGACGGCGAGTTCGGGCGTGGCCGGATTCCACGACGCGGCGGGAAATCGCTACGTACATCTGACTGGGGGCTCTCCCCGCCTGATTCTGACTGACGCCCCCCCGAAAGGCCCCTGGTTGGACCAGGCCAATGGCGTGCTGACCCGTTGGGATCGCGAACGCGAGGGAGGCCGCTGGAAAGTCACGGTGGGCCTGAACAGCCACCAGCCCGTCAGTCTGTCACTGGCCGGCACGCAAAAATGCACGGCAGACAACCCCGGAGCCAAGGTTCGCTCTGCCGGTGAGCAGATTCAGATAACGCTGGCTGCACAGCAGGTTGAAAACCTGGTTCTGGAGTGCCAATAGCGTTATGCGCCGCAACCGGGAATCCTTTTTCAGCCTGCCAGCACTGATCCTTCTCGGTGCACTGATTGCGCTGGCACTGTACCTGTTGTACCCGCGGCAATCGGTGTTCGAAGACGCCAACTACCTGGAAAAACCGGATGCGCTCTCCATCGCCTATCTGGAAGTGCTGCTACGTTCCGATTCGGACAACGTTCCGCTACGCCTGAGCCTTGCCAAAGCCCTCGGAGCCACCGGCCAGATTGATCGTGCAGAGCAGGTGCTGGGCCCGCTGATGGCTCAGGACCCGGTGCCGGAAAAGGCTTTCGAATCCTGGCTTGAGTTACAGGCGAAACGGGTGTTCGCGGTGCCAGCGGGGCCGGAACGGAACACCCGGCAAGATGAACTGTTCATCGCCGGCCAACAACTGATCCGCCAGCCCTACGAGCCAGAGCGCATTCTTGAACTGCTTCGCCCTATGGCCGACTGGATCAGCCAGCACCGGTATCTGTCGCTGTTGCAAAGTACGCTGCCGCAGATGACCAGCCCGGGCCAGAAGCTGCAGCTGGCCAGGGAAGTTGCCCGGCTTCAGGAAGCGCAGGGCCAGCCCGGGGCCGCGGCTGAAACCTTACGGGCACAGCTGGAAACCGCAACCCCGGATGCCCGGCCGGAACTGATTGACAGAATCATCGCCCTGGAACTGGCCAGCGGTAATCCAGGGGCTGCCCTGGCACTTTTCAAACAACGCCAGCCTGCCAGAAATATGACCGAAAAAACGCTGAACGAGGGTATTCGTCTGGCCCGGCTGGCGGGGTCTGCCGAGGACGAGGTGGCCTGGATCCGGCAGCGGGCGGATAACAACCGGGGCAACCTGGATTATCAACGCGAACTGCTGGCCATCCAGCTCGCTGCAGGTAAGCCTCTCGCTGCACTGACGGCCGTAAGGCGTCTACAGAAAAAGCCTGATCGCCTGACCCCGACAGACCGCCAGCGCATTGCCAAGGTGCTGGAATGGAACGGACTTGCACAGGAAGCCTTGCCGGTCTGGGTTTCCCTCTATCAGAATACCGGTTCCGACAGGGCCTTTCGTCGTTCCGTTGATCTGGCCAGGGGCCTCTTCCAGTGGGACACCCTGCTGGCTGTGCTCAGCGATGCAGCAAAACGCAGAACCCTGCAGCCGTCAGGCTATGTGGATCTGGCCGATGCCCTTGTTCAGGCTGGTCGGTTTGAGGATGCCCGGGCGCAACTGGTCAGTGGCCGGGCCGCTTACCCTGACTCCTCGGTGATCAGGGACCGGCTGCTAGAGCTGCTGATGAACCTCCGGGACTTTCCGGCGGCCATTGCCCTGCTGGAGAACCAGCCGGCGCTTTCACAGGCGGACCGGATGCAGTTGGCCACACTATACTGGCGCACCCGCCAGCCAGAGCGGGCGCTGGCGTTGCTGGATTTCGAACCCGACGACCCGGCGATGGCAGAGTCGCACCTGTCGATGCGGCTGGAGCTGGCCACCACCCTTGGCAGAACCGAGGTTCTCAGGGAAGCTTACGAACAGCTGCTGGCCCGGGACGAAAACGAACTGACGCCAGCCCTGCAGGAACAGCTCCTGGGGCTTGCGGTGCTTTTTGAAGACTACCCCCGGGCCCTTCGCCTGAGCCAACGCCGCTACCAGGAAACCGGCGAGCCACGATTTATTGAGGCAACTGCGGAGTACCAACTGGCGCTGGGGCGCTGGCAGGCCCTTGAGAACACCCTTCAGCGCTGGCAGAAAGAAACGCCGGGTGCCCGACAGAATGTCCGCTACTGGTCCATGCAGGCCCTGATTCAGGAACGCAACGGCAACGTGAGTGCCGCAAACGAGTCCTACCGAAAGGCTTGGCAGCTGGCTCCGGATGATGAAAATCTGATGATCAGCTGGGCCTGGCTCAAGCTTGCCAACCCCACGATATTTGCCGATTCGCTGGATGCTCTACTGGCGCGACTTGCACAAACCACTTCTGCCGAGGCGTTCCCGGTGTTGGCCTATGGCTACAGCGCCCTGGGCAAACCCCAACAGGCCCTGCACTGGTTCCGCCGGGGCCTGGATATTCGGGACGCAGACCCGCAGTGGCTGCGGGCAACCGCGGACCTGCTTGAGCAGACCGGCTCACCGGGCACGGCCACCAATCTGCGCCAGTTGGTGCCGGAGCAGCCCCCGGTCGATTCACCGGCCCAGCGATCCGAGCCGCTCTATCCCGTCCCGGAAAACCGCCAGCAACTGGCCGACCGCTACCTTCGCCAGCTGCAACAGCTCGACCGACCCATGGCCGCGACGCAACGGCAGGACACGCTGCGGGATACCGTCAACCTGCACCAGAATTTCAATCGCGCCGTCCAGGTCGGGAGCCAGTGGCAAAACCTGGGTAATTTCACCGTCCGACGCACCGGTGTAACCGGCCAGTTCAGCCAGGACGAACTCCGCTGGCTGGTGTCGGCCGAGACTCTGGACGCCGACTCCTCCGGACGACTGAACAAAACGCCAGGGCGCAATACCGAGGCATCCATTACCCTGGACAGACGTTCCGGCAATGCCGCCTGGTCGCTTTCGGCAAGCCTTCTTCCACGGTATCAGAAAAACGACCTGGCACTGTCCGCCAGCTACGATTGGCAGGTGTTTGACCGAATCGTATTCGGCACCGGCTACCGGTTCCGGGAACGCACGCCAGACAGCGCCGAGGCCTGGTGGCTGACCCGTCGACACCGGGCTTACTTCAGCGTTGGCTATACGCCGTTTTCACGAATGAATCTGAACTCCCAGGTCGAACAGCTGACCGTCAACAGCCTGGAAGATGACCAGCTGGCAGAGGGCTTTGGCCTGGACCTGAACGCCACCTACACCCTTTTTCGCAATGATCCGGCCTGGACGGTCAGCGCCGGCTACCGTAATCAGCAGCTGTCCCTGACGGACGCTTTACCAGCTTCCACCACTGAAGCGCTGAACCAGCCACTGGCCCCGGCCGGGCTGCTCACAGAGAACTACGAGCGGATCGGCGTCAGCACACGCTGGTTCAGTGGTGAACCCCATGCGCTCTATCGCTCCACCCCCTCGCCCCGGCTGTTTCTCGGACTGGATGCCGGTTATGTATTATCCACCTCTTCAACCGAATTCGGAGTGGATGCGGGGCTGGGCTGGCGACTACTGGGCGACGATGAACTGGCCCTGTCCGGGCGCTGGTCGTCGGAGGGGCTGGACGGTGATGGCCGGACCGAACTCAATCTCACTTACACGTTATACCTGGGTCGCTAAAGGAGACCGCTATGAAAACACTACGCCACTGCCAGTCGCTTGCACTCTGGCTTACCCTGCTGGCTCTGACCGGCTGTTCGGTTATCCAGACTGAAGAAGGGTCGCCAATTCCGGAAGACGGCCAGTTCGCGGTGCTTCCGCTGATCAACCTGTCACAGACACCTCAGGCCGGCGACCAGGCCGCCAGTGTGCTTTCGGCCATGCTCCGCGCCAAAGGCAGCGGGAACGTGACGCTCTATCTGCCGGATGACCGCAATCCCCTGATGTATGAAAACAGTGAACGCCAGCAGACGGCCATCAGTTCCGCCCGCAATGACGGTGCCGACTACCTGTTTACCGGCACGGTAGAAGAGTGGCGCTACAAGAGTGGTCTCGATGGCGAGCCGGCCGTGGGTATTACCCTGGAAATACGCAGTGCCAGAGATAACCGGGTTATCTGGTCCGGCACCTCGGCCCGCACCGGCTGGGGACGCGAGAGCGTAAGCGTTGCAGCTCACAAGGTGCTGGACGAATTGACCGAAGCCATGCCGCTGACTGAAAGCCCCTAACACCGCCGGACTAACAGGGTTCACTATGGACGAGGAAGAACAGACAACCGACCAGAAGGCGAGCGTTCCCACCATCCTCAAATGGCTGGAAACGCTGCTGATCACCGGGTTTTTCCTGGCGTTCAATATCTGGTACCGGCCGGAAGATCCGTTCTACCTGAACGGCAACTTTCCATGGACAGCCTTGGGGGCGCTGCTTGTCGGCCTGCGGTACGGCTTTTTCATGGCACTGGTGTCGGCACTGATCCTGATTGCCGCTCTGGGCCTGCACCTGCGCCTGGGTATGACCGCAGAAACGGGCTTCCCCTATGTGTGGACCATTGGCGTATTGGGCGTCAGCCTGCTGGCGGGGGAATTCCGCGACTACTGGGAGCGGCAACGACAGCGACTGGAAGCGAGCAATGAATACCGCGGCTCCCGGCTGGAGGAGTTCACTCGCAACTATTATCTGCTGAAAGTCTCCCATGATCGCCTGGAGCAGCAACTGGCCGGCAGTTCAAGCAGCTTGCGGGAAGCGCTGAGACGCCTCTACGCGCAGATCGACGAATCCGGCGAGACCGGACTTAACAGACAGAGCGCCGCCCTGATGCTGCAACTGCTGATGCGTTACGGTCAGCTTCAGATCGCCGGTATCTATGCCGTGACCGATGGTCGGCCCGAGGCCGAACCCCTTGCCACCCTTGGCCGCTTTCGCAAGGTGAATCCCCGGGATCCGCTGCTGCAGCATGCTCTGACAGAGCGCAAACTGGTGTCGGTACAGACCGAGTTCCGCAAGCGCATGGATGAACTGGATACCGACCTTTTAGCGGTGATTCCGCTCATTGATTCCCAGGACCGGTTCATCGGCCTCTGTGTCATTGAGGCCATGCCGTTTTTCAGTTTTGAAGCCCGTTCCCTGCGGCTGCTTGCCATCCTGGCGGGCCACATGGCCGACATCGTTCACGAACAGACCGACGCTTCCGCCGGCGACACCCCGGACTGGCGGGCGTTACGTCGTCACCTGGCTCGGGTCGGGCGGGATGCGGAGACCTTCAGTTTACCCGCTGCCATGGCCGGCCTGTCTCTTCCGGATGACCAGACCGGAGCACTCGTCGCCGACTTCATCCAGAAGATCCGTCGGTGGCTGGACGTTATCGCCGAGCACACGTTTCAGGGCAGAAGGCAGATTGTGATACTCATGCCCCTGACCGACGAACTGGGCCTGGCGGGCTACCTGCAAAGGCTGGACGACGGCCTGCGGGAGCAATTGGGTCTGCACGTCAGCGACCTGCCGATGCCAAAAACCCTCCAGATCAGTGATCGCGCTCAGGCCGAGCAATGGCTGCAGGATTTTGTGTCGCCCGACCAACAGGAAATCCCCTATGGCCGGTAACTGGTTTGCACTGATCGCCCTGGCGTTGGAGACCGGCGGTGTTATCGGCCTGCTCTCGCCGGACGCATCGGATATTCATCTGGTCGCCTACCTGATCGCTCATGCAATGGCCTGCGCGATCCTCGCCGTCGTATTGCTTCCGCTACTGCCATCGCGCTACCGCGGCCAGCCGCTAACCGCCGCCATTTTTCTGTTCACCCTGCAGTTTGCCATTCCGTTTATCGGCAGTGTGGGACTGATCCTGGGCATTCTGCTGGCGCTGTATCTGCCACGGTCAAAACGGGATGTGCCCTGGCAGGAGATGGACATTCCGGAACTGCCATTCCAGCCCATCGACATGAACCTTCAGGTTATCTATAGCCAGGGCGGCCTGCGCCAGGTGCTGCGGGAGGCCAGCAGCACCAACAAACGGCTGAGCGCGATGATGGCCACCCGCCAGATGAACGATCGCGAGGCGATTGATATCCTCCGTGAAGCACTCCGAGACCCTGCGGACGACGTGCGATTACTGGCCTACTCCATGCTGGAGCAGAAAGAAAAGACACTGGCTCAGCGCGCCGGGCGACTCCAGCAATCCCTGCAGAGCGCCAGTGACCTGGACAGCGTTGTTCTTGAGCGCCGACTGGCACAGGTGTGGTGGGAAATGGCCTATCTGGGCCTGGCCCAGGGCAGCCTGAAACAGTATTACCTTGAGAGCGCACGAAAACTCCTGCGCCGCCTGGTCAACCGCCGCTCCCAACACAACGACTGGCGCCTGCTGGGCCGGGTGGAATTGGCCCTGGACAATATCGACGGTGCCGAGGAGGCATTCAGATCGGCCCTTGCCGGCGGCTCGGCCCCGGAAACCATCATGCCCTATCTGGGGGAAATCGCCTTCCTGCGCCGGGATTTTGCCCAGGTGCGCAGACATCTGTCCGCCTGCCCGCCGGAGCGTTTTCACCCCGCCAACCGCCCGATCATCGAGGCCTGGCTATGAAACAGAGCAGCCCCAAAGCAGACATCGCGCTGCTGTTGGAAGGCACCTATCCGTTTATCCGCGGAGGGGTGTCGTCCTGGGTACACCAGATCATCACCGGACTGCCGGAGTACACCTTCGCCCTGATTTTTCTGGGCGGTGACCGTAAACACTACGGCAAACAGCAATACGTCCTGCCGGACAATGTCACCCACCTGGAATGCCACTACCTGATGGATACCGAGACGGTGAACAAACCTCGGCCGACGCAGGGCAACAAGGCGGCCTTCGAGGCGCAGAAATGCCTGCACGAGCAGTTCAAGTCGGCGACGTCGGTACCGCCGGAAATACTCCACCGGGTATTCGCCGATCTGGGCCAGAAAGGGGGAATCAGCCGGGAGGATTTTCTTTACAGCGAACAGAGCTGGGAGATGATCGACGAGAGCTATCGCAAATACTGCACCGAGCCGTCGTTTGTCGACTACTTCTGGTCCGTCCGCATTATGCACGCGCCGCTGTTCCAGCTTGCCGAAGTTGCCCGCAGGATGCCGCAGGTGCGAATGCTGCATTCGATCTCCACCGGCTACGCGGGTTTGCTGGGGGCCATCGCCAGTGAGCAACGTGGCATCCCCTTTGCCCTGAGTGAACACGGCATCTACACCAAGGAGCGCAAAATCGACCTGTCCCAGGCGGACTGGATTCACGACCCCACGGATCAGGTCAGCGGTACCCTGAACGAGCAGCTGGGTTATATCCGCCGGCTGTGGATCCGGTTCTTTGAAGCCCTGGGGCGCCTGGCCTACCAGCAGGCTGCCCCGATCGTTTCCCTGTATCTGGGCAACCGCGAGCGCCAGCTTCAGGATGGCGCACCGGAGGAACGCACCTGCATCATCCCCAACGGCATTGATCCAGCCCGCTTTGAAGCGGCCAGGGCGGCCCGCCCCGACGCTATCCCCAAAGTGCTCGGGCTGGTCGGGCGGGTGGTTCCCATCAAGGACATCAAGACCTTTATCCGCGCCATGCGCTCGGTCACCGACGTCATTCCCGACGCCGAAGGCTGGATCGTGGGGCCCGAGGATGAAGACGAAACCTACGTTCGCGAATGCAAAGAGCTGGTGGACAGCCTGGGCATGAGCCGGCAGGTAAAGTTTCTCGGTTTTCAGAATGTGAACGACATACTGCCGCAACTGGGTCTGATGGTGCTGACGTCTATCTCTGAAGCCTTGCCCCTGGTGATACTGGAAGCCCACGCCGCCGGCCTGCCGTGTCTGGCCACCGATGTGGGTGCCTGCCGCGAATTGCTGGAAGGAACCACGGAAGAAGACCGGGCCCTCGGTGCCAGCGGTGCGGTGGTGCCAATCGCAGATCCCGAAGCCACGGCCCGGGAAGCGGTGCGGCTACTATCGAATCCGGAACAGTGGCGCCGGGCCCAGAAGGCCGGACTTGAACGTGTGCAGAAGTTCTACACGCTGGACAGCATGTTCGGAGCCTACCGATCCATCTACCAACAGGGGCTTGATCACTGATGGCCGGCATCGGTTTCGAAATCCGCCGCATACTGAAACGGGACAGCTTCCTGAACCTGTTCGAGGCCTACGGCCTGGCCGGCATTATCAGTTCCGGCCCCTGGGTGCTTTCCGTGCTCGGGGTAATGTTGATCGGCATCACCAGCCTGGCACTGAAAGTGTCCGGCACCCTGGTGGTGCAGTTTCTGGTCTCGGTCACCTATTTGATGGCCGTGTCTCTGACCTTGTCCGGCCTGTTCCAGCATGTGTTTACCCGTTGGGTCGCGGACCGGCTCTATGCCAAACGCAGCGATCTGATCCTGCCCAATCTGATGGGACTGATCTGGGTAACCACCACCCTGTCCCTGGGCCTCGGCCTTTTGGCCATGATGTTTTTCTTTGGCGGCACATCGGTGCTTTACCGGCTACTGATGCTGGCCAACTTTGTGGTGCTGTGTAACCTGTGGCCGGTCACCATTTTTCTGTCCAGCATGAAATCCTACCGGCGCATTGTGGTGGTGTTTGCACTGGGATACGCCACTGCCGTGGTCAGTGCCGTGATGCTGTCCCGGTTTGGTCTGGAAGGCCTGCTGACCGGGCTGCTATTGGGCCACAGCCTGCTTTTTTTCAGCTTTTTCTACACCATCATCCGCCAGTATCCCGGCAACCGCTTCATACGCTTTGATTTTGCCCGGCGTCGGCAGATCTTCCCGACACTGATTCTCACCGGGCTGCTGTTCAATGCGGCAGTGTGGGCCGACAAGTTTATCTTCTGGTTCCACCCGGATACCTCCCAGCCGGTTATTGCCAGCCTCCGGGCGTCGGTGATCTACGACCTGCCGATTTTTCTTGCCTACATGTCCATCATTCCGGGCATGGCGGTTTTTCTGGTGCGAATGGAGACCGACTTCGCAGAAGCCTACGAACGCTTCTACAACGCCGTCCGGGAAGGGGACACCCTGCAGCGGATCAACCGCTTCCGGGACCAGATGGTTGTGGTTGCCCGCAATGGCATCTACGAGATCTTCAAGGTGCAGGGGCTGACCGTTATCCTCATCTTCCTCTGGAGCGAGGAGCTGCTGGCGGCGATCGGCATCTCGCCTCTGTATCTGCCGTTGTTCCACATCGACCTGGTGGCAGTCAGCATCCAGTTGCTACTGCTGGCCATCCAGAATGTGCTGTTCTACCTGGATGCCCGGGGCATCAACGTGACACTGTGCGCACTGTTTTTTTTCGGAAACATTGCCTTCACCTTCATCACCATCGAAATGGGCGCGTCCTTCTACGGCTATGGTTTCGCCGCTTCAACACTTCTTGCGGCACTTGCCGGTCTGTGGCTTCTGTCGCGGAAGTTCGAAAAGCTGGAATACGAGACTTTTATGTTACAGGGGCGCTAGTCGCTGCTAATCTGGATGTAAGAGAGTCGTATTTCGGTTACAAGATTTGACAAATTTTTAACCCGTCAGACCCGCGTAAAGCTGTAATACGCGGCATACTTACCGGTCGGGGCTTCGTGCCGGAACAGCAGTCAGGATGTAAAAGATGAGCTCCTTTCACCAGGACATCGTCGAAACGGAAATTCCAGTATCCCAACTGACCATTGGCATGCACGTGATTCGCCTGGATCGGCCGTGGGAGGACACCAATTTCCTGCTCCAGGGTTTTGTGATCCAGAATGAGGACGACCTGCTTTCGGTGCAATCCCAGTGCCACTGGGTTGTCATCGAAGGCCGCGTCGACGTCGTCAGATCGTTCGAAAAATCGCCTATCACGACAGGCAAAAAGAAAACCGCCGCAGATATCCGAAAAACCAGTTCCCTGCCAAAAAAACGTGTCACCTATATCAATAAAATCGACACGGCCCGGGAAATGGCCAGGGCGCGGACCCACTACGGTCATGCCAAGGAAACCGCCAAACAGATCATGTCCAGCATACGCCTGGGCCGGATGCTGGACATGAACGAGATTCGTCAGACGGTCGACAACACTGTGGACAGCGTACTGCGGAACGAAAACGCCCTGTTGCTGCTCAGCAAGATCAAGAACAAGGACGAGTACACCGCGGAACATTGCATCAACGTATCGATACTTTCCGCAGCTTTTGGCAAGCACCTGGGGCTGCTGGAGGACGAGATCCGCGTTCTGGCGCTCAGTGGCATGCTGCACGACGTTGGCAAGATGCGGATTGACGATGCCATCCTGAACAAGCCCGGGGCACTAACGCCGGAAGAATTCGACATCATGAAAAAACACGCCACCTACGGCCGCGATGTGCTGGCCGGGTTGCCTACGCTCGAACACGCGGCGGTGGATGTGGCCTATTCCCATCATGAGCGGATGGATGGCAAGGGTTACCCCCGCGGCCTGCCCAGCCAGCAGATTCCGGTGTTTGCGAAAATGGTCGGGCTTGTGGATACCTACGACGCCATCACCAGCTCCCGGGTCTACGATAAGGGCCGTGCGTCCATGCAGGCGCTGCAGATCATCCATCGCAACAAGGGCACCCAGTTTGATGCGGAGCTGGCGGTGGAATTTATCCGAATGATCGGCGTCTATCCCCCAGGCTCTATTGTTGAGCTGGAGAACGACGAAGTCGGAATAGTGGTGGCCAATCAGAAAAGCAGCAAACTCCGGCCGATCATCCTGCTGGTCCGGGATGCTGACAAAAAGCCTATCACCCCCTATCGGCAGATCAACCTGAGTGAGGACGTGAAGGACGCATCGGGCGAGGTCTACAAAATTGCACGCGAGGTGCCGGACGGCACCTACGATATTGTGATGAGCGATTTTATTGAGCGCGGTTTTCTGAGCACCCGACCGACGTCGGAATCACCCCCGGTTGATGACGGCCATGGTGAGCCGTGAAATACAGATAAGCTTACCTTCCTCGTTTTCCATGCGGATCTCCCATACCTGGGTAGTGCCACCCAGGTGAACCGGCCGAGCAGTGCCGTAAACCCAGCCGCTGGACGCGGAACGGATATGGTTGGCGTTGATGTCCAACCCCACGGCAATCTGGTTTTCCTCACGCAGACAGTAGTTTGCAGCCATGCTACCCAGTGTCTCCGCCAGCACCACTGACGCGCCACCGTGCAGGATTCCGAAAGGCTGCACCGTACGGCCGTCGACCGGGATCCGGCCGGTAATGTAATCGTTTCCAACGTCCACAAATTCGATACCCATGGCGCTAACCGCGGTATTGCGACTGCTTTC